>DASZVD010000258.1:0-16238 GCA_035547375.1 Steroidobacteraceae bacterium
CAAGTGCAAATCGGCCACGTCGCGCACGTCGACGACGCCGAAGTACAGCCGGGGGCAGCCCGGCATACCGCCCGCCATGAGGCGCTGGACGAGCGAGATCGAAGTCGAGTAGTCGGGCCCCAGGACCGGGCCGAACACGCCCACCGGATTCACCACCGAGAGCTCGAGGCCGCCGCCTTCGCGGGCGATGAAATCCCAGGCGGCGCGTTCGGCGAGTGTCTTCGACTTCATGTAGGGCCCCACGTCGGCGCCACGGATATCGGTCCACGTCGTCTCGTCAAACGGTGCCTGGGTCGGTGCGTGTCCATACCCGATTGCCGCGAACGACGAGGTCAAGACGATGCGTTTCACGCCAGCCTCGCGAGAGGCACGCAGCACGCGAAGCGCACCTTCGCGTGCCGGGATGATGAGCTCATCTTCGTGTTGGGGTGTTGCTGTAGGGAACGGGGACGCGACGTGCATGACATAGTCGCAACCCGCCGCGGCTCGCGCCCAGCCCGCGTCCCGTTCCAGATCGGCGGCAAAAAAAGCAAGACGGTCGCCGGGCTCGGCTCCGCCTTCTCGCAGCATCGCCCGGACGTCGCCTGCGCGATTCAGGCTTCTGATCGTCGTCTGCACCCGATGTCCGGCCGCCAGCAGCTGCAGAATGATATGGCTGCCGATGAAGCCCGAGCCGCCTGTCACCAGAACCGTCGCCATCGTCCCGTCTCGAGATTGCCTGGGACGAGACTTTACCCGTTTCGCCCCGCCGTGGGACCGTGCGCGGCAGGCGCACCATCGGTCAGAGAGGCTCCTACAGGTAGAGCTGCGGATTGAGCGGGATGCCGTGCTCCTGGCAGTAGGTCTCGTAGTGTTTGATGTACCACCACACGTCGAGCATCTCGATGAGCTTGCCGTGCTCGTCGTAGAACTCGATCGGGCCCTGCAGCCAGCCGAACAGCTTCACGCCCTGGGGGTGATCGCTGACCAGGGTATGGATGAGTCCCGGTGTCTCATAGATGAAGTCACCGGGGCCTGCGACCCAGTCGTACTCCAGGTACCGGGCGCTGCCTTCCAGGCAGACCATGACCACGGTGCCCCGGTGTTTGTGCGTGCCGACGACACCGGGCCCCTTGATCCACAGAATGTTGCTGAAGAGGTTGCGACGGACGTCGAACGCGAGATGCCGGATCGCCGCCTTCTCCCCGAAAGGGATCCACGGGCTTTCGCGCTCGCTGGATCCGACGAATCGGCCGCTCTGGCCGTGACGCGCGATCACGTCCTTGTACAGCTCCGGCACGTCGACGATTTTGTAGGCAGTTGACGGGGGCGCCGTCATCGGCTGAGTAGGTTGGGACACGCTGTCGCTCGCTTTGCGGCCTATACGAGGGCAGCGTAGCGCGCCGCCCCGACTGTCGCGCGCACTACAGCGCAAAGTCGCTGGCCGCACACTGCAAGGGCCGTGAGCGCGAAGTCCCGGGATCGGCGGCGGCAAAGGCCACGCCCGCTCATCTCATCGGGCGAGGGCGGCTCATCGGGCGAGGGCGGCGTCGTAGAACCGATCGAGGTCGGCTTTCATGTGACGAAGCGCGTCACGGTCGGCGTACGTCTGGTGCCCGGACTGGTAATACTCGATGCTGATGTTCTTGCGCAGCTCGGGGGGCAGGAGCATGTGCGACAGATCGAACTCGGTGCCGAAGAATGGGGTCGACAGGTCATAGATCCCGTTGAGCGACAACACCAGCAGTCGAGGGTTCGCGCCCATGACGGCGGCCAGGTCGAGCGCCGTGTCCGGTGTCGTGAGCGGCTCGTCAATGCCCGGCGCCTTGTGGTGCATGTCCCAGTGGGGCTCGATTACGGCGTTATAGAGCGCCCGATAGCTCAACGACGTGGTGTAGCCGAGGTCGACTGCGATCTGGTTGCGGAAGGCTGCCAGATACGCGCCGTTCACGCCGCCCGTCGCCGGATCGTCGGTCGCGGGGTCGTATTGACCGGTGGTGCCCGGGTCGGGCCCACTGAAGCGGGCGTCGAAGCGGCCGATGATGAGGCCTTTGTCACGGAGCAGCTCTTTGCGGAAGCTCTCCATCTCGACGCGCAAATGGACGCGCTTCAGATATTCGACCGACACGCCCAGGTAGCGGCTGGTCTGCTGTGCAACGGCGTCTTCTTCCTCAGCCGACACCCGATCGCCTTTGGCGAGCGCGGCCGCGTAGGGTCCGCGAGCGAAGGTACGGACTTCGTTCAGGAAGGCGTCTTCGTCGGTGGATGCCCCAACAGCGCGTCCGTGAGCGAATGCGGCCGCGGCGTAGGTCGGCAGCGAGTCGATGTAGATCTCATCCGTGCCCGGCTGCAGGCGGGCGAAATTCAGCAGGGAGGACTGCAGAATGATGCCGTTGAAGTCGATGTCCTGGATGTGCAGCTTGTAGGCGACCGCCGCGGCGCGGGTCGTGCCATAGGACTCGCCGAACAGGAATTTCGGGGAGTTCCACCGCTTGTTGATCTCGAGGTAGCGGATGATGGCGCGGCTGAAGGAATCGACATCGCCGTCCACGCTCCAGAATTGGTCGTACTTCGCTTTGCCCAGGGTGCGCGAATACCCGGTACCGATGGCGTCGAGGAACACCAGGTCCGACTTGTCGAGGAGGGTGCCCTCGTTCGGCTCGAATACATACGGAGCGGGCGGCGTGGCGTGCGGGGTCGCCGTCGGCGCGCGCAACGGACCGAACCCGCCGATGTTGAGCCACAGGCTGGCGGATCCCGGCCCGCCGTTGAAGAAGAAGGTTACCGGCCGCTGCGCAGCGCCCTTGGGCTGCTCCACCGTATAGGCCACGTAGAACATGCTTGCCGCGGGCTCACCATCGTCGTTGCGCAGGGTGAGGGTGCCGGCGGTGGCCTTGTAGGCAATGGACTTGCCGCTCAACTTCAGGACGTGGTCCGACGTTTTCGCGACTTCCTCGACAGGTGCGCGAGCCGTGCCGTCGTCGGACTGTCCGCTCGCGGCTTGCGCCGCCGCTTCGAGAGGAGCCGCCTGCGCGACGGGGACGAGGGCCAGCGTGAGCACGGCTGCGAGACCAACTAAGGAGTGATCGGTGTGCATGGGGAAGTCTCGACGTGTTGTTGTGTTGGAGACCGGTGCGCGGCTCGGCAGTGTCAGTGCGTGGCTCAGCAGTGCCGGCGCGCGGCTCGCCGCTGCCGGTGTTTGGGCGGCCTGGGCCTTTTCAGGCATTCGCGGCGCTCTCCATCTCGTGGAACCGATCCGTATACTGGCGTACTCCCAGCCAGAGCGTGCCGCAGGCGATGGGGCCGACGAGACCGGTCGACCAGGCGATCGAGTAGCGCAACAGGTCGTGGTTCTTGAAGACGTAGTCGTTGAACAGCGCCGGCAGGAGCGGGCCGAGCGAGACGCCGATGATCCCCACGGTGAACAGGAACAGTGCGCCCAACTGCCCGCGCAGCCGGTTCGGGGCCACCATCTGGATCGCCGACGGGATGAGCACCGGCGGGAAACCGACGAAGAACTTCAGCGGCAGCAGACACAGGGCCATGAGAGCGGCGTTCGGGGCCAGCGGCATGATGACCGCCGGGAGAGTGATGCCGATTGCGCCGCAGGCGGTGAGGCGCAGGCAGGCATCGACCCGGCCCCGCGCAATGAGATGACTCGAATACCAACCCGCGAACAGCAGCCCCAGGGGGCCGGCGATCAACGAGGAAGCGCCGTTGACGAGGCCCGACTGCGACGGGGTCCAACCCCAGGTGCGGATGAACAACTCCGGATACCAGGTGTCGGTATAGCCGAGAATGGAGAAGAACGCCGAGCCGAGAAACAGTGCGATACACATGCGTGGATAGCGCACGAGGAAGGCCCCGAGCTCGCGCATTCCTTGCGCGAACCCTTCCGAGACGCGTGCGACCGACTCCGAGTCGGCGCCGTGATCGCGGCGCACGGGCTCGCGTAGCGTCGCCAGCCACAGCGCCAGCAGCAAACCCGGCAGGCCAACGATCACGAACACCAGCTGCCAGGAGTGCGTGACTCCGAAGGCGGCGAGATGGATGGCCGGGTTGTTCTGTACGGCGCTCACGACCGCGCCGCCGAGCATCATTGCGGTGCCGGCACCGATGAAGATCCCGCACGTGTACACGCTCATGGCTCGCGGCAGGCGTGCCTTGTCGAAATAGTCCGCCAGCATGGAATAAGCCGAGGGCGACAGAGTCGCCTCGCCCACCCCGACGCCGATACGAGTGAGCATGAGTTGGGTGAAGCTGCCGGCCACGCCACAGGCGGCCGTCATCAGGCTCCAGCAGGTAATGCCGGCCGAGACGATCCATTTGCGGCTGAGTCGGTCGGCCAGCCAGCCCAGCGGCAAGCCCATGACGGTGTAGAAGATGCCGAACGCGCCGCCCGTCAGCAGGGCGAATTGCGAATCGCTGATGCCCAGGTCGCGCTCGATGGGCCCGACCATCAGATTCAGAATCTGACGGTCGAGAAACGAGAACGTATAGGCGATCATCAGGACCGCCGTGGCATACCACGCATAGCGCAGCCCGGGTGTCTTCACCCGGCGCCCCCTGTATCGCCGGGCCCCAGAGGGTTGGGCGGAGGTGGTGTGGGAGAGGGGACGAACGGGTGGATAATGGGCCAGGGGCTCGCCATCTCGCCTACCGGCACTTCGATCAGGGTGGGACCGCCGTGCGCCGTGCCGGCGATCGTCTCACCGAGCGCGCCGGGATCGGTGACGCGCTTGAAGGACACGCCGAACGCGGCAGCCAGCGCTCGGAAGTCTGGGTTGACGACTTCCGTCACGAACTCTTGCCCGAAGGTGCGGCGTTGGATGCGTTGCACGTTGCCGAAGCGACCGTCTGCGAAAACGACTGCCGTCAGATTCAAACGATAGCGTGCGGCGGTGGCCAGCTCCTGCATGCCCCAGCCGAAACCGCCGTCGCCGTTGAGCGAGATGACGCGGCGTTGCGGGTTGCCGACCGCCGCGCCGAGCGAGGTTGGGAAGCCGTACCCCAGCGTGCCCTGGTAGCCGGGTGTGATGAAACTGCGCGGCTGCTGGACGGGGAAGGCGACGTTGGCGAAGTAACCGACCTGGGTCAGCTCGCTGACGATGATCGCATCGTCCGGCAGGGCGCTGCGCAGCGCGTCGATGTAGTCGGTTTGCGGCCGGATGCGACGCATTTGCACGTCGCACCACTCCTTCACGCGGGCCATGTCTTCTGCGGGAGAGCGACGTGCCGGGGCGCCGCTCAGCACCCGCGCCAGGGCCTCGGCCGTCGAGCGAGCATCTGCGTGTACGGCAACGCCGGCCTGACGCGGGGCTGCGCTGTGCCGGGGGTCCAGATTGACGTAAATGAACTGACAGCGCGGATTGGCGTAGCTGGGTTTCGCCACCGCATCGAGAAAGCGTGTTCCGATGGCCAGGACCACATCGGCGTGCGGAAACACAGCGCGGCCGCCCAAACCTGTCAGGACCAGCGGATGGCGGCTGGGCAGTACGCCGCGAGCGCCTTCGGTCAGCACGATCGGCGCCTGGAGCCGCTCGGCGAGCTCCAGCAAAGCGGTGCCCGCGTCGGCTGCGGCGGCTCCGCCTCCCGCCTGAATCACCGGAAATCGCGCGCCGCGCAGCAGGCTCGCGGCCTCTTTGAGCTGCGTCGGGTCCGGCGCCAGACGGGCCACGGGAGCGCGATCGAGGACGGCGGCTTCGGCTGTCTGTTGGAGGACATCCGGCGGCAGCTCCAACGCAACCGGTCGCGGCTGGCCCGATCGCAATTGCGCGCACGCCTCATTGACGAGCGTAGGGATATCGCCTGGAGAGCGCGCAATGCCGTGCCACTTCGTCAGGGATTTCAGAATGCCGGACTGATCCGGGATCTCGTGCAGCATGCCGTAGCCGCGCCCAATGGTGGACGACGGGATCTGGCCGGCGATGAACAAGGTGCGTGAG
Organism: Steroidobacteraceae bacterium; assembly: GCA_035547375.1. Classification (GTDB taxonomy): domain Bacteria; phylum Pseudomonadota; class Gammaproteobacteria; order Steroidobacterales; family Steroidobacteraceae; genus 13-2-20CM-66-19. The sequence goes on from DASZVD010000258.1 coordinate 5,925, forward strand.
CTCGTCGCATAGGCCGTCGCAAGGCCCGAGAGTGCGTTGAGCACGCCCGGTCCTGGCACGACCATGGAGACCCCCTCGAGCCCGGTGGTGCGAGCATAGCCGTCCGCCATGTAGGAAGCCGTCTGCTCGTGACGTGGCACGATGAAATCGATCGCCTCGCGCGCCTCACGCAATGCCTCCACGGCCCAATCGAGCTGGACACCGGGAATTCCGAAGACGTGTCTGACCCCTTCGCGCTGCAGCTGCGCGACCAACAGTTGTCCGCCCGTCAGTGGCATGCGGACTCCTCGATCAAAGCGTCTAGAAAATGCTCGCAGCGCGCGAGCTGCTCGAGCGTGACGAACTCATCGGGCCGGTGGGCCTGTGAGATGGAGCCGGGCCCGCAGATCACCGCGGGAATGCCGGCGGCGGCGAACAGACCCGCTTCAGTGCCGAAGCCGACCTGGACCGGCGCCACCTGGTGCTGGAGAGGCGGCGGATTGCGAGCGGTCGCTGCAGGGCGCGTCGCTTGGGGCTGGTTTGGCGATGCGGCGGCCAGAAGGCGTGCAACCCGGGTCACCAAGGGGGCCGAAGCGTCGGTGGCCAGCGCGGGAACTGCGCCGACGAGGTCGAAAGTGATCGACGCTTCCGGGGCGATCCCGCGCATCTCGGGCAGCAGCTCTTCGGCCGCGAATGTCTCGAGCTCCCCGATGATGGAGCTCGGCTGCGTCCACGGCAGGTGCCGGATGTCGAACCGGAACTCGCAACGCTCGGCCACGATGTTGCTGGCGACGCCGCCAGTGATCACGCCGATGTTGAGTGTCGTGTGTGTGATGTCGTAACCGGGATGTCTTTTCTCGGATTCGCGCAAGCGTGCCGCGATCTCTTCGATGCGTGTAATCAACTTCGCCGCATAGGCTATGGCGTTCACTCCTTGGGGGGCGCGCGCGGAATGTGCGGCTCGACCGAGCAGCTTGCAGCGGTGAACGCTCGCGCCCTTGTGCCCGTTGACGAGTGCCATCCCGGTGGGTTCGCCAACGATGCAGCCTTCAGGTCGGATTCCCGCCGACCGCAGGTCTTCGAGCAGCCTGGGTGCCCCGAGGCAGCCGACCTCTTCGTCATAGGAAAGGGCGAGATGGAAGGGCTTGCCGATCATCTCGGGCACCGCGGCGAGGACCACTGCAATGAACCCCTTCATGTCCGCGGAGCCGCGACCGTATACCTTGCCATCGATGATGGCGGGCTTGAAGGGATCGCGGCTCCAGTCCTGCCCATCCACGGGAACCACGTCGGTGTGACCTGACAACACGATCCCGCCGCTCGCGTCACCGGCGGCGAGTGTGGCGAACAAGTTGGCTTTGCGGCGCTCGTTGTCGTAAGTGAGCCGGCAGCGGATTCCTTGGGCGGCCAGCTCGTCCCGGACCCATTCGATGAGGCCCAGGTTCGAGTCGCGACTCACGGTCGGAAAGGCAATGAGTGTCTCGAGCAGCCGTTGGGTCGGCGCCGAGGGAGTCATCGGCGCACGATCTCGAGCAGGTAGCCGAGGAACGCATCATTCTCGCGCGGCAGGCCGATGGAGACGCGGATCCATTCGGGCAGCTGATAGTTGTCCACCGGCCGCACGATGACGCCGCGTCGCAGCAGTTCCTGGAAAACCGCGCGGCCCGAGCCCACCCGCAGAAGAATGAAGTTGCCGTGCGAGGGGACATATACGATGCCGGCGGCAGCCAGGGCGGCCTCGACGCGCGTACGCTCTACGGTGTTCAGCGAACGGGCCTCGTTGCTGAAGTCCGCGTCGCCCAACGCCGCGACGGCGGCGGCTTCCGCGATGGCGCTGACACTGAAGGGCAGTTGCAAGCGCTTCAGAATGGCGATCATGCGCGGATCGCCGAGCGCGTATCCGACCCGCAGTCCGGCCAGGCCGTGGATTTTCGAAAAAGTGCGCAACACCACGACGTTCGGCCGCCGCTCGGGCAAGTGATCGGTCTCGGGCCGGTCCGCAGGCTCGAGGAACTCCCGGTACGCCTCGTCGAGAACGACTACGACTCGTTGCGGAATGCCCTCGAGCAACGCATCCAGGGCGGCGGAGTCCAGCGTCGTGCCCGTTGGGTTGTTGGGAGTCGCGACATAAACGATATTGACGCTGGCATCGATGGCCGCCAGCATCCGCTCGACGTCGAGCGCAAAATTACGGGCCGGCACGATGATTGCGCGCGCGCCTACGGAGGCGATGGCGCCATGATAGGCGGCGAAAGAATATTGCGAGAGGACCGCCGCCTTCCCCGGTTCGAGGAAGGCGCGTGCCGCCAGCACGATGTGCTCGCTCGAGCCCGACCCGGGCAGGATCCGGTCTTGAGCGACGTTCAGTTGGCGCGACAGCACCTCGCGTAATGCGAAGGTGTCGAAATCCGGGTAGAGGGCCGCGCTCGCCGCTCCGGCCACGATCGCTTTCCGGGCGGCGGGGGAGCAGCCCAGGGGATTCTCGTTCGAGGCCAGCTTGATGATCTGCTGCGGATCGAGGCCGAGCTCGCGCGCCACGGCTGAAATAGGCCGGCCGGGCGGGTAGGGCGGAATCGCCATGACACGCGCGAGCGCCAGGTGCTCCGGGTTTACGGCACTGGAGCCCGGGGCAGGACTCTTCGTCCCCGGGGCATCACTCTTCGGCATGGGGCAGCATCCCGTTCAGTGTGATAGTGCCCGCGGCCAGCTCGACCAGCACGCCTGCGCTGTCGAACGCCACGCCGGCTGGGTCCTCGCCGCGCGCAACGGCATCGACCTGCCTCTTGAGCAGGTTTCGCAGGAGCACGATACCCCGATCGCTGCGGACCAGGTGCTCCTCGGAATGGAACGTGATCGCGCCCTGGCTGATGTGCGCCTCATAGTCCCCGGGGAAGCGCTGGTGCTCCGCCTCCGTGAGCTCCGCCCAGAGCTTGCCGTTGAAGCGGGAGCGGATCTGTTTCAGAGCACCCGGGCTCGTGACCCGGCCGGCGGAATAGATCCGGAAATGGGTGTCGTCGAGCGGGAGAACCCAGCCGACCAGTGAGCAGGGGCCGTCCTTGTCCGCCCGCGGATTGGCTACTGCGCGTACGGTTGGCAGTACGGCTTCCGTGATGCGCTGATGAACCTGTCCCGAGGGAAGCTTGCGCAGCTGCAAGCTGCGCACCCGGTCGGTCATCGACGTGAATGTGACATCGGGGAACAGGTTCATGCTGTCCGTGAACTGTGTGCCGCTGAATGAGCCGTGCAGCACAGGGACGTGGATCGGGTCCATCACGTTCTCGAAGTGCTGCAGCCAGTTGCACGGCACGATGACCGGGCCGCCGCTGCCAATGCTGGAGTCGTCGGCTTCGATGTGCTCGCCGGGCTCGAGCGTCTCGAGAATGTTGTATCGGGGCAGGACGGGCTTGCGCTCCGGCGGCCCGAGATACGCGAAAATCAGTCCGTAACGCTCTTCCAGCGGATAGACCGGCTGACGCACGTTACCGGGAACCGGCTTCCCCGTGTCCGGCCGGCCGGGTTGCTCCAGGCAGCGGCCCGACACATCGAACAGCCAACCGTGATAACAACAGCGGATGCCGTGCTCCTCGGTCTTTCCGTAGAAGAGCGAAGCGCCACGGTGCACACAGCGTGGATAGACCAGGCCGGGCCGGCCGCTCCGGTCGCGGAAGAGGACCAGGTCCTCGCCGAGGACCCGGACCATCTTTGGCGTTTCGCAGGCATCCGCGGTGAGTCCCACGGGGTGCCAGTAACGTCGCAATAGCTCGCCCATCGGGGTGCCACGGCCGACCAGCGTAAGCTCGCTACGGTAGGTCGGCTCGGGCCGGTGGTAAGCGTCACCGGAGCTCACATTGGATCCTGTCATCATTAGAAGTGTGCAGAGAGACGAACGCCGACGGTACGGGGGCGGTTCGTGAGAATGTTATACGCATCGTCCACATCGTTGAGCACATTCAGTGCTGCATTCCGGTCGAACACGTTGTTCGCGTACAGCTGTACCTGGTAGTTCTTCCATGCGAGGCTCGTCCGTAAATTGACCAGGGTGTATTCGGGCAGGCGCACGTTGAAATTGGCGTACGGCTCGATGTCATAGGAGGTCTGGGCGATGGCGCCGGTATAGTCGATATCGCCGCCGAAAGAGAGGCGGTAGTCGCCGCCCACATTGAAGCCGTAGTCGCTCGAGAAACTGGCGTTCCACTTCGGCACGTTCAGCAGCGGCGCGCCGTTGACCGCGAGGCCGCCGACCGAGATGTTCGGATCGGAGCCGCCGGAGAGGTCCTTCGTCAGCTTGGCTTCGGTGTAGTTCGCACCGAGGATCATCGTCAGGCCCTCGAGCGGCCGCGCGGTCAGGTCGAGCTCCACACCCTTGGACGTCGCGTCCTTGCCGGAAGCGTTGCCGACGCCGCTGAATGCGCCGTTCTCGAAGGTCTCCGCCACCTGCAGGTTGTAGATGTTGATGACGTAGGCTGCCACATTGGCGGTCAGGCGATTGTCCAGCCAGCCCGTCTTCGCACCGATCTCATAGTTCTTCGTGGTGTCCGGGTTGTACTGCGCCGGCACCGCGGCGACGGTCGCGGCGTTCGTGCCGCCCGCACGGAAGCCTTCGGAGTACTGCGCGTAGACCATCGCCTGATCGGTGAGCTTGTAGGACAGGTTCACCTTGGAAATCGTGCCCGTGTTGTGTGCGTGCTCCGGCGGATCCACGCCGGGCTCGCCGAGGCCGAAGAACGGAATCTGCGTCGCCGAATACAGGTCACGCACGTCGTTGTAGTAGCGCAGGCCGCCGAGCAACGACAGGTTGGAGGTGATCTTCCAGGTCGCCTCGCCGAAGAGGGCGAAGTCCTTCGTGGTGTCCTCGAAGTCGCGCTGGTCGATCTGCGTCGCCGCTTCCGGATAGCCCGTGTTGGGGTTCGTCGCATACACGTTCGTCGAGAAGTCGTTGCGGCGATTGTCGAAGTAGACGCCGAAGACGCCGTTGATCGGGAAATCGAGCTTCGTGTTCATGCGCGCTTCGAGGCTGCCGAGGCGGCTGCGCTCGGGCGAGACCGACACGCCGCCGGCCGGAACCGCAAAGGGCGGGAACGCCCCGAGGCTCTGCAGGTATTCGAAGAAGCGGAACGAGGTCGTGTCGTCCTGATAGACTGTGATGTCACGGTCGAAATACGACGCGGCGACGGTCAGCTCGGACCAATGGAAGTCGTGTGTGCCGGTAAGGGCGTAGATGCGCACGTCGTCATAGTGCGGCGTCTCGGAGAATTGCGAGTAGGCACGCGCGCCGTCGGCCGGGAAGTAGTTGCTGCCGATCGTGAAGTCGTAGGGACGCTCCATGGCCTGCCCGCCGGAGTCCAGGTGTTGATAGAACACCTGGCCGGTGACGGACGTGTCTGCGTCGATCTGCCACTTGATGCTCGCACGGCCGCCGTCCTGGCGGGCGTTGTTGTAGTTGTTGCGGTCGCGGAGTGGGTTGTCGATGAAGCCCGACAGGTAGTCGTCGTAACCCACGAGGCGCACGGCCAGCTTGCCGTCGATGAGGGGCAGGTTGACCATGCCCTTGATCTGGTAGTTGAAGCCGCCGCTTTCGGTCTGCGACAGGTCGGCCAGGGTGGAAGCCTCGAACCTGTTTGGGTTGGCCTGGTTGGTGACGAAGCGGATGACGCCCGCCTGGGAGTTCGCGCCGTACAGCGTGCCCTGCGGGCCGCGCAGCACTTCGATCTGGTGGACGTCGTAGAGATCGAGATCGGCCTGGCTGCCGCCGAAGTCGGTTGCCGCGGCGCCGATGCCCGTGAGCGGCACGTTGTCGATGTAGAGCGCCGTCTGCGCCTCGCCGGCGGAGTTGACGCCGCGGATGATGTAGCGCTTGTCGCCGGGGCCGCTGTCGACGAAGTTCAGTCCGGGCACGGAGCGGGAGAAGTCCGCAAAATTGCTGACGCCCATCGCTTCGAGACGGTCGGAGCTCAGCACCTCGATGCTGCTCGGGACGTCCTGCACGGACTGCGCGCCTTGCTTGAAGGCGGTGACGACGATTTCCTGCAGGGCCGAGTCGTCGGTGCCCGTAGTGGCGCTCGTGCCGGGCGATTGCGTCTGTGCGTCGGCGGGTGCGGCGCTGACACCAGAGAGACCGGCGACGATGAGGTAAGGCAGGAACCCCGACTGCTTGTGATTATTCGCATTCATTGTGCTGAATCTCCCGCGCGACGCGCGTGCATGGCACTGGACAACGGCTCACCCACCCGATAGGCGCGCGTCCGTGCCCTGGGTGTCCTGATTCCGAAAATAGCGTAACGCGTTACCTATCTGTGGCGCAAGGGGCGCACCGGGCCGTTTTGTTAGAATGCCGCCGGAGCGGGGCCGCGCTCGCGGGCGCGGCAAAAACGCAACAAACGGGATCGGGACAGCGCGGCGCGGCGAGCGGCATGATGAGGGGAGCGGCGGCGTGACGGGGGATCGAATGAAGCGTTCTGGCAAACGGGAGAGCACGGTGACTCGGCCGGGCGATGAGCACGTCGCGGAGGCGAGCGCGGCCGCCCGCCAGCTTCCCGTGTTGTTACACCGGACGCGTGAGGCGCTCGCCGTGCACTTTCGCAAGGTGTTTGTGTTGCACGATCTGACCGATCCGCAGTGGCGCGTGCTGCGCATCCTCAGCCAGGTGGATGAGATCGATGTCTCCACCCTGGCGCGCAAGTCCTATCTGATGCGTGAAAGTCTGTCCCGCATCCTGCGCGATCTGGGCGCGCGCGGCCTCATCGTGCGCCGTGTCTCCAACACGGATGCGCGCCGCTTCTTCCACACACTGACGGCCAAGGGCCGGCACCTGTTGGAGGAAGTCTCGCCGGCGTTCAACCCGGTCTACAAGGAGATCGAGGCCCGCTTCGGCGTGCAGCGCATCGAGGACCTGAACGAGCGCCTCGCGGAGCTGCTCGAGGCCATCCAGATGTCGGACGACCCGCAGGAGTAGGGCCGGCGGGTCCGGCTTCCCCTGCGGCCGCGGCAGCACCGGTTGTTCTGCCTCGAAAGGGGGAGTTGGCCGTCCGCTTTTCGCGAGTGACGTTGCGGCAGCCGGCTGTCATAATACTGTCATTGTCATGGGAGGCGGTTGCTGCGCATGTTGACGCCTGCGAAAGCCGCGGACACCGAGCTCGCTCCGACGGACGCGGACGCGGCTCGGATGGAGCGCGACGGATTCCTGGTCGTACGCAATCTCATCTCGGGAAACGAGGTGGCTCGGCTGCTCGAATGGACCGCCGAGCTGGAGAAGGCGCCCGAGGTGTCGGGTCGTCACTGGGTCTATCACGAGGACAGCGTCCTGACGCCCGGGGTGCGCGTCATTCAGCGCATCGAGAATTTCTGTCCGTATCACTCCGGCTTCGACCGGTTCATTCGCGCCGGTCGCCTGGCAGAGTGGGCCGCGGCGCTGCTGCGCGGCCCGGTGCTTCTCTTCAAGGACAAGATCAATTTCAAGATGCCCGGTGGTGCCGGCTTCAAGGCTCACCAGGACCAGCAGGCGGGTTGGAGCGTTTATGCCCCCCTGTTCATCACGGCCATGGTGACGCTCGATGCGGCGACGCTGGAGAACGGCTGCCTGGAAATCGCAGCGGGCCGGCGTCGTGAGGGGCTCATCGGGGAGCAGTGGGTGCCGTTGTCGGAGCGGGGGCTGGATCTGCAGCCGGTGCCGACCGCACCGGGTGATGTCATTTTCTTCGATAGCTACGTTCCGCACGCCTCGAAGGAGAACCGCACCGGCACGCCGCGTCGCATCCTCTACCTGACGTACAATCTCGCCAGCCACGGGGACCAGCGCGCCCGGTATTTCGCGGACAAACACGCCTCGTTCCCGCCGGACGTGGACCGCGACCGGGGCAAGCAGTATGTCTTCAGGGTCTGAGCGCCACGGCTCCCTAAGACTCGGCACGGTCGCCGGCGGTCTCATCGGCCTGGGCTTGTGTGCCTGGCTCCTTGCGAGCTACGGCATCGTGCGCATCGTGGACGTGTTGGCCCACGCCGGCTGGACCGGGACGGCGGTGATCATCGCATTCCACTTCCCGCAGATGTTGTGCTCGGCCTTCGGGTGGCGCGTGATCGTCGGTTCCGGCGGCCCGGGTGCGGCGCGACCAGGGTTGGGAGCCTATCTCCGGCTACGTTGGATCCGCGAGGCGGTCAATAACCTCTTGCCCCTTGCACAGATCGGCGGAGAGCTCGTCGTCGTGCGCCTCCTGCAGCTGCGGGCCGTCCCGCTGGCGGCGGCGATCGCCGGAACCACCGCCGACCTGACGTTGGAAATCGCCACGCAGGTGTTGTTCACTCTGTTGGGTGTTCTGCTCTTGTTCCAAGCCGGCGCGGATAGCGCGCTCGCCACGATGATTCTCGAGAGCCTGCTCGTGGCCGCGCTGCTGATCGTTGCGCTGTTCGTGGCACTGTGGCTGGGGCTTGCGGTGGTGATCGAGCGGTCGCTGTTGCGGCTCGGCCGCTCGTTCGGCTGGCCGGCGACGGCACGAATCGGCGGGCTGCACGCGGCGTTGATGCGTTGCTACCGGGCTCCCGGCCGAGTGCTCGGCGCCTCGTTCTGGCACCTCCTGTCGTGGCTGCTCGGTGGCTTGGAGGTGTGCCTGATCCTTCATTTCCTGGGGGAGGACGTCGATCTCACCACCGGCCTGATCCTCGAGAGCCTGGGACAGGCGGCCAAGGCGCTGGGCTTCGCGGTGCCGGGTGCGGTCGGAGTGCAGGAGGGCGGCTACGTCGTCATCGCACGAGTGCTGGGTATCTCGCCCGAGCTCGCGTTGGCTCTCTCTCTGATGAAACGCTTGCGGGAAGTCGTGCTCGGACTTCCGGGACTGGCGCTGTGGCATCGCGCCGAGGCGCGCGTGGCGGTCGCGCCGACGGCGTCCATAACCTGACGGAGACGTTCAGCAGTGGGGACCACCTGGACTCATCTGATGGCGCGACCCCTGATCCGGCCCCTGATCGGCACGCGGGTGCGCCCCAATCATCTGACGACGCTGCGATTGTTGACCGGTATCGCCGCCTGCGCCGCGCTCGTGCCCGGCACTCGTGCGGGCATGTGGTGGGGGGGCGGTCTGTGGCTGGTTTCCGCATTCCTCGATCGGGCGGACGGCGAGCTGGCTCGTCTCGGCAACATGATGAGCCCCGCCGGACATCGCTATGACTACTATGCCGACGTGTTCGTCAACACGCTCTTCTTCATCGCCATCGGATTCGGTCTGCGCAATTCGTGGCTCGGCGGTTGGGCTATCCCGCTCGGATTGCTCAGCGGGCTGTCCATATTCCTGGTGAGCCTGTTCTCCGAGTGGCTGGAGCAGCGCAGCCCGGCCGGCACCAAGGCGTATTCGGGCAAGTGGGGTTTCGATCCGGATGATGCGCTGTATCTCATGGGGCCGCTGGCGTGGCTCGGCTGGCTGACGCCGGTCCTGCTCGGCGCCAGTGTGGGCGCGACGGCGATGATGCTCATCACCGCGCTGCGCCTCGTCCGTTTGCGCAGCGAGCAGCAGCCGGCCTGATCCCCGGCCCGGCCGATCCCCGGGCCGGCCACTGCGTTTGCGCCTGTTTCGCCGGCCTTTGCCGCTGCTTCCAGACCTTCAACCGAGGGCGCTCGGCAACGCGCGCTCGGCATCCCGCAGCACGTTGCAGAGCCGCTCGGCCCACTCCTTCCGGCCGGCCTCGTGCTGCAGCAGATCCTGGCGGATCTCGATCTCGACGTGCGGCAGGCCGCGGGCCTCGCCGTGCCGGGGTATCGAGTAGTCCGTCGCGTCGCTCAGGAAATAGGGCTCGTTGTCACCGACGACCAGGTGCCTCTCGCGCCTCAGCCGCTCCAGCACCAGGCGGGCAAAGCGGGGATCGCGGTTATACAACACCGCCGCGTGCATCTCCCGGCGGTTGCCTTTGAAAACGTTCGTCATGCTGTGTTGTGAAAGCAGGATCGTGGGGCGGCCGGCCGCGGCCCGCTCGTCCAGCAGCGCGCGGATATGGTCGTGATACGGCTCGAAGATCTCGATCCGGCGGGCGAGCTTCTGCGCCTCGGTGAGGTCGCGGTTGCCCGGGATCTCGGTGTGCTCGCTGAGGGTCGGTATCGAGGCCGTCACCCGCGGATCGCGATTGCAGTCGATGACCAGGCGCGAGTAGTTTTGCGCGACCAGTGCGGCATCGAGCTCTGCGGCAACCCTGGATGCCACCGCGAGCGCACCGATGTCCCACGCAATGTGACGCTGCAGCTCCGCGGCGGGCAGGCCCAGATCGGCCAGCGCCCGCGGAATGCGCGGGCTCGCGTGATCGACGATGATGACGAAGTTGGATTTGCCGTGGCGGCGGGTGGCGGTGAATGCGGGC
>DASZVD010000259.1:0-4434 GCA_035547375.1 Steroidobacteraceae bacterium
CTGTCGAACACGTTCGCTGGCATTCGCACCCAGGACGTGGCCGGATTTATCATCGCGCAGCTCAGCGGCGCGCTCGTCGGATTGCTGATCGCCCGTCATCTCTTCGAGGGCCACGCGCCTGAGCCTGGACAATCAGCGGAGATCCATCATGAGTGGAGTCATTAGCGGGGGATGTCTTTGCGGCAACGTGCGCTACGAGGTGCGTGGGAAGCTTCGCGACGTGATTGCCTGCCACTGTGAACAGTGCCGGCGTACGAGCGGCCACTTCGTCGCCGCCACTGCGTGCCGGCGGCCCGCGTTCACGCTGGTGAAGGCCGAAACCCTCAAATGGTACGTCGCCGTCCCTGGGTTTCGCCGTGGCTTCTGCGGGGAGTGCGGATCCAGCCTGTTCTTCGAGGAGGAAGGCGGCGAACGAGTATCGATTGCGGCGGGGTCATTGGACGAGCCGCAAGGCTTGACCCTCGCGGCGCACATCTTCGCCAGTGAAGCGGGGGACTATTACAAGATCGATGACTCCGTGCCGATTTCGGCAAAGGGCGCTCACAACATCGCTCTGCCCTGAATGACTCTGGCGGCGGCCCGCTCGCCGAGCACGGCCGCCTGCTCGCCCAGCACCGTCAAGTCGCGTGCAGCTCCCCGGCCGCCTCGATCTGCCGGCACGCCCGCTCGATGATCCTCTTCAACTCGCGGACGCGATCGTGGTCCTGAGAGCCAACATCGATGTTCTCGTCATAGGACCATCGATCGATGGCCACCCGGACGATCTCCGACTGGCTCTCGGTCAGGACCTGACCGCCGATGGTGATTCGCGCTTCAGCCATAAGTCACCTGCTGGCGAGGTTCCGCCGACCGCTGCCCACCGGACCAGAATACTCCTCGTCCGTCCCGTCCGCCCCGTCCACACCTCGCCCGCGCCTCGTTCGCGCAAGCTTCCGTTCGCGCTTCTCGGGCACAGGGTGCGACCAGACTCGAGGCGCAAGGCCCAACCCGACTCGAAAACACGCCCCACGGCTACGGCAAGGCTGCCGATCACGCGCGCGGATACCCCGCGACCGGCAGTACAGCGAGCAGTACGCACAGGCTGCCACTCGCCATCATCGACATCGCCCGCTCGATCATTGCAACACCCTCTGTCTGCCTGTCTGGTATGCGAGCTTGCTGGCCGTGAAATAGACGACCGCCGTGAACACGAACGTCGCCGCCGTGACACCCATCGCGAGGGGTCGCACATACGTGAAATAGAGCGCGAAGACCACTCCACACAGGTAGGCGACGACTGCGACGGAATTGACGCCCTTGTAGTATGTGTAGCGGCTGTCGATCGCGCGGATCAGCGAGCTCTGCGCGTACGAGGCTCGGCTCACCAGATAATAATCGACCAACACAATGGTGAAGACCGGGATGAACAGAGCCCCGACCAGCAAGATCCACTCGAAGAAAGACTCCATCAGGCGCTCACGCAGTGAAGCCCCGAGAATCGACAGCAGGCCGATGCCGAGAGTCAGGGGCACGAAGCGCACCTTGCGCCTCGGGATGGACATGGCGGACATCACCGCGCTGTAGAGCGCCAATACGTTGGTCATGATCACCGAAACCACGATGACCAGCGAGGCCGGCACACCGAAGCCGAAACTCGCCAGGACCGCGGTGGGATCCAGACCGGAGCTCATCCCGCGCAGCATGGCGAAGGTCGCAACCGCAATCCCCGCGCTCATGGCGATGAGGGTGCCCAACAGGTACCCGATGGCAATGCCCGCCCCGCTGCCCGTCTGGGTCCGGCAGAACCGGCTGTAGTCGCACGGCAGGGAAATCCACGAGAAGGCGGTGGACAGCACCAGGTCGAACGCGATGCTGTAGGTGACTTTGGGACTCGGCGAGAGCGGCACCTGCTGCAGCTCTTGGAGAGAGTAGTTGGAGAACAGCGCATAGAACACGCCGAGCGCGCCGATCAGCATGGTGATGGACACGAAGCTTTCGATCTTCTGTATACCGGTGTGGCCCAGAATGGTCACGGCAATGACCAGCCCCTCGACCACGACGATGCACAGGAGGACATTGTCGAGGTGGAACAGGCTCTGCAGGACGAAGTTGAGGCTCCTGGCGCCCAGATAGCCTTGAATCATCATCCAGCCGAGCAGGATGAGCGCATTGGCCGCCGCGGGAATCTTGGCCCCCCGGTGGCCGTAGGCGCCCCGCGCCACGACGAGGGTCGGCAACCCGGTCCGCGTGCCCATGACCGCCATGAGCGCGAGCGCGAGACAGCCCACGAGGGAGCCGAAGAATACCGCCGCGAGGGCCCGCCCCGGGCTCAGGTCCGGCACCAGTCCCTGGCCGGTGAGAATGGTCGGAATCACCAGATTGGCCGCGACCCACAGCAGCACCATGCCCTTGAAGCCGACGGTGCGCTCGGCCGGGGCGATGGGCTCGATGTCGTCGTGCGCTACGTTCAACCCCATGATCTTGGTCGTGCCTGCCCCCGGGAGGTTAAGAAGATTAACTCCAGCGGCGCGGCCGGGCAAGCACGCCTGGTTTGACAGCGTCGCGCGCGCATGGTTAAGTCTCTTAACTTCTTGAGGGGCGTTCGAGATGGATGCGGACAAGCTGAGCCGGCTGCGGGCGCGATATACAGGCAGCGGTGTTTTCGATGCGCAGGATCCAGCCTTGGCGCAGGCCGCACAGGCGATTCGCTCGCCCGAAGGCAAGCGCACGCTGCCCTACGCTGGGGTCGCGACATTCCTCGGGTTGCCGCACACCGAGAACGTTTCCGGACTGGATATCGCGGTCGTGGGCGTCCCCATGGACCTCGGCGTATCCAATCGCAGCGGTGCGCGCTTCGGACCGCGTGCCGTGCGCGGCATCGAGCGCATCGGGCCGTATCACCCGACGTTCAGGAACGTTCCACAGAGCCTCCTCCGCGCCGCTGACGTGGGCGATGTCCCGTTTCGCAGCCGGTACAGCCTCGAACAGTCCCTCGATGACATCGAGCAGTACTACGATAACTTGCGAGCACAGGGCATCCGGCCGCTCTCCGTGGGAGGAGACCATTCGATCACCTATCCCATTCTCAAGGCGCTGGGCAAGGACGCTCCCCTGGGCCTGATTCACATCGACGCGCACTGCGACACCATGGGGGTCTACGACGGCTCGAAATTCCACCACGGCGGCCCCTTCCGGCTCGCGGTGCTCGACGGGGTGCTCGATCCGGAGCGGACGATCCAGATCGGAATCCGCGGCGCATCGAACATGTTCTGGGAGTTCTCGCACGTCTCCGGCATGACCGTGATCTACATCGATGACTTCGTGCGAATGGGACTTCCCGCGGTCATCGAGAAGGCTCGCGCGGTCGTGGGTGATGAGCCCGTCTATATTTCGATCGACATCGACGGATTCGACCCCGCGTACGCTCCCGGCACCGGAACGCCCGAGGTCGGCGGCATCGTGCCGCGCGAGGGCCTGGCCTTGCTGCGCGGCCTGCGGGGACTCGATATAGCCGGCGCCGACGTCGTCGAGGTTGCTCCGCAATACGATCCAACGACGAACACGAGCCAACTCGCGGCGCAGCTGCTGTTCGAAGAGTTTGCGCTCATGGCGCAGCCGCGGGCGCAGACCTGACGGCCTATGACGGTGCCTGCTTCGTGACGGGCACGCCCTTGTCGGCCCAGGCCCGGGTGATGCCCAGATAGACGGCTCCAAAGGCAAGCCAGGCCAGGCCGACGAGCAAAGCGGTCTTCGACAGGCTGACCCACAGCCAGACGGTCGCGATGACCCCCGCCAGCGGCAGCGCGCCGTAAACGATGAGATCCCGGCCGCTGCGGCGGGACCCGTCGATCAGAAAGCACTTCACCACGGCCAGATTCACCACCGAGAACGTTGATAGCGCGCCGAAGCTGATGACGGACGCCAGCGTGTCCAACGAGGTCACCAGGACGACTGTCGATACCAGGGCCACCACGAGAATCGCCCGTACCGGCGTGCGGAAGCGCCGGTTCAGAACCCCGAAACAGCGCTGCGGCAACACTCCGTCGCGCCCCATCGCGAACAGGATCCGCGCGACACTCGCTTGAGAGGCGACGGCGGAAGCCAGGCAACCGGCGACATAGGCCGTCAGAAAGAAGCCGGCCATCCAGCGGCCGCCGAGCGGAACCATGACGTCCAGCCCGGCCGAATCCGTGTTCTTCAGCGTCCGCCAATCGGGAACCGCGAGGGCCGCCGCGTAGGACAGCACGATGAAGATCAGTCCGCCCCCCAGGGTGGTGAGCAGGATCGCCCGGGGCACCGACCGGCTCGGCTCGGCCGCCTCCTCGGAAAGGGTCGACACGGCATCGAACCCGAGGAAGGACAGACACAACACGGCAGCGCCCGCGAACACCGAATTCCAGGCAAGCCCGCGGGAATAAAACGGCTCCAATGTGAGCCGGCCGCCGTGCAGGAGCA
>DASZVD010000260.1:0-2862 GCA_035547375.1 Steroidobacteraceae bacterium
GGCCATTCGTCGTATGGCGGCCGGTGATCTGGACGTGCGCGTGGCGGAGAGCATGCGCGGCCGCCAGGACGACCTCGGGTTGTTGGCGACCGATCTCGATACCATGGCCGGGCGTGTGCGCAATCTTCTCGAGTCGAAGCAGCAGCTGCTGCGCGATGTCTCGCATGAGCTGCGCTCGCCCTTGGCGCGGCTCCAGCTGGCCCTGTCGCTCGCGCGCCGCCAGGACAACCCCGCCGAGCGGCACCTCGCGCGAATCGCCTGCGAGGCCGACCGACTCGAGCACCTGATCGCGCGCACGCTCAAGCTGGCGCGCCTGGAGCGGCCGGCCAGCGGAGTCGAGCTCACCCGAGTCGATGTCGGGGAGCTGTTGAGAAACATTGCCGCCGACGTGGCCATCGAGGCGGATGCGCAGGGTTGCAACGTCAGTGTGCAGGCGGAGAGCGGTCTCGAGATCTCCGCCGATGTGGAGCTGCTGCGCAGCTCGTTCGAGAACATCATTCGCAATGCCGTGCGTTACAGCCCCGCGGGTGCTCAGGTTGGCATCACCGCGCGCCGGATGAAGACCTCCGCCCATGGGGTGCAGAGCGTGGAGGTGATCGTTTACGATCAGGGGCCGGGTGTTCCAGAGAAGGATCTGGAGCTGATCTTCGAGCCCTTCTACAGGGTCGATGCGGCACGCGACCGGGCGGGTGGAGGCGAGGGCCTCGGCCTCGCTATCGCGGCGCGCGCAGTGGCGGCGCACGACGGGCTGATCGAGGCGCGCAACCTCCAGAGCGGTGGACTGGCGGTATCGGTCGTGTTGCCTGCGCTGGCACGCGGCGGCGCTGCACACCCGGTCGAGGCAGATTCACCCCGCGCGGCGTAGGGCGATTTCGCGGAAAGCACCGCACCGAACGCGCCGTCCGGCGCCCAAAAAAAAGAACCGCCCCTGGGGGCGGTTTCCGACGGCGCCCTCGAGCACCGAGTCAGGCTCGGGCCGGGGAACTGGCGACGGCATTCAAGTCTCAGGGAGGGAGGAAAACTGGAGCGCGGTCGCCACACCGGGACAGTTTGCCTACGAGAGGCACGTACGGTCAGACGCTCCAATGGGGTAAAAGTTGACCCCATTTACCGTTCTTTTGAATTCTTCAAGGCCGGGGCTCTCCCTTACAACCGGGTCCAGTCTGTTACAACGCCCGCTTCGGAATCGGGCACGGCGAGCCGCACGTCCCAGTCGGTTCCGCGGCTCGCCACCGCCGCGGCCCAGCCGGGTTCGCACGGCAGCATCTTTACCGTCCAATCGTTTGCGAGGCGGGCCGGGTCGAGCGACGTGACGCGGGCCGCCATGCCCCCCGCCAGGAAGTCGACGCGGAATCGATCGAGCGGCAGCCCCAAGCCGACGCCTTGCGCTTTGAGCACGGCCTCCTTCGCGACCCAGTAGCGGAAGAACAGCTCGATGCGGCCCTCGGGTCCCGCGAGCTCGAGCGCATCGCGCTCGGCGCCGTAGAAGTAATGGCGACCGATGGCAAGCGCTTCGATGTCGGTCCGCTGTCGCTCCAGGTCGATGCCGACCTCCGCGCGCGTCCCGACGCCGACGAGTGCGCGATCCTCGGAATGAGTCAGGTTGAAGCGAATCGGACAGGCGTCGGAGCCGGGGAGGTGCAGTTGGGGTTTTCCGCCGGCACCGCTCGTGAAGTTCAGGGACGCCGGATGGACCTGGCAATAGCGGCCCAGCAGATTGCGAAGGACGGCGTGCGCAATGGTGTACCGGGCGCCGTGCTGCGCGGACACGAACCGGTCTGCCTTCGCGCGCTCCTCATCGGACAAGATTGCACGACAGCGCGCAATGAAGCTCGGGCTCCCGGCGAGGGCGAAGGCCCAAACGTCGACTCTGTCGCTGAGCAATGACAGGCGACTTTGCCCTTCGACCAATTCCTCTGCGGTGAAAAGCGGGAGCCTCCCTTGAGGACTATCCATCGTTCGGCGGCCCTGCGCTGCGCATTTCGAAAAGGATGACACGGAACTGCGGGAACATGCCGCAAGTGTCCACGCTTCTTCGGAATGCTGCCGCGTAGCGCCCAGCTGTCGGGAAGTGGCGACGAATGGAAAATCTTTGAGTTTCAAAGAGTTGTATTTTTATTGTACGCGATGGCACGAACTCTGTCGGTGAGTGGAGACAGCTGTAACGCTCAGGCCGACGCTGTTAGCATCTTAACTGGCTGATATCCATTGTCTTTTATATATTGGCATAGGCTTTGCTCGTGTCTTGCGATCTTCTGCCGTGCGTGGAGCGAACCAAGTGAGGCTTATTAGAGCCGTAGGCGGGTGCGTACTTGCCTCGATAGTGTTGGCGGGTTGCGGTGGCGTCTCCGACGTCGTCAATCCCGCGTCTTCTACGGCCGATGCGCAGACGCCTCCCACTGTCTCGATCAGCGGATCGCCGGCGACCAGTGTTACCGCCGGCTCTGCGTATAGCTTCACGCCGACGGCGAGCGACTCCGACGGGGGCACTCTGGCTTTCTCGGTGGCCAATCTGCCTACCTGGGCGACCTTCAACACAGCAACCGGGCAGATCTCCGGCACTCCGACGTCAACAAACACAGGCACCGCTGCCAATATCATCATCACAGCCGCGGATGGTTCAGTGAAGGCCTCTCTTGCCGCCTTCAGCATCACGGTGACGAGCGCGACGACCACGGGTACCACTTCAGGCACGGCGACCGTTTCGTGGGCGGCGCCGACAGAGAATACAAACGGCACCGCGCTGACCAATCTTGCCGGATTCCGCATCTACTACGGAACGGACTCCAACTCGCTGTCGCAGACCGCGTCGGTGGCTGACCCAACCACGTTGAGCTATGTAATTAAGGGACTTGCAAGCGG
>DASZVD010000261.1:0-7164 GCA_035547375.1 Steroidobacteraceae bacterium
CGCCGGTGGCCTGCTTGATGAGCTTGAACATGCGGCCCGATTCGCGCAGCTGCTGGAAGAAACGATTGACGCCCGCGAGCAGGTCGTCGGCGCCACGGCGAACGATCCATTGCACCGGCCGTTGCGTCGGCAAGGCGAAACCGACCAGGACGTCCGGGTAGAGGTGGTGCGCGAAGGAAAACTCCCGCGCATCGATGATCGCGTAATCGGCTTCCCCGGAGTCGACGTCCTCGAGAGGGTCGGCAGCGGTCGGGGCGGTCTCGACCCACTGCAAGGTGGGCGCCACCGTGTTCTTCAACTGCTGCAGGATGCGCTCCTGCGGGCTGCCTGCCCGTACCGAGAGCTTGGCCGTTTCGAATTGCAGGGTGCCGCGGGGCTTGGCACCGTCACGCTGGTAAACCACCAGCTGCGGAATCAGTGCGTAGGGCGTCGCCGGGCGACCGATGCGCTCCCAATCCGGGGTGGCCGTCACTTGCGCTGCGGCGATGTCCGCGCGGCCGGAAGCCAGGGCAGCCTGCATCGCCCGCTCATTCGCCACCGGGTACATGGATAGCGAGACGCCCAGCTGCGAGGCGAAGGACCGTGCCAGCTCGAATTCGAGCCCCTCGGTTCCTTGCGCGCCCAGGTAATAGGACGTCGGCAGGTTCAGGGTGACGACCCGCAGCTCGTGCCGCGCCCGGATCTGGTCCAGGACGGGCGGCGCCGGCCGGCAGCTCGCAAGGAGCGCCGCCGCGGCGGTCAGAGCAGCAATCCGCGCCACGGAGTCACGGGCACGGAAAGGGGTTCTGACATGGCCTCTCATCATCTTCCGCAAACCTCCCCCTCTGGGATCCAGGTTCCGCTAGAATACCAGCCCTCGCCGACCGGGCGGGCTATCCACGCCCAGCCTGTCCGGCAAAATCAGCATTGTTTCGCCGGAGAGGTACCGAAGCGGTCATAACGGCGCCGACTCGAAATCGGATGGTCGGGTAATTCCGGCACGTGGGTTCGAATCCCACCCTCTCCGCCAGTCAAATCAATAACTTACACATCACCCGTCGCCTCAGGCGCGCCAAGATGCGGGTGGGCTGACGCCCGAAGGGCGGCCCCGAAAAGATGAGGCCGGCGAGCAATCCCACCCTCTCCGGCAATTTCAAAAAAATCCTTGTAAATCAATAGTCTGTTTCCCTAGACCGAAGCTCTCTCCGCCGCTTCATACGCGCCCTTCGACCCTGAGACTTTCGCGGCCGAAAAAGCTGCTCTCGAGATCATCCAATGTTCACGCGGCTGTCATCGGCAGCCGCAGAGGTCGTGCTACGGTTCCTCAAGGTCGGATTACGTAAGATTCAGAAGCGAGCGACTGCGGGGAGAGCTCATGCGTTACTCAGCGGGTGGAATGGTTGCAGCGGTACTCGCACTCGGCACACTGCCGGTGGCGGCGCACGCGGATGAAATTTTGACCTTCGACTGGGTATCCGCCAATTACGCTGGCAGCTCCTCGCCAGGCACCGTGACACCCTCGGGTTCCATCGTCGTGGATCTGACCACCCCGGCGGGCACGCTGACGGGGACACCCGGCGTGGGTGCGGCGACTGGCTTCACCGAGAGCTACTCGAGCGCCACGGACTGGAAGAACGCGCTGATCGGCTTCTCATACACGGACAGCGCCGGGACGACATTCAACCTGTCGGACGTCACTTCCATTACGCCGCCCAACCCGCTGGTGTGGAGCGACAGTAACTACGTCACTCCCCAATTCGGCTCTTCTCAGGGAAATTACCTGACTCCGAGCTTCATTCTGGCGAACGCGACCGAGACCCTCAGCGTCAATGTCGGCTCCAGCACGGCTACGACGGTAGGCTTGTCTACCAATTCCGTGAGCAACAGCTCGGTGTACGATGTGGGCTACTGGGAGCTTGCGAAGGTCGAAACCGTCCCGCTGCCCGCCGGGCTGCCGCTGCTGATGAGTGGAATGGGGCTGCTGGGTGGACTGCTGCGTCGCCGTCCGGCGATGACCTGACCTGACGGGTTTTTGTCCTCGATTCCAGCAGATAGTGATCTATTGTCTCGCCTGCGAGACAGTTAAGAATTTTCCAGCAAGCCGATTCGGTCGCCGGGAACGCCGAAAACCGGCCACGCTCGAGCTATCGTCGGCTGATTAAGTCAAATATCAGATTTTCTCGGCAGCCTTCTTGAGGTATTCGCGGTATGCAGCCGCGAACGCTTCGACGAACGTATGAGGCAGGTGGTCTGCCGGCATTTCGATCAGGTTGCGGTAGAACGTCGTGAACAGGTCCCAATACTGCGCCTTGTCGGCGGAGCGGGCTTTACCACGACGGGCGGCACGCTCGAAGCGCGCCTCGAGCTCGGCCGGGTCAAGCCGGTCGAGGAATTCAACGAACGCGGCGCGGGTGGCCTGCGCGGTGGCAAGCTCGTGGATCTTGGCTTCGTTTACCGCTTCGCGCAGCCACTGCACGGAATCGAGGCTGCGTTGCTCGTGCTGCAGAAGCAGTCGCATGAGCAGCTCCTCGACCGTAGCGCGCGACAGCGAGGGGCGCGGATCGTCCGCGTCCGGCGGCGGCAGCTCGATGCGGAACCGATTGCGGCTTTCGGTGCGGTTGCGCTCCAGATCCTTGAAGCCTACCAGGGCCTCCCGGAAGAGCTGGCCGGCAAGGTGCAACAGGCGCGTTTGCGCCTCGGCGGGCAGGCGGTCGGCGTCGATTCCCGCTCCGCGGCAAAAGACCTGGAGGCCGGCGCTGACGTCGAACAGTCCGGGCCCATTCGCGGCATTGCTGCTATTTGCGCCGTTCTTGAGGTCTCGTTTGGCTGCGCGGGCGAGGCGCTCGACGCGCCGGGCGATGGAATCTTCGTCAGGCTCGGTGTTCGGAGCCGGCCGGGCCGCGGCCGCCGGCGCCGCGCGTGGAGCCGGAGCCGCCTGCACGATGGCCTGGCCGTAGGCGTTGACGGGCAGCATTTCCTCGCCGGTGGGACTGTCCGGGATGAGGAGGTCGTCGAGATTGAGCATCGCGCCGATATCGGTCTGCGATGCGCGGCCGAGCGTGTGCAGGGCGTGAATGCTGGTCGGCACGGCGGCCGCGCCCGTGTCAAAATGGGGGTCTGCCTGAGGCTGCTCGATTTCGGCATCGAGTGCCGCGACGATCTGGTAGTCGCCTACGCGGATCATGTCGCCGTTGTGGATTTCGTAGCCTTCCGGAGCGCGCCGCGATATCGGGTCGGGCTCGTCGTTGACGAACACTCCGTTCGTGCTCACGTCCTGCAGGTAGAACCGCCCGTTACGGAATTGCACGCGCGCGTGATGAGCGGACACGTAACGAAGCGGGTCGGGCAGGACCCAGTCGTTATCCGCCGAGCGGCCGATGGTACCCCCATCGGCCGTTAAGACGATGCTGCTGCGATCGCCGAGCGACCGCCGCTGATCACTGACGACGCGCAGGCGAAGCGTCATGGTTCCCCAAGCAAGAGTCGAGCTCACTACTCAAAAAGTGTCCGAAAGCGCCCCGCAGCCAGCGGACATATAATGTCAGCATCAAACTAGCAGCGGTCCTCCCCCAAGCCATGGCAGCCAGTCACATTTTTCGCATCATGTTCGTGAATCAGGGCAAGGTTTACGAGATCTACGCCCGCAAAGTCAGCCATGGCGACCTGTTCGGTTTCATAGAGGTCGAGGACGTCCTGTTCGGCGAGCGCTCCACGGTGGTTCTCGATCCGTCCGAGGAGCGGATCAAGAGCGAGTTCGAGGGGGTCAAGCGCACGTTCCTGCCCATGCACTCCGTCCTGCGGATCGACGAGGTGAAGAAGCACGGCACGAGCAAGATCACCGCCCTGGAAGGCAGCGGGGCGAACGTTGCCCAGTTCCCCATGCCCCTGTACAGCACGCCCCCGACCGAAAAGAAGTGAGACCCCTCTCCGCGATGTTGTCGCTTCCCGGCGCCCCGGCTCTCTCGGCCTTCCGCATTGCCAAACTCCTGGCGCAACTGCAGGCGATCGAATCGAGCGTCAGTGCGCTGGAGTCCCGCTTCACGCACTTCGTCGATCTGGATCGCGAGCTCGGTCCGGCCGAGCGCGAAGTGCTCGAGCGACTGCTGACCTACGGTCCCCGAATCGAGGGAACGCGTGGCCGCCAGGGCGAGACGCTCCTGGTCGTTCCGCGCGAGGGCACCATCTCTGCCTGGTCGAGCAAGGCAACCGACATTGCCAAGGTCTGTGGCCTCGATGCGGTTCGACGCATCGAGCGGGGAGTCACTTACACCGTGATCGCTTCGCAGCCGCTGGGTCCCGAACGCTTGGCGGCGCTTGCTCCCGCCCTGTTCGATCGCATGACGGAGATGGTGTTGCTCGACGCCCAGGACGCCGGGCGGCTCTTCGGTCACGCGCAACCGAGGCCGCTGTCCCGAATTCCGCTGCAGTCGCTGGAGCAGGCGAATCGCGACCTGGGACTGGCGCTGTCCGCGGATGAGATCGAGTACCTGCTGGCGAATTTCCGCCGCCTCGGCCGGGAGCCCTCCGATGTCGAGCTCATGATGTTCGCGCAGGCGAACTCTGAGCACTGCCGCCACAAGATCTTCAACGCCGACTGGATTATCGACGGAGCGCGGCGCGACGAGTCACTGTTCGCGATGATCCGTCACACTCACGCGCGGAGTCCCCACGGCGTTCTCTCGGCGTACCGGGACAACGCCGCGGTCATCGAGGGTTGTGTAGGGACGCGTTACTTCCCCGATCCACATTCGCACGTGTATGGCGGCCACGTCGAGCCGATCGACATCTTGATGAAGGTCGAGACGCACAATCACCCCACCGCCATATCGCCGTATCCCGGTGCGGCTACCGGCTCCGGTGGCGAGATTCGTGACGAGGGTGCGACGGGGCGCGGTGCGCGGCCGAAAGCGGGGCTCACCGGTTTCTCCGTGTCGCATCTGCGCATCCCGGGATACGAGCGCCCGTGGGAACGCGAGCTTGGTCGTCCCGCCCGCATCGCTTCGGCTCTCGACATCATGATCGAAGGGCCGATCGGCGCGGCGTCGTTCAACAACGAATTCGGCCGTCCCGCCATCTGCGGCTACTTCCGAACGTTCGAGCAATACGCGCCCGGTGATCCGGCGGGGCGTGTGCGCGGCTATCACAAGCCCATCATGATCGCCGGCGGCCTGGGCAACATCAGGCGGTCGCACGTCGAGAAGGGCGAGGTGCCGGTCGGCGCGAAAATCGTCGTGTTGGGCGGCCCCGCGATGCTCATTGGTCTCGGGGGCGGTGCCGCGTCTTCGGTCGGCAGCGGCGCCTCGAGCGCCGATCTCGACTTCGCTTCGGTGCAGCGTGGCAATGCCGAGATCCAGCGCCGTGCTCAGGAAGTTATCGACACGTGTTGGGAGCTCGGAGACGCAAATCCCATTGCGCTCATTCACGACGTGGGTGCGGGAGGACTTTCCAATGCCGTGCCTGAGGCCGTGGCGCACAGCAATCGAGGCGCGCGCATCGATCTCAGGGCGGTGCCGAGCGCCGAGCCCGGCATGTCGCCGATGGAGATCTGGTGCAACGAAGCGCAGGAGCGCTACGTCCTCGCCATCGAGGCGACGGCGCTCGACGAATTCGCGGCGATCGCCGAGCGTGAACGTTGTCCGTTCGCGGTCATAGGCGAAATGGACGACAGCGGCGTACTCGTCGTGAGCGACCCGCTTTTCAAGGAAGATCCGGTCGACATGCCGATCGAGGTCCTGCTCGGCAAACCGCCGCGCATGATCCGCGATGTGCGCAGTGTCCCGTCACCGCGGCGCCCCTTCGACATGGCGGGCATTGAGCTGCGCGACGCGGTCTATCGCGTGCTCCGCTTCCCGACGGTGGCGGACAAGACTTTCCTCATCACGATCGGCGATCGCACCGTCGGCGGACTCATCAGTCGTGATCAGCTCGTCGGCCCCTGGCAGGTGCCCGTGAGCGACGTCGCCGTCACGCTTGCCGACCATGATGGGCACGCCGGCGAGGCCATGTCCATGGGCGAGCGCACGCCGGTAGCCGTGATCAACGCGCCTGCGTCAGGCCGTCTCGCGGTGGGCGAGGCCATTACCAACATACTGGCCGCCGACATCGACTCGCTGAAGCAGGTCCGGCTGTCGGCGAACTGGATGGCCGCCTGCGGCGAGCCGGGCGAGGATGCGGCTCTTTACGAGACGGTTCGTGCGGTGGGCAAGGAGCTGTGCCCGGCGCTGGGGATTGCGATCCCGGTGGGCAAGGATTCCTTGTCGATGAAGACGGTTTGGCGGGAAGGCGACGCCACGAAGAGTGTGGTAGCCCCCGTCTCCCTGATCATTTCGGCGTTCGCGCCCGTGAAGGACGTGCGCCGTACGCTGACTCCCGCGTTGCAGATGGACGAGCGCCCGACCTCGCTGTGGCTCATCGACCTGGGCGGCGGCCGCAATCGGCTGGGCGGCTCCTCGCTGGCGCAGGTGTATGGTGAGTTGGGAGACGTGTCCGCGGATCTCGATGACCCGCAGTGCCTGTTGAATTTGACGGCGGCGCTCGCTGAGCTGCGCGCCGCGAATCTGCTGCGCGCCTACCATGACCGAGCGGACGGGGGCCTGCTCGTCACGTTGCTCGAAATGGCCTTTGCAGGCCGCTGCGGACTGGATATCGCGTTGCCGGCATCCGCGGGATCGGCGTTCGCACAGCTGTTCTCCGAGGAGCTCGGTGTCGTAGTGCAGCTCATGGCGGACGACGAGCCACGCTTTGCCGAGATCCTGGCGAAGCACGGCCTGGCCACCGCGGCGCTGTATCTCGGCGCGCCGACGAGCAATATGCGCGTCACCTTGAAAGTCGGCGAGGTGGAGCTCGACGAGTCGTGGGTGGATCTGCGCCGCGCCTGGTCGGAGACGTCCTGGCGGATGCGGCGCCTGCGGGACGATCCGCAATGCGCCGATGAAGAGTACGCGGGACAGACCAATCCCGACGATCCGGGCCTGTCAGTGTCCTTGAGCTTCGAGGCCGAGGACGATGTTGCCGCGCCTTACATCTCCAAGGGCGTACGGCCGTCGATAGCCGTCCTTCGCGAGGAGGGTGTGAACAGCAATACCGAGACGGCCGCGATGTTCGATAAGGCGGGCTTCGTTGCCCACGACGTGCACATGACCGACCTGCTGTCCGGGCGGCGCTCGTTGCGCGAGTTCAAGGGAG
>DASZVD010000262.1:0-11252 GCA_035547375.1 Steroidobacteraceae bacterium
GCCGCGGCCACGACGTGCAATGACGGCCTGGAGAGAGCCGGCTTATCGAACGCCGGAGGTCTGTGGGCGGCGGGTGCTGCCGTGCCCGCGGCTCCTGCAAGTGCTCCCGCCTCCTCGACACGGAAGAACTGCATGACCTCCTGGAGTTGCTCGGCCTGCGCGCTCATTTCCTCCGCGGTCGCCGCCAGCTCCTCGCTCGCCGAGGCGCTTCCCTGGGCAGCCTGGGAAATCTGCGCCACGGCCGTGTTGATCTGGCTCATGCCGCCGCTTTGCTCCTCGCTCGCCGCGGCGATCTCCTGGACCAGCTCGCTCGTGCGTTTGATCGAGGGCAGCATCTCCTCGAGGAGCTTGCCGGCACGCTCGGCCTGATCGACCGAGCCGGAGGCGAGCTCTCCGATCTCCTTGGCCGCTTCCTGGGCGCGCTCGGCCAGCTTGCGCACCTCGTCCGCCACGACCGCGAAACCCTTGCCGTGCTCGCCGGCCCGGGCGGCTTCGATGGCCGCATTCAACGCAAGGAGGTTCGTCTGATAGGCAATGTCATCGATGATGCCGATCTTGCCGGCGATGCTCTTCATGGCCTGCACGGTGTGACGAACAGCGTCCCCTCCAGCGGTCGCATCGCTCGAGGCTTTTGTCGCCATGCCGTCCGTCACGCGCGCGTTCTCGGCGTTCTGCTGCACCGATGCGGTGGCCTGCTCAACGGTGGCGGACATCTCTTCGACGCTGCTCGCCTGCTCGGCCGCTCCTTGGGAAAGGGTCTGAGCCGTCGCCGAGACTTGCTCGGAAGCCGTGGAGAGGCTGTTCGCTCCCGCGCGCACCTCTCCGATCACCTGCGACAGCCTGGTGACCATCGTCTGCATCGCCGCGAGCATTTTTCCAGTCTCGTCCTTGGAAGTGTTCTGGATGCGCACGGTGAGATCGCCGGCCGCGAGCCGCTCCGCCGTATGAGCGGCCAGGGTCACGGGGCGGGTAATGCTGAGTGTGACCCAGATCGCGATACCGACGCCGAACGCGATCGCGCCTGCGGCGATGGTCAACATCAGCGCGCGCGCCTTCTCGTAGGTCCGGGCCGTCTCGCTTCCCGCCTGGAGGATCTGCTCGTGCTGCAGATCGACGAACTCGTCGAGAGCCTTGAAGTAAGCGGTCTGCGCCGGGAATACGTCCGAAGCGAGCAGGGCGTTCGCGCCGCTCGAGTTGCCGGACCGGATCAACGCCACGTCCCGGTCGCGGATCTGGACGTATCGGCCGCGAGCTTCGCGCAAAGCCTTCAACTGCTCGCGTCCCTGGTCCGTGTCGACCCGCTTTTCGATATCGGCGAATTTCTCGAGGATCACCTTCGTGGAGGTGGCGATCGCATCGAGCTCGTCACCGGAGCGCGCCGCGTCACTCGAGTTGAGCGCCGCGAGCAGGTTGATGCTCTGGCCCTTCACCTCGTTGCGGATGTCGTTGGCCAGAGCGGTCCGCGGATATTGCTTGTTGATGATCCCTTCCGTGGTCTGGTTCAAGGATCCGAGGGAGCCGAGTCCCTCGAGGACGATCCCGGCGAGGAGCGCCAGGATGAGCGCAAAGCCCGCTCCCAGCCGGACACCGATCTTCAGATTCGCAAGCATGACAAGGGTTCCTTCGTGAGGTTCATGACGTTCAGGTCAACTTATCGGACGGGCGCAGCATGTCTTGACATCGACTGCGTCAAACATATCTTCACTGGCGGCCGGTCGTCACAAGTTGGATGTTGTGAACGCAAAGGCTGAGATCCAGGGATTCATCGCTCCGGGTCGGTCCGGCGTGGCACTCGAGCGGCGTATGGAGCACGCGCACGCTGCCGTCCAGGAGGCTCATGCGAATTTGCCGGTGGCCGCTGCCACCGGTGTGCTCGGCCCGAACCTCGACGCCCAGCGCGCATGCGGCCAATCTCGCCTGCTGGACATTGCGCCACGGTATCTCCAGGGCGCTGTTGGACGCCCGCGAGGAGTCCGGAACCGCGCTGAACATCCATCCCCCGCCGTAGAGTTGAATGTCGCATTCACGGATATCGCAGCCCGCGGCCAGCGCACGCCTCGTCAACAGCTGCACAGCTTCGTCTCCGTACCGGCCATCCAGATTCGCAGGATGTGCGCCGCCGGGGCGCGAGGGGAGGAGGAAATGACACATCCCGCCGAGACGCGCCGCCGGGTGCCACGCGGTGATCGCGACGCACGATCCGAGGATGGTCTGCAGCACGCCCGCGCCGCTGCCGAACCAAACTTCCCCGGGCAGCAGGAACAGGCTTTCACCGGCCTCGATGCATCTTTCGGGCTTCATGGGATACCTCGGCGTCTAAGGCTGTTTGCGGTAAATGGCCGGAGCAGTCATGGTGAGGCCGGCGGTGTGGCCGTGCAGGCTCTCGGCGTGTCCGACGAGCAGATATCCCCCCGGACGCAGCGTTTGCAGCAGGCGCGTGAGCACGGTGCGCTTGATATCCGGTTGGAAGTAGATCAGTACGTTGCGCAGAAAGATGACGTCGAATCCTTCCATCGAGGGCAGCGGCTCGTTGAGGTTGATCCGGGCGAAACTCACCCGTCGAGACAGCTCCGGCGCGATGGTGAAGTACCCTTCTTCCTCGGCGACTCCCTTCAGGCAGCAGGCTTGCAGGTACTCGCGGGGAATTTCACTGGTCAGTTGCATGTCATAGCGCGCGGTGCGGGCCCGCTCGAGCACGCGCACCGACAGGTCGGAGGCGAAGACCTCCCATGGCGTGTCAGGCAGGGCTTGCGACAGCACCATGGCTATGGTGTAGGGCTCCTGGCCGGTGGAGCACGCGGCGCTCCACACGCGCAGGGGGCGGCCCGGCGCGCACAACCGGGCCGCCTGGTGCTTGAGGAAGTCGAAGTGCTTCGGCTCCCGGAAGAAATGGGTTTCGTTGGTGGTGAGGAGGTCGATCGCGGTCTGCCGCTCGCTGGCGTCCTCCACGAGCAGGCGGTAGTACGCGCTGAAGCTCCCGAGCTCGTGGTGCTGGAGGCGACGCAGGAGGCGTCCCTCCACCATGACCTTCTTGGCGGGAGCGATCCAGATGCCGGCAAGCTCGTGCAGCAGGCGTTGAAATTGCGCGAACTCGTCCGCCGAAAGCGCCGGGCCCGGGCGGGGTGCCACCGTACCCTGGCGGAATGCCTCGCGCAGGGTGGCGCGTAGCCCTGACGCTGTTGGAAGAACGTGATCAGCTGCGCGAGGGGCTGCCTGACGCGGCCCTGGAACAGTCATCGCCTGGTCCTCAATGCGGTTCGTGCCGGATCGTCTCGAGCCGACGGATCAGCACAACGGGAGTTTGGAGGCAGGGGATCGGGCCTCGAGGGGCCTGGCTGCGCTCGGGGCGATAGAGGGAGCGCGATTCATCGTCAGGCGACCCTTGGGGTGGGGAAGGGTCGCAATACAGCCGGCGTCGACTGGGGGTATCGGCTGTGCCGGAACAGTCTTGAGCCGAAACGCGTGAATTGCATCGCATGTCGGCGTGGACGCAGGCGACCGGTCCAGCGAGGACGGGAATTTCGTGGGGCTTCGGTTGTTACCACAAGGGTTAACGCAATAGAAGCCCGATCCGTCACATGGGCGGCAAATCACGCGTGTATGGGTGGCGCCATAACCGGCGTGGACGGCGAAGCATGAGCCGGCGGCTCGTGAGTACGTATCCCTACGTATCCCGTTGCGGATCGTCACGAGTCAAGATGGCACGATCTTGTGTAATTCTCACGCTGGGATGACACTGCGTGAACCTCCGCGACAGGAGCTGCCAAGATGACCACAGTCGATACGCATCCGGTGATCGCCGGCGAATCGGTGACCATAAGGCCCATGCACCCGGCCGACAGCGGCCTGGAGGATGAGTTCGTTCGGAATTTGTCCACGCAGACGAAGCATTATCGCTTCCTCGGCGGTGTCAAGAATCTCACACCTGAAGAGCTGAAGCGCCTATGTGACGTTGACGGCCGCCACTCGATGGCGTTTATCGCCACCGTGCAAAGGGACGGCCGTGAGACGCAGATCGGTGTCAGTCGTTACGCCGAGCGCCCGAGCGACGGTGTTGGAGAGATGGCGGTTACGGTCGCCGATGCGTGGCAGCACAAGGGCCTGGGTCTGCTGCTCACGAAGGAGTTGTTTGCTTACGCCAGGACTCACGGGGTGAAGCAACTGTATTCCGTGGATCTTGCGGACAACGTTGCCATGCGGGAGCTTGCGCGTGACCTCGGAATGAGTGTCCGGCGCGATCCGGACGACACGAATCAGGTCATTTACTCCCTGACACTGTAGGGACGGGGCGCGGCGGTCCGGTTGGCGCGCGCAATCGCAAGGCGTTGGCGATCACGGAAACCGAGCTCAATGCCATCGCGGCGCTTGCGATCATGGGGTTCAAGAGGATGCCGAATGCCGGATAGAGGGCGCCGGCGGCCAAGGGAACGCCGATGAAGTTGTAGACGAACGCGAAAAACAGGTTCTGGCGGATGTTGCGCATGGTTTTCTGACTCAGGACGCGCGCCCGCGCGATGCCGGTGAGCTCGCCTTTGACCAAAACGATCCGCGCGCTATTCATGGCGATGTCGGTTCCGGTGCCCATCGCGATTCCCACATTGGCCTGCGCCAGCGCGGGCGCATCATTGATGCCATCGCCAGCCATTGCGACGATGCGTCCGGCACGCTGCAACGCCTGCACTTGGCTGTATTTCTCTTCCGGCAGCACTTCCGCCTTCACGTCTTCGATGCCAACCTGCTTGGCCACGGCCGCCGCGGTGGTCGCGTTGTCGCCCGTGACCAGGACGATGTGAATGCCCGAGGCTTGGAGCTCAGCGATCCCCTGGCGCGTGGTCGGCTTGAGGGGATCGGCCACCCCGATGAATCCGGCCAGACGGCCGTCGATCGCCAGGAACATGACGGTTTCGCCAGCGGTGCGGAATCGCGCCGCGTCGGCCGAGACCGGTGACAGGTCGGCGCCGACGAGTTGCATGAGCGCGGAATTGCCGAGCGCGAGCGCCTTACCGTTGACGTTCCCGCGGACGCCTTTACCGGTGACGGAGTCAAAGTCACTGACGGTGAGCACGGGTGCGGACTGTTCCCTGGCGTAGGTTGTGATGGCCTGAGCCAGCGGGTGTTCGCTCAGTGCCTCGAGCGCCGCGCAATACGCAAGCACATCAGCCGGCGTGAATCCTGACGCGGCGGTGACGCGCTGGACTGCGGGCTTCCCTTCGGTCAGCGTGCCGGTCTTGTCGATCACGACCGTATCGACTTTCTCCATGACCTCCAACGCTTCGGCGTCCTTGATTAAAACACCTTCCTGAGCCCCACGGCCGACGCCTACCATGATCGAGATCGGCGTTGCGAGTCCCAAGGCACAGGGGCACGCAACAATGAGGACGGACACCGCGACCACCAGCCCATGAGCCAGGGCGGGCGGTGGCCCGAGCACCGCCCAGGCAATGAAGGCCGCGACGGCGATCGCGATCACGGCCGGAACGAACCCGGCGGACACCTGATCCGCGAGCTTTTGAATCGGCGCGCGGGTGCGGCTTGCCTTGCTGACCAAGTGGACGATCTGCGCGAGCAGGGTATCCGCCCCGATTTTCTCCGCCCGCATCGAAAAGGAGCCGGTTTGGTTGACGGTACCGGCCGTCACGCGACTGCCGGCGGCTTTCTGCGCCGGCAAGGGCTCTCCGGTGAGCATCGATTCGTCGATATTCGAGTGGCCCTGGGTGACCGTCCCGTCGACCGGCACTTTGCCGCCGGGCTTCACGCGCAGCACGTCGCCGATGCGCACCTGATCGAGGCGAACCTCTTCTTCCACTCCGTCGGGCCCGATGCGCAGTGCCGTCTCAGGCGCAAGGGCGAGCAGCGATTTGATCGCAGCGTTGGTGCGGGAGCGGGCTCGCAGCTCGAGCACCTGGCCGAGGAGTGCCAAGGTCGTGATGACGGCGGCGGCTTCGAAATAAAGCGGCGCTTCACCGTGCATCTTGAAAGCCGCGGGCAGGAGCCGTGGCCACAGCAGTGCAACGGCACTGAACGACCACGCAGCGACGGTGCCCAGGCTGATCAGGCTGAACATGTTGAGGTGCCGGGTTCTGAACGAAGTCCAGGCACGCTCGAGAAACGGCCAGCCGCCCCAGATCACGACGGGTGTGCCCAGGGCCGCCTGCGCCCAATTGAGCCCATCGCGCCCAACCCAGTGGCGCAGGTCCAGCCCCGGCACGAATTCGCTCATGGTGACGATCAGCAGCGGAACACTGAGCGCTGCGCTCGTCCACAGACGCCGGCTCATGTCATCGAGCTCGGAAGTGTCCTCGCCGGCTTCCACCAACAGGGGCTCGAGTGTCATGCCGCAGAGCGGGCAGTTCCCCGGGCCCGAGCGCCGGATCTGGGGATGCATCGGGCAGGTGTAGATGACGCCGGCCGGCAACGGGGACACGGTGTCAGGGGCGCTCATGGGAGCGGCCTCCGGGTGCAATACGCGACGTCCATGCGTGTCGTACACGGCTGAGCTACGCCCGCGGATACCCAACCGTTTGCGCGAAGGTAACGAACTGTTGCGCTGGCAATTGCAGCGTCTGTCCCAGCGTTACGGTGTCGAGCGCTCCGCGAAAGACAGTCCCAAGTCCCTCGGACGCACAGAACAGATACACGTTCTGGCCGATGAATGCGGCATCGACCGAAGCGTACAGCCGGCGATCCTCGGCATCGACGTCGTGCATGCGCTCGCCATGCGCGACATAGATGAGGTTGAGCGGTGCCGCGCCGACGAAATCCTGAGTGCCGGTCTGCGCCCGGATATCCTTCGGCAGATGAGGCACGAGGGTGTGGGTACTCGGCTCATAAAGCCAGACACCGTCCTGCATCGCGGCATAAATGTCCATGACCATGACATGACGCCAGTACGGAGCGGTCCGGTCGCCATTCGGCCGATTGATGCCGAATGCCGCCCAGAGCAGCTCCGACAGGAGCTGCGGCGGCAGCGGTCGGTCGGAGTACTCCCGCGTCGAATGTCTCGACTTCAGGACCTCGAGCAATTTTCCGCCACCCGTCTGCCGCGGCGGCGGCAGGCTCAATGGCTCGAGCGGCCGTGCAGCCTTGTCTGAAACCGCGGCGGGCCCCGCGCTGGGGCGATTCGTAGTATCGACTGGAGGTCGTGTCATGATCGGTGCTCCAAACAAAGTTGCCTGGCCTGGCGGTATTTCCGGGTCATTCCGCTGCTCCCGCAGCGTCACTGGGTGCCGCAGGCGCCTGGGCCGTCGAAGGCGGCCTGACTGCGAGGCTCGCGAACGCCTCATAGGTACGATATTTCTCGGTCACCTCCACTTGTGCCTGCCGCTGCAACTCCTGCGCCTCCAGGGGATGTGTCTGCGCCAATGCGCGGTAACGCAACTCCTTGTCGGTGAACTCCTGCAGCGCAAGGGTCGGGCGAGGTGAGTCGAGCCGGAAGGGGTTGGCGCCGATCCGGCGCATCGCCGGATCGTAGCGGAACAGCGGCCAGTAGCCGCTCGCGGTCGCCAGATCCTGTTGTCTCATGCCGTAGCGCAGGTCGTAGCCGTGAGCGATGCAATGACAGTAGGCCAGAATCAAGGACGGTCCGTCATAGGCCTCCGCTTCGCGAAAGGCCTGCAGGGTCTGCTGGGGATTGGCGCCCATGGCGACCTGAGCCACGTAGACGTGGCCATAGGCGATCGCTTGCAATGCCAGGTCCTTACGCTGAACACGCTTGCCGGCCGAGGCGAACTTGGCGATGGCGCCGAGCGGCGTCGCCTTGGAGGCCTGGCCGCCGGTGTTGGAATAGGCCTCGGTGTCGAGGACGAGAACGTTCACGTTGCGCTCGCTCGCCAGGACATGGTCGAGGCCGCCATAGCCTATATCGTATGCCCAGCCGTCGCCGCCGACGATCCACAGGCTTCGCCGGACCAGGTGATCGACCACGGAAAGCAGATCGCGCGCCGCCTCGTTACCTTGCGCCAGCGTGAGCAGCTTGGTTTTGAGCTCACCCACGCGGATGCGCTGGGAGCGAATCTCGGACTCCTGGATTTGCGGGGCGCTCAGGATCGCCTCGACGAGCTCCACGCCGAGCTGCGACGAGAGGGACTGCAGGAGCGTCCTGGCGAGCAGCAGCTGCTGGTCGGCTGCCAGGCGCATGCCCAACCCGAACTCCGCATTGTCCTCGAAGAGAGAGTTGGACCAGGCCGGGCCGCGCCCTTCACCGTTGCAGCTCCACGGCGTGGCCGGCAGATTGCCCCCGTAGATCGAGGAGCACCCGGTGGCATTGGCCACCGTCATCCGGTCGCCGAAAAGCTGGGAGAGCAGCTTGAGATAAGGCGTCTCGCCACAGCCGGCGCACGCGCCGGGAAACTCGAACAGGGGCTCCAGGAATTGCACGCCGCGCACGTTCGCGAAATCGACTCGCGCCCGGTCGTTGACCGGCAAGCGCTCGAAGAATGCGAGGTTGGCGCGCTCGGGCTCCACCAAAGGGGTCTTCGCTTCGAAGTTGATCGCCTTGACGTCCGGATCGGCCGGGCTCCGGGCTGGACAGGCCTCGAGGCAGAGCCCGCAGCCCGTGCAGTCCTCGACATAAAACTGCAGGGTGAAGCGCACATCCGGGTAGCCACGCGCGTTGACAGGCGCCGATTTGAAGCTCGGTGGCGCATCCGCGAGACGATCCACGGCATAATATTTCGCGCGGATGACGCTGTGCGGACATACGAAACTGCACTGGCCGCACTGGATACACAGCTCAGGCCGCCACACCGGCACCTCGTCGGCGACATTGCGCTTCTCGAAGGCCGCCGTCCCGGAAGGGAAGGTTCCGTCCACCGGCATGAGGCTCACGGGAATATCGTTGCCCCGACCCTCCAGCATCCTGGCCGTTACGTCCCGCACGAACCGCGGGGCTGTCGCCGGCACGACCGGTGGCAGCTCGATGAGACTGGTTGCCTGCGCCGGAATGCTGACTTCGTGCAGTCGCGAGAGGGTGTCATCAACGGCCTTGAAGTTCCGCTGCGCCACCTCGTCGCCCTTCGCTCCATAAGTGGCGAGGATCGAGCTCTTGATCTGCGCGATCGCGGCAGCGCGCGGCAGCACTCCCGAGATGGCGAAGAAGCAGGTTTGCAGAACGGTGTTCGTGTGGGTTTTGAGACCCACCTCGCGTGCAACCTTGCTGGCGTCGATCACGAAGAGCTTGAGCCGTTTGTCGATGATCTGCTGCTGGACCGGGCGCGGCAGGTGATTCCAGACCTCGGCGGCGTCGTACGGGCTGTTGAGTAGAAAGAGGGCGCCGGCCGCTGCGTATTCCAGCACGTCGATGCGCTGCAAGAAGTGAAACTGGTGGCAGGCGATGAAATTTGCGCGGCGGATGAGATAGGGCGAGCGGATCGGCTGCGGCCCGAAGCGCAGGTGTGAGACCGTCATGGCCCCGGCTTTGTGCGAGTCGTAGACGAAGTAGCCCTGGGCGTACAGTCCCGCATCCTCGGCGATGATTTTCACGGTGTTCTTGTTGGCGCCCACCGTGCCGTCCGCGCCGAGGCCGTAGAATACGGCGCGCGTCACTTCATCAGGCTCTATCGAATAGCTCCGATCGAACTCGAGACTGGTCCGCGACACGTCATCGCTGATGCCGACGGTGAAGCCATTTCGGGGCGCCGGCTGCCGCAGCTCGTCAAACACCGCCTTGGCCATCGCAGGGTTGAAATCCTTCGACGACAGTCCGTATCGTCCGCCGATGACTTTGGGCAGACTCATCCGGCGGCCGTGCGAAACGGCCTGCGCGAAGGCTTCGATGACATCCAGGTAGAGAGGCTCGCCGGTGGCGCCAGGCTCCTTCGTCTGCTCTAGGACGGCGACCGCGCGGCAGGTGTCAGGGATGGCTGCGAGAAAATGCGCTGCCGAGAAGGGACGGAACAACCTTACTTGAAGCACGCCGACTTTTTCGCCGGCACGTCTCAAGGCCGCGCCGGTTTGGCGTGCGGTCTCGGAACCCGAGCCCATCAGGATGACGACACGCTCGGCGTCGTCCGGGCCTTCATAGTCGAAGAGCCGGTAGTGTCGTCCGGTCCGCTCGGCGAACTGGTCCATGACCGATTGGACGGTGTCCGGCAGCTGGGCGTAGAAGGGATTCACGGTCTCGCGCGCCTGGAAGAAGGTGTCCGGATTGTGGGCGGTGCCCCGGATGAAGGGATGTTCCGGGTCGAGGGCACGGGCCCGGTGGGCACGGACGCAGTCGTCATCGATCATCGCCCGGATGTCGGCATCGCTCAGCAGGCTGAGGGTGTTGAGCTCGTGTGAGGTGCGGAATCCGTCGAAGAAGTGAATGAAGGGGACCCGTGACCGCAGTGTCGCGGCCTGGGCGATCAACGCCGA
The DNA here is from genome assembly GCA_035547375.1 of Steroidobacteraceae bacterium. GTDB lineage: Bacteria > Pseudomonadota > Gammaproteobacteria > Steroidobacterales > Steroidobacteraceae > 13-2-20CM-66-19. The sequence goes on from DASZVD010000262.1 coordinate 10,354, forward strand.
ATCGTGGGCCTCCTGCACGGCACCGGATGACAGGAGAGCGAATCCCGTGGTCCGTGTCGCCATCACGTCGGAGTGATCCCCGAAGATCGACAAGGCCTGGGTGGCGACCGAACGGGCGGCGACATGGAAGACCGTCGGCGTGAGCTCGCCGGCGATCTTGAACATGTTGGGGATCATCAGCAAGAGGCCTTGAGACGCCGTGAAAGTCGTCGTCAGGGCGCCCGCCTGCAGTGCTCCGTGCAGCGCCCCGGCGGCGCCTCCTTCACTCTGCATCTCCTGGACGATAGGAACGTTTCCCCAGATGTTACGCAGGCCCGCGGCCGACCATTCGTCCACGAGCTCTGCCATGGGCGAGGAGGGTGTGATCGGAAATATTGCGCACACTTCATTGACCCGGTACGCCACGTGCGCCGTGGCTGTGTTGCCGTCCATTGTCGCCACCTGTTGGGTCATCTCGAATCTCTCCTTTTGCGCGGACGCTGCTCGCTCACCCTCGATCCTGGGTGTCCGTTACGGGCCACCCGCGCGACGCGTGCGTCGCACCATCTACGGCTCAGGCACCATCTCGATTGCATGACACGGGCACTGCTCGAAACACACCGCGCAGCCTGTGCATTTTTCATAGTCATAACGATAGCGTTGGCCCGCACCCAGTTTCACGATCGCATGTTCCGGGCACGCGGCATAACAGTTGTCACATTCAAAGCAATTGCCGCAGGACAGGCAGCGCCGCGACTCGTAGCGCGCTTCGCTCTCCGCAAGTCCTGCGACGACTTCCTCGAAGCCGTTCAGCCGCTCGGCCAACGCCAGGGTTTTCTGGGCGATGGGATCGGCGTCGCTGTAGACCGGCAGGTGCAGCATGTCGAAGCTCACGAGCCGCGGCTGCGGGACCGGCTGGA
>DASZVD010000263.1:0-4246 GCA_035547375.1 Steroidobacteraceae bacterium
GCGACTACACCTTCTACGATGCGGCGGCGAAGGTGTTGCACGATGAGCGCGTGCTCTGCGAGCCGGATTCGCGTGAGCCCTGGTTCGTCTCGGCGGCCCACGACGACTCGTGCCTGCGGGACACTTTGACGGCGTTCGAGATCGCGATCGACACGACGCTCAAGTCGGTGCCGGTCACGCGCAAGATGCCTGCCTGACCCGCGCGGCTGCTGCGGCAATGGGGGTCGTCAAAAACGGCAACGGCGGGCGCCATGACGCGATCGTCATCGGCGCCGGTCACAATGGCCTGGTGGCCGCGTGCTACCTGGCGCGCGCCGGCCTCGATGTCCTGGTTCTCGAGCGCAATTCCTATATCGGCGGCGCCGCGGTGAGCCGGCAGCTCTACGAGAGCTTCACATACTCGAACTGTTCGTACGTGTGCAGCCTGTTGCGCACGGAGATCATCCGCGGCCTGGAGCTGCCGCGCTTCGGCTTGCAGGTCATCCCGTACGAGGGGGGCTGCACCATGATGAGAAATGGCGAGCACCTGGCACTGTACGACAACCACGACGCCCTGCGGCGCGAGATCGCCCGGCACTCGAAGCGGGATGCCGAAGCGTATGAGCGCTATCTGCGCGACATGCTGCGCCATTGCCGGTTCATCAAGCCGTTGTTGTTGCGTGAGCCGCCCGATCCGACTTCCTTCAAGCCGCGTGACATCATGGAGCTGCTCTACCTGGGGCGGCACTTCCAGCGCTTGGGCGAAGAGCGGATGTATGACACGCTGCGCTTCTGGACGATGAGCTGCGCTGATTTTCTCGATGAGTATTTCGAGAGCGACATCGTCAAGGCGCACCTGGCCGGAAGCTCGATTATCGGTACGGCACTGGGGCCGCGCTCCGCGGGCACGGCATATGTCCTGCTGCACCACTACATGGGAAGCATCGACGGTGCCGTCGGCGCCTGGGGCTTTGCGCGCGGTGGGATGGGCTCGATCACGAAGGCGCTGGCGGCCTCTCTCGAGGCGAGCGGCGGCACCGTCCGCAGCGCGGCACCCGTCGAGCAGATCCTGGTCCGTAATGGCCGCGCATACGGAGTCGCGCTCGAGAGCGGCGAGGAGATCCACGCGCCGGTGGTGGTTTCCAACATGGACGTCCGCCGCACATTCCTCGAGTCCATGGATGCCAAGGACCTGCCGGTGGAGTTCGTCGAGCAAGTCCGCAATTTCAAGATCCGCGGCTCCTCGGGTAAGCTCAACATCGCGCTCGATGGCCTGCCGCGCTTTCCGGCCATTCCCGCCGGCTCGCCGAGCACGCGGGGCGACATGCACGTGACCGACACCATCGAGATGATGGAGCGTGCGTACGATGACTGGAAGGAAGGCCGGTGGTCCCGTGCGCCGTACATCGACATGCTGATCCCGTCGCAAATCGATCCCACCATGGCGCCGGACGGCAAGCATTACATGTCGGTGTTCGTGCAGTACTGTCCCTACAAGCTGGCGGACGGCGAGTGGAACGCCGAGCGCCGTCAGGCCTTCGGAAAAACGGTCATCGACACGATCGCCGCACACAGCCCGAACTTCAAGGACCTGATCCTGCACGCGGAAATCCGCACGCCCTGGGACATCGAGAACGAGGTCGGCCTGACGGAAGGAAATATCTTCCAGGGCGAGCTGACCTTCGACCAGCTGTTGTTCAACCGTCCGATTCCGGGCTACGCACAGTATCGCGCGCCGGTTCGTGGCATGTACATGTGCGGCTCGAGCACGCACCCCGGCGGAGGTGTCATGGGAGCGCCCGGCGCGAACGCGGCGGGCGCCATCTTGCGCGATCTGCGGAAAGCCGCCCAATGAGCCGCTCCAGTCCAGTGCCCGCCGGCAACAAATACGATTGCATCGTCATCGGTGGTGGCCACAACGGCCTCGTCTGCGCGACCTATCTCGCCCGTGGCGGCCGCTCCGTGCTGGTGTTGGAAGCGGCTGGCCAGGTGGGCGGCGCCGCGATCACACGCGAGTTCTCGCCGGGTTATCGCGTTTCGGCGTGCGCACATCTACTCCATCTGATGCCGCAGTCACTCGTGCAGGAGCTGAGTCTCGCAACGCACGGGCTCAGTCTCGCGTCGGACCGCATGCCCACGACGGCGCTGTCGATGGACAGCTCACCGTTGCCGATCGATTCTGCCGATGTAACGGCTCTCGCCGCCCGATCGGCGTCGGACGCCGCTGCTTTTCCCCTCTACAGCGCGCGTCTGCGGCGCCTCGCGGAAGCTCTGCAACCTGTGCTCGAGTCGGGTCCGCCGCGGCTGGGCACCGACTCCTGGGGTGACCGCGCGGCGCTGCTGCGCATGGGGTGGCGGATTCGCCGCCTCGGACGGCGCGACATGCGGGAGTTGCTGCGGATCGGCGGGATGTGCGTTCAGGATCTGCTGGATGAGCATTTCGCGACGCCCTTGCTGAAAGGAGCGTTGGGATTCGATGCCGTGGTGGGGTCGAACTTCGCGCCGCGCTCGCCTGGCTCGGTCTTCACGCTGCTTTACCGGCTTGCGGCCTCGGGGGCGGCCGGCGGCTCTCTCGCGATGCCCACGGGCGGCCTCGGCGCGCTGGCGCAATCGTTGGCGAGAGCCGCTGTCGAGGCCGGAGTCGTGATTCGAACCGAGGCGCCGGTCGAGCGCATTCTCGTGCAGGAGGACCGTGCCGCTGGCGTGGTGCTGCGGTCCGGCGAGTCGTTTTCGGCGCGGGCGGTCATTTCGAACGCTGATCCGAAGACGACCTTCCTGAGCCTGTTGGGTAGTGAGCACCTCGACACCGGATTCGTTCGCCGCATCAAGCATCTGCGTGCCCGGGGCCTGACGGCGAAAATGCACCTCGCGCTCGACCGTCTGCCTTCCTTCAACGGCCTGGACGGCGCGGCGTTGCGTGGGCGTTTGCTGGTGTCGCCGTCGCTCGAGTACATCGAGCGTGCGTTCAATCACGCCAAGTATGGTGAGTTTTCGCTGGCGCCCATTTTGGAAGTTACCGTGCCGACCGTTGCGGATCCGGGACTCGCGCCGGCGGGCAGGCACGTCCTTTCGGTCATTGTGCAGTACGTGCCTTACCAGCTCGCCACGGGCGATTGGGAACAGCAGAAGGAGCGCCTCGCCGAGATCGTGGTCGACATTCTCGACAACCATGCGCCAGGCCTGCGGAACTCGCTCACCGCGACCGAGCTGTTGACGCCCGCCGACATCGAGAGAGAATTCCGGATCAGCGGCGGGCATTGGCACCACGCCGAGCTGGCGCTCGATCAGTTTCTCATGGTGCGTCCCGTCCCGGGTGCTGCGCAGTACGGTACACCGTTGCCGGGATTGTTCCTCTGCGGCGCGGGGACGCATCCGGGCGGAGGCGTCATGGGCGTCGCTGGACATAACGCCGCGCGACAGGTGCTGAAGAGCCCGGCGCACGCGCGAGGGGAGGCGGCCTGATGTTGACCGAAAGCGAGCCGCACTATCGGCAACCGCTCCTCAAGACGCCCTTCCACGATCGGGCGCGGGCGCTCAGTCAGGTCGACAGCTTCATCCCGTGGGCCGGCTACACCACGGTCGATGTGTTCACGAGTGTCGAACAGGAGTATTTCGCGATTCGTAACGCGACCTCGGTGTACGACCTCACGCCGATGGTGAAGTACCGGATCGCAGGCCCTGGGGCGGCGCGCTATCTCAACCGGATGATGACCCGAGACCTGGGCAAGCTCCGGCCGGGGCGAGTGGCGTACACCGTCTGGTGCAACGATGCCGGGCACGTCATCGACGACGGCACCGTCTTCTGCCTCGGCGAGACCGAATACCGGCTGTGCACCGGCGAGCGGCAGCTCGACTGGCTGCTGGACTCGGCGATCGGCTTCGATGTCGAGATCGCCGAAGTGACACAGGACATTGCCGCTCTTTCGGTACAGGGGCCGACGTCCTGTGCCGTCCTCAAGAAGTTGGGGCTCGTGGGCATCGAGCGCCTGAAACCCTTCGAGCTGGGGCACTTTTCCGCGGCTGGGGCGGCGCTGCTCGCCTCGCGCACCGGGTTCACGGGAGACCTGGGGTACGAGCTGTGGATGAGCCCCATGGACGCAGAGCGGGTCTGGGACGGATTGCTGGAGGCCGGCCGCTCCCGTGCCATCCGGCCGATAGGCTCGCGCGCGTTGAACATGGCGCGGATCGAAGCGGGCTTCCTGCTGCCGAATTACGATTTCGTCTCCGCCGAGCACACGTTGCGCACCGGCACCGACCGTTCGCCGCT
>DASZVD010000264.1:0-10979 GCA_035547375.1 Steroidobacteraceae bacterium
GCAGCAGGTGTGGTGTCTCGTCGATGGCTATCCAGTGCGGGTGGCCCGCGCGGCCGCGCAGCTCGTCGAGCTGCGGCATGAGGGCCTCGAGGAATGACAGGCGATCCACGTCCGGCAGGCCGGCACGGTTCACCAGGGCGCTTTCATCGGCGCTGCGCAGAAGCTTGAGGATTTCGCTCGCGGTGGGCGGCCGGCCGGGGCTGCCGAGTGAGACTGCCCTACCGAGAGTGTCGTAGCCGCCTTCGACGTCGATCGTGCAGAAGGTGTAGCCCAGTGCCGCGACGTGCTCGAGCAGCCGGGCCGCCAGCTCTGACTTGCCGCTGCCGGTGGCTCCGAGGATGAGGACGGATTCGCCATAAGGCGCAACGCGCACCTCGAGCGTCTGTGAGTCCGTACCGAGGAGCACATGGTGCCGCTGCAGCCGGGGCTCGCGCGAAGCGAGGTCGTCCCGGAGCATCTCGTCGATCAGCTCCACCACGCCGGCCCCGTGATCCCCGGCCGTCACGATGTCGGCGGCCTCCTTGAGGGTCGGGAGCGCATTGGCGACCGCGGCCGAGCACTCGCAGTAGGCCAGCAGCGCGTGGTCGTTCTCCGCGTCGCCGATGCCGACCGTGTTGCGTGGGGACAGCTCCATCTTCTCGAGCGCGTGCGCCAGTCCGGTCGCCTTGTTGACGCCGGCGGGCAGGATCATGACGGCGCCCTTGTTGAAAATGACCTGCAGCTCGAGGCCCAGATCCTTGATGACGGCGAGCACGGCCGCCTCGTGAGGCTCCCAGGTCGCGACAATGACCCGGCCGACCGAGATCGGCCCGACGCCGCGCGCGGTCAGGGCTCTGACGAAGGACTCGGGCGGGCGGGCGGCGAGGGGGGTCTCCTCCCCGGTCGGAGGCTCATAAAGGAGGGCGCCGTTTTCGGCGACCACGAAGTCGAAGAGGTCGAGGCGCGAGCAGACCTGCTGCAGATCATCGAGCTCGCGTCCGGTCACCAGGACGAGGCGCCGTCCGGAGGCTCGCAGACGCTCCAGCGCGCTCACCGTATCGGGCAGGAGGCGGCCGCCGGTCGCCAGTGTGCCGTCGTAATCAGTGCAAAGTGCGAGAAAACGCATGCCCCCTCGAGTCCCTCGTGTCCCAGCCACAACGAGGGGGCTAGCAAGTCGTATGCCGCTGCTGTCCCCAAGGAGCGTGTCGGACTTGGGGCGCGCCTGCTGCGGCCGCCCCGGATCGGCCGGCTAGCGGCGGCTGGTGGCGGCTAGTGGCGGTCGATCTTCGCCCGCTTCGTGCGCACCTGCTGCTCGCGCCAGTTCGTGAAGATCCAGCCGGCGGCCATGCCACCCAGCAGGGCGATCAGGGCGAGACTGCTGTCGTTGAGCGCAATCGAGCTCACCAGATGCTGCAAAGATTCGAGAGACACTAGATCCATTGAAGTAGAACCCCGTTCGGCGTGAATTCCCCGTTTGGCGGACAGCCCAGGCGTGCCCGTCCGGGCGGCCGTACGCGGTGCTAATCGTCCGGCGCTCGAAGCCTGAAGCTGGTGCGCACGGAACATAACAGCCGTGGGGGTGCGGGAAGTGTGGCCGAGTCGTCACTTGCCGCTCTTTTCTTCGGATTCTTGACCTGCATCCCACCGGCGCCCGGCTTGCGCGACCCGCCTTTTCTTAACGCGCCCCTCACCGGCCGGGCAGTACCTTGCCCCGTCTTCACCAGGAAAAATCGATGGACGCTCTATTCGTTGTGTCGGTCATTGCCCTGTTCGCGGTGACCTATTGGATCGTGCGGTCGCTCGCCCGCCTGGGAGGCATCGAGTGAACGCCCTCTATGTCGTGAGCAGCCTGCTCGCTCTTGGGCTGTGCATCTATCTGTTGTACGCCATGTTCAAGCCGGAGAAATTCTGATGACGCCCGCGATGTTGGCGTTGTTCGCCGTCTTCCTGCTCGTGGTGCTCGCGCTCGTGCGGCCCCTCGGGCTGTATATGGCCAATGTGATGGAGGGCAGGCCGATCTGGGCGCTGCGCGTCGGCGCACCGTTGGAGAGGCTCATCTTCCGCGCCTCCGGCGTCGACCCGAGCGCCGAGATGGGGTGGAAGCGGTACATGATCGCACTCCTGGTCTTCAACGCCCTGGGTGCGATCGTCCTGTACGCGCTGCAGCGCGTACAGCAGTGGCTCCCGCTCAACCCGCAGCAGTTCACCAACGTCTCGCCGGACTCCTCGTTCAATACGGCCATCAGCTTCGTCACCAACACGAACTGGCAGGGGTATTCGGGCGAGTCGACCATGAGCTATCTCACCCAGATGGCAGGTCTTGCCGTGCAGAACTTCCTCTCCGCGGCCACGGGCATCGTGGTCGTCGTGGCCCTGATCCGCGGGTTCGCACGGCACTCGGCGCAGTCCATCGGGAACTTCTGGACGGACGTGACCCGGGCTACGCTCTATATTCTTCTTCCTCTGTCGAGCCTCGTGGCGGTCGTCCTCGTCAGCCAGGGCGTGGTGCAGAACTTCAGCGCCTACAAAGACGTCCCGACCGTCGAGACGCTCGCCTATCAGGCGCCGAAGACGGATGCGGCCGGGAATGCTCTCAAGGATGCGGCGGGCAACCCGATCCTGGAGAGCCTGACCACCCGGAAGCAGACGCTGCCCATGGGGCCGGTCGCCTCCCAGGAGGCGATCAAGCTGCTGGGCACCAACGGCGGTGGCTTCACGAACGCCAACTCGGCCCACCCGTACGAGAATCCGACCCCGTTCTCGAACTTTCTCGAGATGCTGGCCATGGTCCTGATTCCGGCCGCGCTGACCTACACCTTCGGCCGGATGGTGGGGGACACTCGCCAGGGCTGGGCCGTGCTCGCGGCGATGGTGATCCTGTTCGTCGGCCTCCTCTCGCTCGCGGCGCACAGCGAGCAGCTCGGCAATCCGCGCATCGCCGCTCTCGGGGTGGACCAGACGGCCAGCGCGCAGCAGTCCGGCGGTAACATGGAGGGTAAGGAGACCCGCCTCGGGATCGCCGCCTCGGCCTTGTTCGCCACCATTGCCACGGGCACCTCCACCGGTGCCGTGAACTCCACGCACGACTCGTACACTCCGCTCGGTGGCCTCGTCCCGCTCTTCAACATGCAGCTCGGCGAGGTCGTGCTCGGCGGTGTCGGCACCGGCCTCTATTCGATGTTGATCTTCGCCATCATCGGAGTGTTCATCGCCGGGCTCATGATCGGGCGGACACCCGAGTATCTCGGCAAGAAAATCGAAGCGTTCGAGATGAAGATGAGCTCGATCGCCATCCTGGTGATGCCGTTCATCGTGCTGCTCGGCACGGCTGTGGCGGTAAGCGTGGCCGACGGTAAAGCGGGCGTCGCCAATCCCGGCGCGCACGGCTTTTCGGAAATCCTGTACGCCTTCACTTCGGCGGGCAACAACAACGGCAGCGCTTTTGCCGGCCTGTCGGCCAACACCCCTTTCTTCAACACGACGCTCGGGCTCGTGATGTGGCTGGGGCGCTTCTGGCCGATTGCCGCCGTGTTGGCGGTTGCCGGTTCCCTGGCAGCGAAGAAGCGCGTGCCGGTGACGGCGGGCACCATGCTTACCTATGGACCCACGTTCATCATCCTCCTGATCGGCACCGTGTTGCTGGTGGGAGCGCTGACCTTCGTTCCGGCACTGGCCCTCGGGCCGGTCGTTGAGCACCTCGTTCTGTGGGGCGGTTGAAAATGGCTGAGACACTCAAGAATTCCGCGTTGGGCGCTCCTGTCGCGGCGACTCCCGCGGCGCCACGCCCCAAGCTGGCGAGCAAGCTGTCGATGTTCGATCGCGCTCTGGTGGGGCCCGCGCTCGTCGACTCCTTCCGCAAGCTCGATCCGCGGGTGCAATGGCGCAACCCGGTGATGTTCGTCGTTTACATCGGCAGCATCGTAACGACGGTGCTGTGGGTGCAAGCGCTGGTGGGGCGGGGCGAGGCGCCCCCGTGGTTCATTCTCAACGTGGCGATCTGGCTATGGTTCACCGTACTGTTCGCCAACTTCGCCGAGGCCCTTGCCGAAGGCCGCAGCAAGGCACAGGCGGCCGCGCTCCGTGGGCTGAAGCAGGCGGTTCTCGCCAAGAAGCTCGCCGACCCGGCCGATCGCTCGAGACAGTCGAGTATTCGCGCGGACCAACTCCGCAAAGGCGATATCGTGCTGGCGGAGGCGGGCGACTACATTCCTGGTGACGGTGAGGTCGTAGAAGGCGCAGCGTCCGTGGACGAGAGCGCGATCACCGGTGAATCGGCTCCGGTCATCCGTGAGTCCGGGGGAGACTTCTCGTCGGTGACCGGCGGCACGCGGGTGTTGTCCGACTGGATCATCGTGCGCATCACCGCCAATCCCGGTGAGACCTTCATCGATCGCATGATTGCCATGGTGGAGGGGGCCAGGCGGCAGAAGACGCCGAACGAGATTGCGCTCACCATCCTGCTGGTCGCGCTCACGCTGGTCTTCCTCCTTGCGACCGCTACCCTGTTGCCTTACTCGCTCTACAGTGTCGAGGTCGCGAAGCTCGGCGTTCCCATCACGATCACGGCGCTGATTGCCCTGCTGGTGTGCCTGATTCCGACGACCATCGGGGGCCTGCTGTCCGCGATCGGCGTGGCGGGCATGAGCCGGATGATGCAGGCCAACGTGATCGCCACATCGGGTCGCGCGGTGGAAGCCGCGGGCGATGTCGACGTGTTGCTGTTGGACAAGACGGGCACGATCACCCTGGGCAATCGGCAGGCCGCCACGTTCATTCCCGCTGCCGGTGTCTCGGAGGAGGAGCTGGCGAGTGCCGCGCAGCTTGCCTCGCTCGCTGACGAGACCCCTGAGGGGCGCAGTGTGGTCGTGCTTGCGAAGCAGCGCTTCAACCTGCGTGAGCGCGACTTACGTGCCCTCTCGGCCACGTTCGTGCCCTTCTCCGCGCACACTCGCATGAGCGGCGTCGACATCGGCGACCGGCAGGTGCGCAAGGGGGCTCCGGCTGCGATCCAGAAGCACATCGAGGCACTGGGACAGGTCTTTCCCAAGACGATTCTCACCACGGTGCAGGAAGTTGCCCGCAGGGGCAGCACACCGTTGCTGGTGAGCGATGGCCCGCGTGTGCTGGGCATCATCGAGCTCAAGGACATTGTCAAAGGCGGGATCAAGGAGCGGTTCGGCGAGTTGCGCCGCATGGGCATCAAGACGGTCATGATCACGGGCGACAACCCGCTGACCGCCGCTGCGATCGCAGCCGAATCGGGCGTCGATGACTTCCTCGCGGAAGCCACTCCCGAGGCCAAGCTGACTCTGATTCGGCGGCATCAGGCGGAGGGGCGGCTCGTCGCCATGACGGGCGACGGCACGAACGACGCGCCGGCACTGGCGCAGGCGGATGTTGCGGTGGCCATGAACACCGGCACCCAGGCCGCCAAGGAAGCCGGGAACATGGTCGACCTGGACTCCAACCCGACGAAGCTCATCGAAGTGGTGGAGACGGGCAAGCAGATGCTGATGACCCGTGGCTCGCTCACCACGTTCAGCATCGCGAACGACCTCGCGAAGTACTTCGCGATCATTCCGGCCGCGTTCGCCTCGACCTACCCGCAGCTGAATGCGCTCAACGTGATGCGGCTCGCGAGCCCGTTCTCGGCGATTCTGTCGGCTGTTATTTTCAACGCCCTGATCATCGTGTGCCTCATTCCATTGGCGCTGAAGGGCGTGAAGTACCGGCCGCTCGGCGCGGCGGTCCTTTTGCGCCGCAATCTGCTCATCTACGGCGTCGGTGGCATCGTGATTCCCTTCGCGGGTATCAAGCTCATCGACATTGCGTTGGTCGTGACGCATCTCGTTTGACGGAAGACTCCCATGGCTGCCACCTTACGTCCGGCTCTCGTTCTGTTCCTCATCCTGACTGCCGTCACCGGCATCGCCTACCCGCTGCTGATAACCGGAATCGCACAGACGGTCTTCCCCCGCCAGGCCGGCGGCAGCCTGGTGCTGCGCGACGGCAAGGTGACAGGCTCCCGGCTGATCGGCCAAAGCTTCAGTGACCCCGGCCATTTCTGGAGCCGCCCCTCCGCCACCGCGCCGCAGCCTTACAACGGCCTGGCTTCCGGCGGCTCGAATCTCGGTCCGCTGAATCCGGCGCTCACTGACGCCGTCAAGGCGCGGGTCGAGGCCCTGCGGGCGGCCGATCCGGCCCAGCGGACCCCCATTCCGGTGGATCTGGTCACCGCCTCGGGCAGCGGGCTCGATCCCGACATCACCCTTGCCGCCGCCGAGTATCAGGTGCCCCGCGTAGCGCGCTCGCGCGGCCTGAAGCCGCAGGTCGTGGAGGCGCTCATAGCCGCTCACGCACGAGGCCGCCGGCTGGGTATACTGGGTGAGCCCCGTGTCAACGTGTTGGAACTGAACCTGGCGCTCGAAAGGCTGAAGTGACCTGTCCTGAAGTAACCTGATGGCCGAAGCGCGGCCCGATCCGGATGTGTTGCTCGCCCATGTCCAGGCCGAGGAAGCTCGCGCCCAACGTGGGCGGCTGCGCATTTTCTTTGGCGCTTCCGCCGGTGTTGGTAAAACATACGCCATGCTCGAGGCGGCGCGTAATATGCGCGCGAACGGTACCGATGTCGTAGTCGGCTACGTCGAGCCCCATGGTCGGGTGGAGACCGAGCGGCTCCTCGAAGGGCTCGAGCAGCTTCCCTTCCTGCCGGTCACCTACCGCGGCATCGTACGTCGCGAGTTCGATCTCGACGCGGCTTTGAAGCGTCATCCCGCGATCCTCCTCGTCGATGAGCTGGCTCACTCGAACGCCATCGGCGGCGATCCGCCGCCGCGGCACCCGAAGCGCTGGCAGGACATTCAAGAGCTCCTCGACGCCGGCATCAATGTCTGGACGACGGTCAATGTCCAGCATCTGGAGAGTCTGAACGATCTCGTTTACCAGATCACCGGAGTTCGTCAGCGCGAGACGCTGCCTGACAAGGTGTTCGATGAAGCCGCCGATATCGAGCTCATCGACCTGCCTCCCGACGACTTGCTGGCGCGCTTGCGCGCAGGGAAGGTGTATGTCGCCGACGAGGTGGCTACTGCGGTGGAGCGGTTCTTCCGCACACCGAACCTCATGGCGCTGCGCGAGCTCGCGCTCCGCAAGGTCGCGGATCGCGTCGAGGCGGCCGCTCGCGCTCTTCCGGCGGATCGGGGTCGTGCGCGGTTGGCCGGTGATCGTGTGCTGGTGGCTGTCGGGCCCGACGAGCAGGCGGAACAGCTCGTGAGAGCCGGAAAGCGGATTGCCGATGCTCTCGATGCCGCCTGGACGGTTGTTTACGTCGAGACACCGGAATTGCTCCGCCTCTCCGATGTCGAGCGCGATCGTCGCATCGATGTTCTTCGCTTGGCCGAGTCGCTTGGCGCGGAGACGGTAACGCTGGATGGGCCGTCAGCCGCTGCGGTTGTGTTGGAATATGCGCGGACGCGGAATGCGACCCGCGTCATCGTCGGCGCGCCAAAGGCGCGGGGTTGGCGCAGGTGGTTGCGTCCTTCGACGCCGCAGCAGTTGATTCGGAACGCGCGGACGTTCGATGTCATTACCATATCCGCGGCGGAGGAGCGGGCAGCGCCGCGTAAGCCCGCGATCCGTGCATTTCCCGACGAGAATGGCCGGCCGATTCGCTGGGAGCGGTACGCGTGGGCACTGTTCACCACGGCGGTCTGCACGGGGCTGGCCTTCGCCATGTATCCGCGCTTCGAGCTGTCGAATCTCGTGATGGTGTACTTGCTCGGTGTGACGGTCGCCGGCCTGAGGTTCGGCCGCGGCCCCGCGCTCCTTACGGCGGCGGTGAACGTGGCTGCCTTCGACTTCTTCTTCGTTCCGCCGCGCTTCTCCCTTGCCATTTCCGATGTGCAATATCTCGTGACCTTCGCGGTCATGCTGACCATTGCGCTGGTGATCGCGAACCTGATGGCGAGTGTGCGCCAGCAGACCCGGGTCGCGGGCGCCCGCGAGCGCCGCACCGCGCTGTTGTATGCGATGAGCCGTGAGCTGGTGGCCACGCGTGGTCTCGAGAGCCTGGCCCGCGTTGCCGTGAGTCACGTGGCCGAGGTCTTCCAGTGCCAGGCCGTGGTTCTGCTGATCAACGCGTCGGGCAAACTGACCCATCCGCGTGACGTGCCGCTCGAGATATCGCTGCGCGGGGCCGATCTGGCGGTAGCGCAGTGGGTAGTCGATCATGGGCGCCAGGCGGGCTTGGGGACCGATACCCTGCCGGCGGCGTCCGCGTTGTACATGCCCCTGATCGAAGGTGGGAAACAGCTGGGCGTGCTTGCCGTGGCGCCGTCGAATCCACGGCGCGTGTTGCTGCCGGAGCAGCGGCACCTGCTCGAGACTTTTGCCGGACAGATCGGCCTGGCCGTCGAGCGGGCGCAGCTGGCGGAGAAAGCCGAGGCGGCCCGGCTCAATTCGGAACGCGAGAGCTTGCGCAACACGCTGTTGGCTTCCATTTCTCACGACCTGCGGACGCCCTTGTCGGTCATCGCTGGAGCGGGCAGCGCGCTGGCGCAGCACGGCTCCGCCCTCGACGAAGGGACTCGCGTCGCGCTCGCGCGTTCCGTCGAGACCAAGGCGCGCGAGATGTCCGAGCTCGTGTCCAATGTACTCGACCTCATGCGCTTCGAGTCCGGGCAGATCGCGCTGCGGCGGGATTGGCAGACACTGGACGATCTCGTGGGCGCGGCACTGAGCAATCTCGAATCCAAGCTGACCCGGCATCCCGTCGAGCTGCGCATTCCGGCCGACCTGCCGCCGGTCCATGTGGATGCCACTCTCATCGTCCAAGTGTTCTCGAACCTCTTTGACAACATCTCCAAGTACACGCCGCCGGGCACACGTGTCCATGTGTCGGCGATGGTTGACGGGGCGTTCGTCCGGGTGGTCGTGGAAGACGAGGGCCCAGGGCTGCCCGTGGGTGACCCGGAGCGCCTGTTCGACAAGTTTCAACGGGGCAGCGGCGAGGGCACCGTCGTCGGCGTGGGATTGGGCCTGGCGATCTGCCAGGCCATCGTTCATGCTCACGGCGGTGAGATCGAGGCGCAGCGTCGCGAAGGGGGTGGAGCCCGTTTCGAGTTGACGTTGCCCGCGGAGGAGCCGTGACGCAGGCGATGCACCAGATTCTCGTCATCGAGGACGAGCCCGAGATCCGCAATGTGTTGCGCGTGTTGCTCGAGGCGGAAGACTATCGTGTCGTGGAAGCCGACACGGCCCTGCGGGCCGAGATCGAAGCGCGCAGTCACAAGCCCGACCTGCTGCTCGTGGATCTGGGTTTGCCCGACGGCGATGGCTTGAAGGTCATCCGCAAAGTCCGCGCCTGGTCACCTGTGCCGGTCATCGTGTTGTCGGCGCGCACCATGGAGGAGCAGAAGATCGCCGCGCTGGATGCGGGGGCCGACGACTACGTGACGAAGCCCTTCAGCGCACCCGAGCTGCTGGCGCGAGTCCGTGCTGCGCTACGTCGAAATGTGCGCAGCGCGGACCAGGCCTCCGTGCTCCACCTGAGCGGCATCGAAATCGACCTGGCCCGGCGCGAGACGCACGGTCCGGAGGGAGAGATCCATCTGACTCCGCTCGAATACCGCGTCCTCGAATGCCTCGCGCGCCACCTGGGCTCGATCGTGGTGCAGAACCAGCTGGTGCGCGAAGTGTGGGGCCCGGAGCGGCTGGGCGACACCCGGAGCCTGCGCGTGTGTGTGAAGAACCTGCGCAACAAGTTGGAGCCCGATCCGCACAAGCCTCGCTACCTCGTCACGGAAGCCGGCCTCGGTTATCGCCTGCGGGTGGATGAGAGAGCCGATGACACCGAGGCGACTCGGGAGTCTGTTCAAAGTCCTGACTGAGAGCCGGTTCGCGCTGACTGGGTATCTTTCTTCGGACCCATGGTGTTCAGCGCGCCCCCCCTTGCAGATTACGGAAAGTCTTCTCAGCCCACCGGGCGAATGAGTGGAGCTTGTCGAGCAGGACTGCGGCTGAGTAAATCCTGCATGTAGGACACTTCATCCTTGCGGCTGAGGATAACCTCAAAGGCCCGCATTGCAGCCTTGTCATCAATGCTGCGGATAGGGATAGCGGAGGCAAGGAAAGGCGCGGCATCGCGGTGATCTCCGCTCTTGGATTTTCGTCCTGCCGCGAATATGGCAATGGCGTCTGCGTAGGCGATCGCCGCATGAACGCAGAGTACTGCGATGCCGTTGCCGCTGAACTCATCGGCAAGCTGCAGCATCTTCTCTGCGTCGGTCTTGAATCTGACGGCTTTGTCGAAATAGCTGACGGCAAGCGATCGATCCACACTCGAGGCTGGCCGCTTCCGGGTCACGGTCTATGCGCCTTGAGAAAACTCGAGTTTCCTCACTTCCCGGAGTTCGGATGATGGGACACCCCATATGAGAGTGCCTTCGCGCCGAATGGCGTCAATTATGGAAGCGAGCCTCGCGGAACCGAGCTCGGCTTCGGCGGCGATGATGGCGCTGACCGGAACCTTGTAGCGGCGACGTATGACGCC
This sequence comes from Steroidobacteraceae bacterium, assembly GCA_035547375.1. Taxonomy (GTDB): domain Bacteria; phylum Pseudomonadota; class Gammaproteobacteria; order Steroidobacterales; family Steroidobacteraceae; genus 13-2-20CM-66-19. Next base: position 10,529 of record DASZVD010000264.1, read on the forward strand.
GAAGCCTCCAGCGACTGCGTCGTGTAACGGCTCTTTATCGTGTTCATTCGAAACGACACAAAGCAGGTCGACATCGCGGAAATCGCGGGCGCCGCGAGCCAGGCTGCCAAACAGAAATACCGCTCTGGGGGCCGGTCTCAAGCGGCGAACGGCCCGAATGAGGTCCCGCACGAGATCATCGGACAGCCGTCCCTCGGCGCGGAACAGCGGCGCCAGCACGGAACGTTGGAAGGCCAACTCCCGGTCGAGTTGATAACTCGCTGTATTCCCGATGTCAGTTCGTGTAACGACTCCAGCGGCCACGAGTCGCCGCAATGCCTGGCGCGCGGAGGATTCCCGCAATCCGAGACGCCTGGCGATCTCATTGCCGCTCAGACTCCCGTTGATCGCATCCAAATGGCGCAGAACCGCGATATTGACGCGGCTACCCAGGACTTCCTCGAGGGTTTGC
>DASZVD010000265.1:0-2453 GCA_035547375.1 Steroidobacteraceae bacterium
CGAGTCGATTCGCGCCGGGCTTTCCGCCGAAGTCTCGGTCCGGCTGACGCGGCTGGAGGTGGTGTGGGCGGTCGGCTCGACCAACACCGAGCTGCTGTCCCGGGTGAACCCTCCCAATGGCAGCAGCGAGGCGCTGCTCGCGGAATATCAGACCGCCGGCCGCGGCCGGCGCGGCAGGGCCTGGCTGGCTCCTCCCGGAGGCGCGATCTGCCTGTCATTCAGTTGGACGTTCAAGGAGGTGCCCGCGGACCTGGGTGCCTTGGGGCTGGTCATCGGAGTCTGCGAGCTGCGCGCGCTGCGCTCTCTCGGCATCGCCAACGCGAAGCTGAAATGGCCCAACGATGTGCTCGTCGATGACCGCAAGTTGAGCGGTGTCCTCATCGAGCTGCGCGCCGAGTCGGCTGGGCCAGCCTGCGTCGTCGTCGGCATCGGCTTGAATGTCGCGCTGGGAGCGCCGTTGCTGGAGAAGATCGCGGAGACCGGCATTGCCGCAACGGATCTCGTCACGGCGGGTTTGGAGCACCCGGCGCGAAACGCTGTCGCGGCGGCGATCCTGGACTCGTGCCTGCGCGGACTCGCCGAATTCGAGCGCGCCGGCTTGTTACCTTTCCTCGACGAATGGCGCGATGCCGACGCCCTGCGTGGCCGGATGATCGACGTCAAGGGGGCGGCCGGCGATATCGAGCGCGGCCTGGCTCGCGGCGTGGACCTCCATGGAGCCTTGTTGGTGGAGGTCGCCGACGGCGGGCTGAAGAAGTTTGTTTCCGGGGATGTCTCGGTTCGGGTGAGTTAGGTACTTTGGTGTCTAGAGGGTTTGGGGTGAGTGTCCTTCTGATCGATATCGGCAATACCCGCATCAAGTGGGCTCGCTTCGACGGCAAGCGTCTCGGGCGACAACAGGCGGCCGTGCATTCGGGGTGGGGTGGCGAGGATTACGCCCGGCGCGTCATTGGCTCGGGGCGCCGGGTCGAGCGGATTCTCGTGGCGAGTGTCGCGGGCAAGAGAGTCGATCGAAGCCTGGTGCTCGCTGCGAAGCGTGCGCATGTTGCGGTGCCGGAGTTTGTGACTTCGCAGCGTCACGCAGGAGGCGTCACCATTGGCTATCTCGAGCCGTGGCGGCTGGGTGTGGATCGCTACGTCGCGACGATCGGTGCCTATCACCTCGCCAAGGGAAGGCCCGCTTGCGTGGTGGGTGTCGGTACGGCCATGACCATCGACCTGGTCGATTCGAAGGGTCAACATCGTGGTGGCGCGATCATTCCTGCGCCGACGCTCATGGTCGATACCTTGTTGAATAACACTGACGGCATTCGTCGGCGTGCCCAGGGCGGCGAGGAGGGCGGCGACAGCCTTTTTGGGCGGTCCACCCGCGACGCGCTCGTGCAGGGCTCGCGGTACGCCGCAGCAGCCCTCGTTGACCGTGCTGTCGGGGAGGCTCGAGCCCTGCTCGGTGGGCGGGCCCCTATCGTCATGCTGACGGGTGGTGGGGCGCCGTGTGTCCAGCCGCTCGTGCAAAGCGCGTGCATCAGCGTTCCTGACCTGGTCCTTCAGGGACTGGCGGTTCTGTGTAGGGAGCCCGCCCCTGCCGGCCGGCGCGTGCGCCGCTGAGCGCCTGATTTAACCGACGGTGTGAGTTAGAATCCGCGCCCGTGCGAGTTCTATTCTTCGTGCTGCTCTTTGCGAACCTGGCTTACCTCGCGTGGGCCGGGTGGGTCGACGTGCCTCGGCCCGTGTCCGTCAATGAGGCCTACGCCAAGCTGCCACGCTTGAAGCTCGTCGGCGAGAAGGCCGCTGCTCCTCAATCCGCCCCTTCCCAGTCCGCGCCGTCTTCCTTCGTACCGAATGCTTCTGACGGCACCCACAAAACCTCGTTGGTGGAGCCGCCGCCTTCGGCGGTTCGTTGCCTGTCCATCGGCCCTTTCGTCAACGAGTCCGACGCGGTCGCCGGCGCTGCCAAGCTACGGGAAAAAGGCTTCAGCCCTCGTCAACGTAGTACGGAAGGGGAGGTCACCAAGGGGTTCTGGGTATATATCGGGGGCCTCAGGAGCGATCGGGAGGTGGCCCAGGTTCTGCGCGTCCTCGAGCAAAGCCATGTCGAGGATGCTCACGTCATGCCCGCCGGTCCTGGCGACGATCGCCGCATCTCGGTCGGTCTCTTCAGCGAGCGGGAGCGGGCTGACAAGCGCGCCCTGTCCCTCCGTAAGCTCAATCTTAACCCCGAGGTCGCTCCGCGCACGGTTCCAGGGACGGTTCTTTGGATGGACGTCGATCTTCCGCAGGGCTCGACTACGCTCGCTGTGAGGGATTTGCTCCCCGCAGAGGTGGGGAGTGGCGGAGGCGCCGGGAGCGTTGCCACCGGCGAGGGAGGCAGCGCTTCGGTCCAAGCGGTGGCGTGCCCCGGATCGAACCTGCCGAGAGCAGTCCCGTCGGGTCCAGTCCCCGATTCCGCTACT
>DASZVD010000266.1:0-8030 GCA_035547375.1 Steroidobacteraceae bacterium
GCGGGCGCGGCTTTTCTTGAGCGTGGGTCCCCGTCCGGTATGATGCCGCGTCGCTGTTGCCGGAACGCCGGCGTTGGGGTCGCTTGGATGTGGGAAATCGTGCGGGCCGGGGGCCCGCTCATGTGGCCGATCATTTTCTGCTCGATCACGGCCGCCGCCATCGTGCTCGAGCGGCTGTGGACCCTGCAGGACAAGCGTGTGTTGCCGCCCGAGCTGCCGCAGAAGGTGTGGGCGCTCATCGAGGCCAATCAGGTGAACGACAAGGTCATCGCCGCCCTGGAGCAGAACTCGCCGCTCGGCAAGCTGCTCGCGGCGGGGCTGGCGAACCGCCACCGTCCGCGTGAGATCCTGATGGAGCGTCTCGAGGATACCGGCCGCCACGTCGTCTACGAGCTCGAGCGCTTTCTCAACACGCTGGGCACGATCGCGGGCATCTCGCCGCTGCTCGGCCTGCTCGGCACCGTCACGGGCATCATTCATTCGTTCAACGCCATCCAGGCGGGCGGCATGGGCGACCCCCGGGCCTTGTCCGGCGGCATTGCCGAAGCCCTGATCGCGACCGTCGCGGGTTTGTGCGTCGCCATCCCCTCGCTCATCGCCTACCGCTACCTGCGTGGCAAGGTCGAGCGCATCGTGGTGGAGATGGAGAAAAACGCGATGCGGATGGCCGACGCCGTCGAGGCGGCGCAGACCCGCGAGCCCCGGGCTCCCGGTTCCGCCGCGGCCGTGGCTGCCGCCTGAGCGGCTCATGAACCTCAAGCCCCGCCGCCACGAGGAGCCGGAGATCAACGTGGTCTCCCTCATCGACGTAGTGCTGCTCCTCGTCGTGTTCTTCATGTTGTCGAGCCGTTTCACCGACGAGGGACGCTTGCGTGTGCACCTGCCGCAGGCGAGCGCCGTACCGCCGCAGACCGCGCGCACCGAGCCGCTCGTCGTCACGGTGACCCAGGAAGGCAGCTACCGGGTGAACGAGAAAGAGCTGATCAACTCCAGTCCCGAGACCCTGCGCGCCGCCTTGTTGAAAGAGGCGGGCACCAATCGCAACATGAAGGTCACCCTCCGGGCCGACGGCCGGGCCACTCATCAATCGGTGATCACTGCCATGGATGTGCTGGGGCGTCTCGGCTTCGCGGAGCTCAGCATCGCCACCGTCAAGGAAGGGCCGGCGGGCAAGCCTTGAGAGACGTGGGGAGGAGCTCGAGCCCGGCGCACGCCAGCCCGCTGCAGACCTATCGGCGGCTCCTGGGATATCTGCGCCCGTACCGCGGGCAGTTCACTCTCGGCATCCTGGGCGGGATTCTCTTTTCCATCACCATGACGAGCTTCTCCTTGTACGCGAAGGTGCTCGGCGACGGCACGTTCACCCACCGCGACCCGCGCACGATCGTCTGGCTGCCGCTGGCGCTGGTGGGGTTGTTCATCCTGCGCGGGCTGGGTGACTTCACGCAGACCTATTACATGGGATTCGTCGGCCGCAAGATCGTCAGCCAGCTGCGGTTCGAGGTCTTCCAGCGCATTCTGACCCTGCCCATCGGCTACTTCGATCGCAACTCCTCGGCCGCGCTGCTCTCGCGCCTCACGTACAACACGGAGCAGGTCGGCCAGGCCACGACGGACTCCATCATCGTCGTCGTGCGCACCACGCTGACCATCATCGGCTCCATTGCCTTCCTGTTCTGGCTGAACTGGCGCCTCGCCATCGAGGCGCTGATCCTGGGGCCCGCGGTCGGCTGGGCGGTGTCGACCATCAACCGGCGGTTCCGCCGCTACGGCCGCCGGATCCAGGATTCGATGGGCGATGTCACCCGCGTGGCCAAGGAGAGCTTCGAGTCGCCCCGGCTCATCAAGGTCTACAACGCGGAGGCGCATCTCGGCAGGCAGTTCGCCGCGGTCAACGACCACAACCTGCGCTCGAACATGAAGCTGGTGCTCACGCGCGGCTTGTCGAACCCGGTCGTGCAGCTTCTGACGGTCATCGGCATGTCATTCGTGCTGAGCACCGCGATCGCGGACGCCGTGCACGGGAGCATGTCGACGGGTGACCTGCTGGCATTCGCGGTGGCCCTGGTGAGCATTGCGCAGCCGCTGCGTGAGCTCGTCGGCGTCGCGGGCCCCATGCAACAAGGCATCGCCGCCGGCCAGAGCATGTTCGAGATCCTCGACGAGCCGACCGAGCCGCAAGGCGGTGGTTTCATCACGCCGCGCGTGCGCGGCGCCGTGGAGTTCGCGAACGTCTCGTTTACATACGAGAGCGGCAAGGGCCCGGCGCTGGACGGGATCTCGCTCAAAGTCGCCCCCGGTGAAAGCATCGCAATCGTCGGGCGCTCGGGCAGCGGCAAGTCGACCCTGGTCAATCTTCTCCCGCGCTTCTACGACGTGAAATCGGGCGAGGTGCGGATCGATGGCCGCGACGTGCGCGAATACGACTTGCACAGCCTGCGGGATCAGATTGCCGTGGTGAGCCAGGACGTGGTGCTCTTCAACGACACGATCCGTAACAACATCGCTGTTGGGCGTGAAGTCTCCGATGCCGCTCTGGAGCGGGCGGCCGAGGCCGCGCACGTTCTGGAGTTCGTGCGGGAGCAGCCGGAAGGACTCAACACGATGGTGGGCGACCGCGGCATGCTGCTGTCGGGTGGCCAGCGGCAGCGCATCTCCATTGCGCGGGCGCTGCTGAAGGACGCCCCGGTCCTGATTCTCGACGAGGCTACCTCCGCTCTCGATACCGAGGCCGAGCGTTACATCCAGGCGGAGCTCGCCAAGCTCGTCAAAACCCGTACCACGTTCATCATTGCTCACCGTCTGTCCACCGTGGAGCAGGCTGACCGCATCATCGTGCTCGATAGCGGCCGCATCATCGAGACCGGCACGCATGCCGAGCTCCTGGTAAAGGACGGCATCTACGCACAGCTCTACCGGCTGCAGTTCAACGCCTGATTCTCCAGCTATGGAGCAAAGGCTCACAAAGCTCTGGTACAGCGACGCGGCCGGAGTGTCGTGGCTGCAGCCCTTGTCATGGCTCTACGGCGGCGTCGTGCGCCTGCGCCGTTGGACGTATGCGCACGGCTGGCAAAGTACGCATTCTGTCGGTAAGCCCGTGGTGGTCGTTGGGAATCTCACCGTTGGCGGCACGGGCAAGACACCGTTGGTCATCTGGCTGGCGCGCCAGTTGAGCGAGCGGGGCTTGAAGGTGGGAATCGTGTCGCGCGGTTATGGATCCGCGGCCGGGGAGGCGCCGCGTCCGGTGACGGATCGGTCGAGCTGGCGCGAGGTGGGCGATGAGCCCGTTCTGCTTCACCGCAGTACCCGGTGCGCGACCGTCGTCGGACGTGACCGGGTCGCGGCCGCCGAGACCCTGGTATCGCAAGGGGTCGATGTCATCATTGCGGATGATGGCTTGCAGCACCTGCGTCTCGCGCGGAACTGCGAGATCGTCGTCATCGACGGAGCACGTGGATTCGGCAACCAGAGGATGCTCCCGGCCGGCCCGCTGCGGGAGCCCCTTTCACGCCTGGCCGACGTCGACCTCATTGTTGTGAACGGCGCGGCGGAGCATTCCTCGCTACGCCGCATGGGAGTCCAAATGGAGATGACGCTGCGGCCGGGGGAGGCCCAGCGGCTCGATCGCGGCGGCTCCTCGCGGCCGCTCGAGTCGTTTCGGGGGCAGGCCGTCCATGCGGTTGCCGGCATCGGAAACCCGGCACGCTTCTTTCGCGACCTACGGGGACAGGAGCTCGACGTGATCGAGCACCCGTTTGCCGACCATCACCCCTTCGCACCGCGGGACCTGGCATTCGGCGATACTCTCCCGGTGCTCATGACGGAGAAAGATGCCGTAAAATGCTGCGATTTCGCGGAGCCTCACTGGTGGTCGGTTCCCGCCACCGCCGCCTTCAGCGACGGGCGGGAGCGTGAGCTGCTCGCGCAAGTCCTGCGTAAAATAGGCTTCAGTGAGACTGCCGGAGGTTAGATCCTGATGGATGCGCGCCTGCTCGAGATACTGGCTTGCCCTGTGTGCAAGGGGACGCTGAAATACCAGCGTGAGGCGAGCGTGCTCGTCTGCCGCCTCGACCGGCTGGCTTATCCGATCCGGGACGATGTCCCCGTCATGCTGGAGGAAGAAGCGCGGCAGTTGAGTGCCGATGATCCCCTGCTCGAGCGCTAGGCGGCCCGTGTTTCGTGTCGTGATTCCGGCGCGTTATGCCTCGGCGCGCCTGCCCGGCAAAGTGCTCATATCCATCGGCGGCAAGCCGATGGTGCAGTGGGTCTTCGAGCGCGCCCGCGCGTCCGGCGCCGCGGATGTGTTGATTGCGACCGACGATCCGCTGATCCTGAGTGCCGGGCATTCGTTCGGGGCCGACGTGATCATGACCGCTCCGACCCACGCGTCCGGCACCGATCGCATTGCTGAAGTCGCCCGTAAGCAAGGCTGGGCCGATGCCGACATCATCGTGAACGTGCAGGGCGACGAGCCGCTCATTCCTCCGGCACTGATCGCGCAGGTTGCGACACTGTTGGAAAATCACCCGAGCGCGCACATCGCGACGCTCGCCGCGCCGATCGAGTCGCTCGAGGAGTTCCTGAATCCGAACGCCGTGAAGGTCGTGACCGACGACCAGGGGAGAGCGTTGTACTTCAGCCGTGCTCCGATTCCCTGGGATCGCGACGGGGCGCCTTCCGGCCTGAGCAGTCAACGGGTGTTTGCCGGTGCGCGTCGTCACGTTGGAATCTACGCGTATCGAGTCGGTGCCTTGTTGCGGCTTGCAGCGCTCCAACCCACCGCACTCGAGCGGCTCGAGCGGCTCGAGCAACTGCGAGCGCTGGAAAACGGCTTCGAGATCCGCGTGGCCGACGCTGTCGAGCGGCCTGGTCCCGATGTCAATACCGCCGAGGATCTCGAGCGCGTGCTGGCTCTGGCGGCCCCTCGAAATTGAGCGCGGCACCCCCCATTTCCGTCCCGTGTGCGCTGGGGACCTCGTTTTGACATTTCTTCACAATTGGCGCGAAAGTATCCGGTCTGGCGCGCGGGCGGGGGCGTGGCAGGAACTTCACGAATCCCCGCACCGTCCAAGCAGGCAGTGGCGGCGCTTCGGCTGTCAACCCGAATACCGCCGCTCGCGTTTGTGGCACGGCAGGCCGCTTGATCAATGGAAGCTCGAAAATGACCATTCGTAACAAAGCAATCTCGCACGGCACCCTGGCTGCCCTGGCGGCGTCCGGTGTGCTGTTCCTGTCGGGCTGCGTCACGGCTCCGCCGCCGCCACCGCGTTATGCGCCGCCCCCACCGGACAAGCCGGTGACCGACGTCTACGCCTATCCGCAGAACAACCAGACACCGGATCAACAGGAGCGCGATCGCTACGAGTGCAACGCCTGGGCGGTGAAGCAGTCGGGTTTCGATCCGAGCGCCCCGAACGTCCCACCGCATGATCGTTATCGCGTGGTCGCCGCCACTCCGGCTCCGGGATCGGGAACCGCTGTCGGCGCCATCACGGGTGGTATTCTCGGCGCGCTCGTCGCCGGTCCGCGTGATGCGGGCGCCGGTCTTCTCGTGGGCGCCGTTGCCGGCGGCCTCGTCGGTACCGCCGCCGAGCAACAGCAACGGGCTGCCGCCGAACAACAGGCGCAAAACATCAACGATGCCCGCAGCTCGCAGCAGATGGCGGTTATCGACGCCCGGGCCTCCAACTACCGGCGCGCCCTCGGCGCCTGCCTGGAAGGCCGCGGCTACACCGTTAAGTGAGCCAACATGACGCAGGTAACATTGTCGAGTGAACGCATGAACAGCAGATGTCGCCAGGGGATGTGGGGGGCCATCGCCGCCTTGACGCTCTCGTTGGGTACGGGGCTCGCGAACGCCGAGCCACCTCATGGCGGTCCTGGCCCGCGGCCCGGTTTCAACCATATGGATGCCCGATTCGGGCACAACCACTATTACCCGTCTCGCGGTTACGTAGTGGGTGCGCTCCCGCGTGATCGTATCGCCGTCGGTGGTGGGCGATACTTCTATTCAGGCGGAGTCTGGTACGCGCCGCGGGGACCGCGGTTCGTCGTAGTGGGACCGCCGATCGGCTTTTACGTGCCCGTCCTGCCGGCGTTCTACACGACGGTATGGTTCGGCGGCGTCCCGTACTACTACGCGAACGACACCTACTATCAGTGGGTGCCGGCAGAGAATCAGTACGAAGTCGTCGCTCCCCCGGGCGATGACAGCGCCGCGCAGGTGCAGCCGCCGCCTGTGGAAGGCTCGGGTGGACCGGCCGTCGGTCCATCGGGCGACGACCTGTTCATCTACCCGAAGAACGGGCAGACCGATGATCAGCAGGCGAAGGACAAATACGAGTGCCACAAGTGGGCGAACGGCCAGTCGGGTTTCGATCCGACGGTCTCCGGTGGCGGTGTGCCTCCGGACCAGAATGCGAGTGCCCGCGCTTCGTACAACCGCGCCATGACCGCTTGTTTGGAAGGGCGCGGATATAGCGTAAAGTAAGGTCCGTGAAGATCCTCTTCGTCTGCCTGGGGAATATTTGCCGCTCGCCGACCGCGGAAGTCGTCTTCCGCGCGATCGCGACGCGGGATGCTCCCGATCTGACGATCGAGATCGACTCCGCCGGCACGGCGGGGTATCACATCGGTGAGCCGCCTGACGTCCGCACGCGGGAGGCGGCGAGCCGTCGCGGCTACGACATGTCGGCGCCACGCGCCCGCATCGTCGAGCCGGGTGATTTCGAGTACTATGATTTGATTCTCGCCATGGACCGGGAGAATCTCACCGTTCTTCAACACCGAGCCCCACCACACGCGCGTGATCGCGTGCGACTCTTTCTTGAATTCGCTCCCGACGCTGCGGTTACCGAAGTCCCCGATCCGTATTACGGTGGCCCGAACGGCTTCGAGGAAGTTCTCGATCTCGTCGAGGCCGCGACCCACGGCCTGTTGCAGCATCTTCGCGCGCGCTCGCGCGCCGCTTGAGCGTTCTCACTCGCGAATTCCCGTCACCCCCGGTTGCGTAAATGTTGCGGCCCCGGGGGGGATTTCCGTGTCCCGCCGGGGCCGCGCTGCCCTGTCTGACTAAGCGTTATCCATTTAGGAGCGTGTCATTCGTCGCGGCGGCGATCGCTGGACGACGGCACCGACGACCAGACAACAAACGGCTTCGCCGGCTGAGGAGGCTCCGAGCTGGAGGAGGGCGCCGACCCGGCGTGTTGGTCTGACGAAGACGTTTCGCGCTCAGTCGAGGACTCGCGCGCTGCCGCGGGCTCGCGCGCAGCTGGCTCGCGAGGTGCGGCCGGCTCGCGGGATGCGACCGACTCGCGAGGTGCGACCGGCTCGCGGGGTGCCGCAGCGGCAGCGGGCTCGTGGTGCTCCCTGTCGTGCTGCTGCTCGCCAGGCTCGTACGAGCTGCGGCTGGTGCTCCCTGCTGTGCTGCTCTCGTGTGAGCTGCTTTCCGACGAGTGCGCTTCGTGTCCAAACCCGTTGGTCTGCGGCGCGTGACTCTCGCCACTGCCGGATGACTCGGCGAACTCGCCGCGTTCTCCGCCGCTGGCTTCCGCAGTGCCGTTTGTTCCGGCGACGCCTTCGCGTGCGCCGCCGCCACCGCGACGGCCACGACGGCGACCGCGACGTCCACGGCGGGGTTCGCCGTTACGCTCGCCACCTTGCCGTTCTCCGCCACCTTGGCTACCACCCGCTTGCCCGGCTACATCGCCACCCGCAGCGAGCGCCGCGTTAGCGTCGAGCGGCCGATCATCCGTCCTATTACCTTCCGCAGGACGATTGCCCTCGGCCGACCGGTTGGCGTCTCGGGCGAATTCGCCTCCGCGCCCTTCGCCACTCCGACCTTCGCCTCGGCGCCCCTGGCCTTCGCGATGGCCGCGGTTGCCTTGACCCTCATGGTCGGCACGCTGTTCGCCGGAGCGCTCGCCGCGTGGCCTACGATCGCGGTCCTGGTCACGATGACGATCGCGGCCACCGTCACGATTACCGCCGTCGCGACCTCCGCCATCACGGCCGCCGCCGCGGCTCTCGGC
>DASZVD010000267.1:0-8892 GCA_035547375.1 Steroidobacteraceae bacterium
CCAGGAACCCCAGATCGACCGGGTGTCCCAACCGGGCTTCCAGCAGCTCACGGAAGATCTGCGCCCGCTTGACTCCGCCGATGTCCGGAGACAACACGACCAGCTCCTCGCCCGGGAACCGCTGCCCGATGTGGTCGACCATCATGGGCAGCGCGGAGAGATGGTCCACCGGGATGCGGAACGAATTGTCCAGCGCGGCAGGATTGTGCACGTCCAGCGTGATGACCCGATCGATGCCGGCAGACTCGATCAATTCAGCCACATAGCGCGTGTTGATCGGATCGCGCGGTTGCGTGCGCCGGTCCTTGCGCGCGAACGTGAGGTACGGCAGCAGCGCGATCCGGCATTCAGCGCCGGCATCGCGCAGCCCGTAAGCCAGGAACAACAGGCGAATCAGGCGCTCGGCCACCGACGCTTGCGGTGTTCCCGCCAGGCACTGGAGCAGCAGTACCGTGCGGCCTCGCACCGAATCCAGCGGTCGCAGCTTGAATTCTCCGCCTTCGAACGCGCGCTCCTCGATCGCCACGCGTCTCACTTGTGCCTGGCGGCCCACGGCTGCCGCGAACGATTCGCTTTCCGACAAGGCGCACAGAACCGCGGGGCGTGTTACTGCACTCATGGGTGTTTCTCCGTATCCGCGCTGCATTGTGCCTCCTGCGCGCTGTTTGCGGTACCCGCGGAAGAGGGTGGCGGGTAAGGATAACTACTTACCGCGGGCGCGGAGTGTGCGGATATTACCGCCCCGGGTGATGTGCGACCCTCGTGCCGGTGAGTGGCTGCAAGGTGACTGCCGACATGTCGAGCCCCTTGGTGTTGATCACCGGCGGCGCCGGTTTTCTGGGCATCAATCTCTGCCGGTTTCTACTGACCCGCGGCTATGCGGTGCGCAGTCTCGACATTGCGCCCTTCGATTACCCCGAGCGGGTTTCGGTCGATGCGATTCTGGGAGACGTGCGCAACCGTGCCGCGGTGCGGCAGGCCATGCAAGGGGTGACCTTCGTCGTGCACGCGGCGGCGGCGTTGCCTCTGAGCAGCCGCGCGGAAATCCAATCCACCGACGTGGAAGGCACCCGCGTGGTTCTCGAGGAAGCCCGCCTCGCGCAGGTGACGAGATTCGTCTTCATTTCCTCGACCGCCGTGTACGGGGTCCCGGATCATCACCCCATCAAGGAGGGCGATCCGCTGCACGGCGTGGGGCCTTACGGTGAGGCGAAGATCCAGGCCGAGCGGCTGTGCGAGGCCGAGCGGGCACGGGGCTCGTGCATCTCGGTACTGCGTCCCAAGAGCTTCGTGGGGCCCGAGCGGCTCGGCGTGTTCGAGATGCTGTTCGATTTCGCATTCCAGGGGCGCAACTTTCCGGTGTTGGGATCTGGAAAGAATCTGTACCAGCTGTTGGATGTCGAGGATGTCTGCCAGGCGATCCACTTGTGCCTGATCATGCGCGCCGACCTGGTCAATGACACTTTCAACCTGGGCGCGTGCCAATTCGGGACCCTGCGCGAGAGCTTTCAGGCCGTCCTCGACCGCGCGGGGCACGGTAAGCGTGTCATAGGGATTCCGGCGGCGCCGGCCATTGCCATCCTGCGGCTGCTCGAACGGCTGCACCTTTCGCCGATCTACCAGTGGATCTACGACACGGCAGGCCGCGACAGTTACGTCTCGGTCAAGCATATCGACAAGCGTCTCGGGTTCACGCCGCAGTATTCGAATGAGCAGGCTCTGATCCGCAACTACGATTGGTACGTGAGTCATCGCAGCGAGATCGGAAAGCGTACCGGCGTCTCTCATCGCACGCCCTGGAAGCGCGGTGCGTTGCGGCTTGCCGAGCATTTCTTCTGAGGGGGCTCTGCAAGGTGCACGGCCGGATGCGCGCTATCGGTAGCGGCGAGGGGTCTTCGAAGAAGCACCTCGTCGTTCTGGATTACCTGCGCGCGAGCCGGCCGAGCCACTGGCTGAAGAACGTGTTGGTGTTCCTGCCTCTGGTCGCAGGTCACCGGCTGTACGAGCCGGCCTCGTCATGGCGGGCGGCCGTTGCGTGGTTGGCCTTTACCTGCTGTGCGGCCAGCATCTATTTTTTCAATGACCTGCGCGATGTAGCCGCCGATCGCCGGGACCCGGCCAAGCGCCTGCGCCCATTGGCATCGGGCCGGATAACGCCTTTCGGCTCCGAAGTCGCCATGGCGCTGACCGCAGCGGCCGGGGCGGCTGTCGGTTGGACGTTGGGAGGGGCTTGCGTGGCCGTGCTGGGCTTGTATTACGTGCTCATGATCGTCTACTCGCTTGGGGCGAAGTCGGTTCCGATACTCGACGTGGTGCTGCTTGCGTGCGGGTACGCGCTGCGTGTCGTCATGGGCTCCGTCGCCACCGGGATGAGCTGGTCGCCGTGGTTGACGGCGTTCTGCGTATTCCTCTTCCTGAGCCTTGCGCTCATCAAGCGCTATGCGGAGCTGTCGCGCGCCGAACCGTCGCCGGATGGCGAGGCGCACGTGCGGGGGTATGTGCCGCAGGACGGCGTACTCCTCGTGGCGCAGGGGCTTGCCTCCGGGTACGTCTCGGTTCTCGTGTTGGCGCTCTATACCAACGCAAGGCTCGTCCAGGCGCCGACGGGCCGGTACCCGCTGTTCTGGCTGATTTGTCTGCTGCTGCTGTACTGGATCAGCCATATGTGGCTGATGGCGCACCGCGGCCGGATCCGCGAGGATCCCGTGGCCTACGCCTGCCGGGATCGGGTGAGCCGCCTGCTCGTCGCCGCGGCAGTGGTCGTCGCCCTGTTCGCGGTCTGATTCATGGAGGGGCGGACGGGACCGATCGTGTTGGCGCTGGTGATGAGTGGGGCGGTCTCGAGCTGGCTGCACGCGCAGGAGATGTCTGCCACGCCGCCGCCGTCGGCCGCAACGCAAGCTGCGCCGACATCTATCATCGAGCTGCAGCCCTTTCGGCGTGTGACCTCGACGCACGATGGCGCCGCGACACTCGTCGATCTCAATCCGAACATCAACGCTTGGTTCGTGCTCGATGTGGCGGCGGCAGGCGGTCGCCGCAGCTATCATCTGGAAAACCCCGATCCGACGGGCAGTCGCGTCTCCCTGGACGAGAGCGGCGGGCTGCGGCTGCAGACGCGTGACGGCTCCTTCAGCTGTCCATTGTGGTCAACTCAGGGTGTGGAGGCTCTCGAGGCGGCGCGCCGCAGCGCATTGCCGTTTGTGCCGTTGTGCCAGGAGAAACTGTACCTGCGCAATACGGTAGCCGGGACCTACACGAGGCTGGAGGGGATCACCAACTTCCTGCGCGATCATGTGTGGGGCGGCGATCACATCGTCAATTTCGTGCGTGAGCAGTTCTATCGCGACGCCTTTCTCGAAAAGGGGCGGGACCTTTCGAGTGCCGGCCAGGTCAGCCCCGAGACCGCGCAGACGGGCGCTCCCCTCGAAGCGGCCTTGGATGCGGGCGCGCGCGAGTCGATAGTGCCCGAGAACCTCGGACTCGATGTGCGAGGCATGGAGCGCGGACTGCTGCTGGGGGCGTGGTATCCGGTCACTGGCGCCCCTGTCATCTATGTCAGCGTCGTTCGCCCGGGTGCGCTGGCGCCGTCGATTTTGAGTTCCTTTCGTGACCGCGTCGCCCGTCTCGATGCGGTCGAGTCCAACGCCATCGACTATCTGGTCGGCTTCGACGTCGAGCAATTGGAGCTGCGCTTCGCGCTCGGCACGGATCATCCGCGAGTCGACTGGTCGGGCAGAGAGCTGCCGCAGATGCACGACGCCCGATTGCCCGGCCCGGACGGCATCGGCAGCACGACACCTTTGGCGCGGACTGGAATGGTGAGTCCTGCAAATACTGCCCGCACCGTGGCTACCTTTGCTGGAGGGTTCAAGCGTGAGCACGGCGCTTTCCACTATGGCGCCCTGGCTAATCGCAATCACGGCAGTCATTACGGCTTTATCGAGGAAGGTGTTGTTTTCAGCAGGCTGGTGCCGGGGCTTGCGACGCTTTACGCTTTGGAGGACGGCTCTGTCGGCATGAAAACCTGGGCCGACAGCGATGCTGCCCTTCTCGATCGTGTGCGTTACGCACGTCAGAACGGTGTAGCGTTGATCGAGACCGTGCGGCCCGGGGCGGCCGGGGTCCCCGGCCCCCTCGTTGCCCAATGGGGTGCCGGCAACTGGTCCGGCTCAGCCGATGAGCAGCTGCGCTCACTGCGCGCCGGCGTCTGCCTGCAACAAACGCCACGCCGTCAGTTCCTCATCTATGGATATTTCTCGACAGCCACGCCTTCGGCGATGGCCCGCGTCTTCCAGGCGTACCAGTGTCAATACGCGATGCACCTGGACATGAACGCGCTGGAGCACACTTATCTGGCGGTCTATACCCGGCAGCGCGGCCAGCTGCTGGTGCAACACCTCATCCAGGGCATGGCCGAAGTGGATCGCAAGGGCGGTGAGCAGTGGGCACCCCGCTTCCTGGGCTTTCCTGACGATCGGGACTTTTTCTATGTCTTGCGGCGCGCACCCGCCGCTGCGGCCGAGCCGTAGCCCGCGGCAGCCAGCTGGCGGAGCAGCTCCGCGGGCCGCCGTATGACACCTTCGTAACTGAGGAGACTCCCGAGGCGAGGATCCTCGAGGAGCTTCAGTAGCGGGGCAGGCGCTCCGTTGACATAGGCTACGCCGCCGACCAGGCGGACCCCGTGACTGTAATCCGCGTATCGGGCGCCGTGAAGGGTGCTGAGCGGTTGTATGGGCCTGCCATCGGGCAGGTGCCAACCATAGATCGCCACTCTCTCGAGATAGGCCCAGGACCGGTTCGTCAGCACCAGATCCTTCTTGTCTCCGGCGGTGAGCACGCCCAGGGGCGAATCGAACGAGAGGCGTTGCTGGCGTATCAATTCACTGTGCCGCCAGTAGTACGCAGTCGTGCGCATGGTGGCGCCGGCAGGCAGCGGTTGCGGTCGCAGGTGCACTCGAGCCTGCGCGTAGATGGCATCAACGATTTTCCTGGTGGGAAGCACCGCTCCATAGTGGCTCGCGACGTTGATCGCGGTCTTCAGGCGCATCGGAACAAATAGATAATCGCTGTCCGATCCCACCGCGAGGTAGTCTGGCGCAACGCACAACGTGAGCGTCAGCGGTGTACCGTCCGCATCCTGCGACGTCAGTGTGACGGGCTCGAGATGGCGCAGGAAATCAGGGAAATTGCCCGCGAGGGCCTGCTCGAGAATGGCGGATTCGCGCTCGTCATCGTCCAGTCCCGCGATCTGCCGGGCGAATTCGCTCCCGGTGGGGGCGGGGGTCGACGCATGGGCTGTCGACGGGGCGTAGCTTGGCGGTGGCGCATGGACCGTCCGCGAAGCGGGGGTTAGCGCCGCTTCATGCTGCAGCGCGGAAAGCTCACCGCACGAGCCCGTGCCGCCTTCAGCGGCCGGGGAGCTTTGCCACGCAAGCAGGCAAGGGAGTAGGAACGTTACCCAAGAGAGGCGGATCGGCATGACCAGACGCTTGTGGCGGGCGGCTCTGCCGCACCGAGATGGCCCAGTCTAGCAGCCCGACGAGCTGCAGGGGCGCGAACTCCGTCCACTCCAGTCCCACCCCGTTGTCGTCGTCGCGAACGACGAAGGCGCTTATGGGCTTCGGCGGAGACTCCCAACCGTGGACGGACGCAAACTCGACCTGCACCACGCCGCGGATCGGCAACAGGACGCTCGTCTCGACAAACGCTCCGCTGAGACTCGTGCTCGTCAGGTGCCCCAGGAATACCGCTCCGGATTCCAGCCTCAACCGGACCGTTACGTTCAGTGCTGTTCGAGTGCCACACCGATGTTCCATGTGAGCCTCCTTTTGACGTGACGAAAGGGTGGCTCGAGCGAGCACCGCGCGCCATTCGGACATATGCGTAGTGTCTCCTTCGGCACTTACGTGGAGTGGTATGTACTGACCACGATGTGCAGGCGTCACGCGCGGAGCTATACAAGCGCATGGATTGCGTGAGCGCACGTGCGCCGGGAGCCTGAAATGAGAGTCGCAGACCTGTGTCAGCAAAACGTCGTGACGGTTTCCCCGAGCGCCGGCGTTCCATCCGCTGCTCGCGTCATGCGGGAGGCGCACGTTGGCTATCTGATAGTAGTAGAGCCGGCGCGGGAAGAGGGAGTCTACAAAGTCGTCGGCGTGCTGACCGACCGGGATATCGTCGTCGCCGTGGTCGCTCGCGATGCGGATGCTCGCTCACTGACCGTCGGCGACATCATGACTCGCGATCCTCTCATCGCGAACGAGAGCAGCCCTTTGGAGGCTACGTTGACCTTGATGGAGGAGGCAGGCGTGCGGCGCGTGCCGGTGGTCGACAGCAAGGGTGCGTTGTCGGGAGTGTTGGCGCTCGACGACGCGTTACGAACGATCGCGCTGCAGCTGAACAAGATTGCCGGCTGCATCGGCAATGAACAGAAGGTGGAGCGCTATGTCCGTGCTTGAGTGCTCCGGTGTGAAGCCGGGAGCGGAAATCCCGGCTCAGGCGGCTGGCGAGCATGGCCTGAGCCGATCGTTCGGTGAATACAGCGCCGAGGTTTGCGAAGACGCCAACCTGCGTCGCGGCGTGCCGCTGCCGCTGGGTACGCACGAGTTCGGCGGTGGCGTCAATTTCGCCCTCTTCAGCCACGACGCGACGCGCGTACGCCTCGAGCTGTTCGGCGCTGCCGCGGATTCGATACCACAACGGGTCATTGAGCTCGATCCCGTCCGTAATCGGACCGGAGACGTCTGGCACGTCTGGGTGCAGGGGCTCAAGCCCGGTCAGCTGTACGCCTATCGGGTCGACGGCCCCTACGATCCCCGGCAAGGCCAGCGATTCAACTTCAAGAAGCTCTTGCTGGATCCGTGCGCCACGGCGATCACACAACCTCCGGCGTGGGATCCCGCGGCCGCCCGAGGGGATGATCCCGCGGCTTCTCATGGCAATACGCGCCCTTCGGATATCGATGACGCCGCCGTGATGCCGAAGTGTGTCTTCACCCGCGAGCAGTTCGATTGGGGGGACGACGCGGCGCTGCGCTACCCTTGGTCGAAAACGGTCATCTACGAGACGCACGTCCGTGGCTTCACGATCGATCCGAGCTCCGGGGCCCATTTCCCGGGAACCTATCGCGGCCTGACCGAGAAGATCCCTTACCTGAAGGAGCTCGGCGTCACCGCGATCGAGCTCCTGCCGGTGCAGGAATTCAACTCCAGCACATCGCGCGCGCGCGACCCGCGCACGGGCGCGATGCTCGGCAACTACTGGGGTTATGATCCCATGGCCTTCCTCGCGCCGCACGGGGGCTACAGCAGCGCCGGCTGTTGCGGTCAGCAGACGCTGGAGTTCAAGCAGATGGTGCGGGAGCTCCATGAGGCGGGTATCGAGGTCATCATCGATATCGTCCTCAACCACACCGCGGAAGGCGACGAGCGCGGTCCGACTCTCAGCTGGCGTGGGATCGACAACCCTATTTTTTACACTCTGGGGCCCGACAAGCGCCACTATCTGAACATGACCGGGGCGGGAAACACGATCAACGCAAACCATCCGGTCGTGCGCGGCCTCATTCTGAGCGCCTTGCGGTATTGGGTTCTGGAAATGCACGTGGACGGGTTTCGCTTCGACCTGGCGGCCCTCCTCGGGCGTGACGGCAACGGCAATCTGCTGGCCAACCCGCCGTTGCTCGAGCAGATCGCCGAGGATCCCATCCTGCGCGATACGAAGCTCATCGCCGATGCCTGGGATGCGGCGGGCGCCCGCCACGTCGGACGCTCTCCGCAGAGGCGTTGGGCACAATGGAACAGCCGTTATCGCGATGACGTGCGCCGCTTCTGGCGCGGCGATGCGGGCATGCTGGGCGCTTTCGCCAGCCGCTTGTGCGGCAGCCAGGACCTGTTTGCGGGGCTGAGCCGGGGACCGGAGTACGGTATCAACTTCATCACCTGCCACGACGGCTTCACCTTGAACGATCTGGTCACGTTCTCGACCAAGCACAATGCCGCCAACGGCGAGAGCAATCGTGATGGGGTGGAGGAGAACTACAGCAGCAATTACGGCGTCGAGGGGCCGACCGACGATGCCCAGATCGAGCGAACGCGCAATCGCCAGGTCAAGAATCTTCTCTTCACGCTCTTCGTCTCACGCGGCGTGCCCATGCTGCTCGGCGGAGACGAGTTCCGCAGAACGCAGGGCGGAAACAACAATGCCTACTGTCAGGACAACCCGACGAGCTGGTACGACTGGAAACAGCTGCACGCGCACGCCGATGTCGTCGAGTTCGTCAAGCGCATGATTGCGCTGCGCGGAGCGTATCCCGTCCTGTCGCGCGAGCGTTTCTATTCCAGCGCGGATGTCAGCTGGTTCACGCCGGCCTTGACTGCGCCCGACTGGAGCGATCCGCGGGCCAAGGCGCTCGGCTGGCTCATCCGCGATGGATCCGCGCCGCTGTACGTGTTGTTCAATGCCGCCGCAGAGCCGGCTCGGTTCGTCATGCCGCCGGCGCCGCAGGGGTGCGGGTGGCGGATGATCGTCAATACGGCCGATGACTTTCAGGAAAGCCGTGCGGCGATCATCGAGGCCGGCTCGACGTGCACGTTGGCGGCGCGTTCCAGCGCACTCTTGATCACGAGCGCTGTCACAGCGGCCAATACCGGCGATCAGAAGCCGATCTTCCGCACGGTGCCTTGCGATCCGGCGGTGGAGGCGTGTGCCAAGGCCATGGGAGGCACCGATCCGGACAGTGCCTATGCCGCGGCGATGCTCTGGTCGCAAGGCTATCCCGAAGGATCCACGGGGGGGAAAGCGTGAACGTCGCGGATGTCATGGCGAAATCCCCGGTCGCGGTCCGGGCGGAATGCTCCTTGGAGGAGGCCGCGAAGCTGATGGTCGAGC
>DASZVD010000268.1:0-6795 GCA_035547375.1 Steroidobacteraceae bacterium
AGCAGGCCGTCCTCACCCATGTACAGCGACTCGACGTGTCGGCTGGCCGGCAACATCGAGATCACGGTATCCGCGCTCTCGACCGCCTCGGCGGCGCTGCTGCAAACCACCGCCCCGGCCGATCGGGCTGTCTCCAACGCAACGGGTGCCAGATCGAACGCGCGCACCCCATGGCCGGCCCTGAGCAGGTTCACGGCCATCGGGCCGCCCATGTTGCCGAGGCCGATGAATGCCAATTTCATGCAGACTCCTGGATCGATAGGTTTTGCGGTTGAGGCGTTGGCGGGTCGGGCTGCCGGGCTCACAGGTCGGCGAGCGGGTGCGCTTCGTTCGCCCACACGGACCAAGGCGCGGCGAAGTGCTCTTCCACCCATTGAGGAGTGACACCGGCCAGTGTTGGCGGCGTCCAGCGAGGTTGGTTGTCCTTGTCCACCAGAAGTGCGCGCACGCCCTCGGCAAAATCCGGATGTGCGCAGCACTGCAACGACACGATCAGCTCGAGACGGAACACCTCGGCCAGGCTCAGGTGCCGGGCCCGGTGCCAGAGCTCCCAGACCAGCGCGGCCGAGCTCGGGGAGCCGGCCGCAAGGCTCGCGGCAGCCTTCTCGAGCCAGGTGTCCTCACCGGCGTAGCCGGTGATCGATGCGACGACTTCGGCCAGGCTGTCACCGTCGGTCAGTTGCTGGATCAGTGCCGCGTGCGTCTGGACGTTCGATGTGGGACGAACAGCGGTGGCCTCCGCAGCCAGGCGACGCAGGACTCCGGAGAGCACTCCGCGATTGTCCTCGGAGCGCTCGCTCCAGCGCTCCAGCGCGAGTTGCTCGAACAACCGCTGCTGATCCGCCGAGCGCAGGAAGAAGTCGGCCAAGCCCACCTCCAGCGCATCGCTGCCGTTGAGCGGGGCGCCGGTCAACCCCAGGAACAAGCCCGTCCGCCCCGGCATGCGCCGCAGGAACCAGCTGCCGCCCACATCCGGATACAGGCCGATGGTGATCTCCGGCATCGCGATGCGGGAGGTCTCGGTCACGACGCGGTGGCTTGCGCCGGCCAACAAGCCGAGGCCGCCGCCCATGACGATGCCGCTGCCCCAGACCAGAATCGGCTTGGGGTAGGTATGGATGCGGAAGTCGAGTCGATACTCCTCGGCAAAGAACGCCTGGGCCTGCGGATTCGGCGCCGCGGTGTCGTGCTGAGCCAGGATCGCATCGCGCAGGAAGCGCACGTCGCCGCCGGCACAGAATGCCTTGGCTCCGGCGCCGTGCAGCACCACGCACGCGATGCTCGGATCGGCGGCCCAACGGCGCAACCGCGGATCGAGCAAGCGGATCATGTCCAGGCTCAGCGCGTTCAGCGCCCGCTCCGCATTCAGTTGGGCAAAGCCGATCCTCGCGCCGCCCGCCGTCTCCTGCTCGCGAAACAACACCACCTGCGGATTGCCGATCGCCTCAGCCATTACGCCACTCCGGCTTGCGCTTCTCGAGGAACGCGTTGACCCCTTCCTTCTGATCCTCCGTGTCGAACAGGTCGACGAACAGCTCCCGCTCCACCGGCAGGATCTGTTTGAGCGGATTGGCGCGTGCGCCCTGAATGAGCCGCTTGCAGGCGGCCACACTGCCCGGACTCTGCCTGTGCGACCGGGCAGCCAGCTCCAGGGCCGCCGCCAGCGCGCCGCCCGAAGGCACGACCTGCTCGACCAGGCCGATGCGCAGTGCGGTAGCCGCATCGATGCGCTCGCCACACAGGATCATGCGCTTCGCCCACCCCTCGCCCACCAGCCAGGGCAGGTTCTGGGTGCCGCCGGCGCAGGGCAAGAGGCCTACGCCCGCTTCCGGCAAAGCCATCTGCGCGTGTTCCTCGGCGATACGGATATCGCATGCCAAGGCGCACTCCAGACCCCCGCCCATGGCGTAGCCGTTGATTGCGGCAATGCTGACACCACGGAAGGCGCTGAGCGCTTCGAACGCCTCGCCGAAACGGCGTGCCATCTCGCGCGCCTGCGCCTTGTCGCCGTCGGCGAACAACTTCAGGTCAGCGCCGGCCGAGAAGAACTTGCTGCCTTCGCCGGCGATGACCAGTGCGTAGACCTCGTGGTCGCCGTTTAAATCGCCGACCAGCTTTTTCAGGTCGCGCAGGCTCCGGGCGGTCCAGGTATGAGCCGGAGGGTTCGCCAACAGGACCACGGCCGTGTGGCCCTGCTTGTCGAGCTTCAAGTTGGTGTAGCCGCTCATCTCAACTTCTCCGGTGCGCCTTCGCGCAAAATAGCGCGGGCGACGATGACCCGCATGATTTCGTTGGTGCCTTCCAGAATCTGATGCACGCGGCTGTCGCGTACGTGCCGCTCCAGGGGGAGCTCGCGGCTGTAGCCGTACCCGCCGTGCAGCTGCAGCGCTTGGTTCGCCACATCGAATCCGACGTCAGTGGCATAACGCTTGGCCATGGCGCAGTAAGTGGTGGCATCGGGGCTACCGGTATCGAGCTTCCAGGCGGCAAGCCGCACCATCTGCCGCGCGGCGACGAGCTCCGTGAGCATGTCTGCCAGCCTGAATTGCAATGCCTGGAATTGTGAGAGCTCCCGCCCGAACTGACGCCGCACGCCCAGATGGGCCTGGGCCCGCTCCAACGCGGCCTGCGCCGTGCCGACCGAGCACGTGGCAATATTGATGCGGCCGCCATCCAGGCCCTTCATGGCAATGGCGAAGCCCTCGCCCTCCGTGCCGAGGCGATACTCCAGCGGCACCTCGACCTCGTCGAAACTGATGGCGCGGGTGGGCTGGCTGTTCCAACCCATCTTGTGCTCCTTCCTGCCGAAGCCGATGCCGCGCGCATCCGCCGGCACCGCGAAGGCACTGATCCCCTTGGCCCCGTCATCGCTGGTGCGGGCCATCACGACCAACAGGTCGGTTTCGCCGGCCCCGGAGATGAACACCTTGTTGCCGGACAGCAGGTAGCGGTCACCTCTGCGCTCGGCTCGGGTGCAGAGCGAGGCGGCGTCGGAGCCGGCACCCGGCTCGGTGAGGCAATAACTGCCCAGTGCCCGGCCGCCGGCCAGGAGCGGCGCCCATCGCTCGCGCACCGCTTGACCACCCCAGGTTGCGACGATCCACGAGACCATGTTGTGGATCGTAATGTAGGCGGCCGTGCTGGTGCAGCCGGACGCCAGCTCCTCGAAAATCACCGTCGCGTCGAGCCGTGTCAGCCCGAGGCCGCCTTGTGCCTCGGGAGTGTAGACGCCACAGAAGCCGAGCTCGCCCGCCTGCGCAAGAGTCTGGCGCGGAAATTCCGCCTCGTGATCCCAGCGGGAGGCGTGTGGCGCCAACTCATTACGCGCGAACTCACGCGCCACCGCTTGCAGCGCGCGTTGATCCTCGCTTAGCGCGAACTCCACGACCGGCTCAACGTAGGCTGATGGTGGTGTTGACCCCAGCAACCGTGCTGTCGTCGAACCAGCGCGCCGTAACCGTCTTGGTCTGGGTATAGAACAGGACTACCTGCTTGCCGTAGGGGCCGAGATCACCCAGCTTGCTCGCGCGCGAGCCGGTGAACGAGAGCAGGGGTACCGGCACCGGAATCGGCACGTTGATGCCTACTTGACCCACGTCGATCTCCTCCTGGAACTTGCGTGCCGCGGCGCCGGACCGGGTGAAGATCGCCGTGCCGTTGCCGTTGGGGTTCGAGTTGATCAGGGCGATGGCCTCGTCCAGCGAGGCGACGCTCGAGATCACGAGCACCGGCCCGAAGATCTCCTGATCGTAGATGGCCATCCCGGGCTTGACGCCGGAGAAGATGGTCGGGCCGATGAAGTTGCCCTGCTCGTAGCCCGGTACCTGGGGCTTGCGGCCATCCAGCTCCAGCCGGGCACCCTCCTCGACACCCCGCCGGATGAGTCCCGAAACGCGCTCCAGCGCGGCGCAGGACACCAGTGGTCCGATGTCGGTGTTGGGCTCCGTGCCCGCGTTGACCTTGAGCTTGCGAGCGCGCTCGATCAACTCTGGAATCCACTCATTCGCCTCCCCCACCAAGACGGCGACGGACGCTGCCATGCAGCGCTGCCCGGCAGCGCCGAACGCCGCCCCAAGCAGATTGTTTAGCGCCTGCTCGCGGTTGGAATCCGGCATCACCACAGCGTGGTTTTTTGCACCCATCATGCACTGTACGCGCTTTCCCGCCAGCGTGGCGCGTTGGTAGACGTGCGTGCCGACACGCGTGGAGCCGACGAAGGATACAGCCTTGATGTCAGGGTGATCGCAGATCCCGTTGACGATCTCTTCACCACCGTGCACGACATTGAGCACGCCTTTGGGAATGCCGGCCTCCAACGCCAGCTCGACCAGGCGCATGGTCACCATCGGATCCTGCTCCGAGGGCTTGAGCACGAAGGTGTTTCCGGTCGCGATGGCCATCGGGAACATCCACAGCGGGATCATCGCCGGAAAGTTGAATGGCGTGATGCCGGCACAGACACCAAGGGGCTGCAGAAGTGTGTACGTATCGACGCCGGTGGCAACGTTGTTGGCGAGCTCACCCATCTGCAAGGTGCCGATATTGGCGGCGTGCTCCACCACTTCCAGGCCGCGGAACACGTCACCCTCGGCATCGGGCAAGGTCTTGCCCTGCTCGGCGGTGAGGAGCGCCGCCAGCTCTTTCATGTGCTCACGGATCAGCTGTTGGTATCTCAGGAAGATTCGTGCGCGTACACCGATCGGCGTACGACGCCAGGTCTTGAACGCCTCACGCGCCGCCGCGACCGCTGCCTCCAGCTCCTGCGCAGTGGCGTAAGGCACTCGCGCCAGCACCTGCTGCGTCGCCGGGTTGATCACCTCACGCCACTGCGTGCTGCGCGACTCGATGAGGTCGCCCCCTATCAGCAGCTTGACGGTGGGGACGGCGGTGGTCGTCGAGGTCGGTTTGGGGAAAGCGCTCATCTCCACTCCAGGGGCCTAGGCGGGCGGCCGGTTTTTTTGCATTATTCGCCAATGCGTACGCACTGCGAAAGGACTAAAAGAGTGATAGTTTGCGAAGGAATCACGCTTCATTTGCAAATATTGCGAATTTGAGCCATGGCCAAATCTTACAGGGGAGTCCGACTGACGCGGCTGCGCAGGGAGCGTGGCCTGACGCAGATTGCTTTCGCCAAGGCCCTGGGCATCTCGCCGAGCTATCTCAACCAGCTCGAGCACAACCAGCGCCCGCTCACCGTCGCGCTGTTGCTGCGGATCAACGAGCAATTCGGCGTCGACGTGCAAACGTTCTCCGACAGCGACGAGGCGGCCCTGATCACGGATCTGCGCGACGTGTTCGCCGAGGCCGGTGCCGGCTCGGTGTCGCCGGTGGAGATTCGAGCGCTCGCCGCCAACATGCCGGCAATCGCCCGGGCGGTGATCGACCTTCATCGCCGCGCCCGGGCGGCGACCGAACGGGCCGACACGATGCTCGCAACGCTCGGCGATGGTCAGAAACTGCCCTCATTCAGTCTGCTGGGCCTGCACGAAGAGGTGCGCGACTACTTCAATCGCCGTCAGAACCACGTGGTCGAGCTCGACGAAGCGGCGGAGGCGATCTCCCGCGAAATCGGATTCGTCTTCGGGGATGCGGCAACACGGCTGGCGAAGCGGCTGTCGGAACGGCACGGTGTACGGGTCATCGTCGGCGATGCCGGCAGCGGCGCTTCCGAGAAGTTGCGGTACGACGCGAGAACCAAGACCCTGCACCTGGCCGATTTCCTGCAACCGGGGCAGCAGGCGTTCCAGATGGGGTTGCAACTGGCGCAGCTGGAAATGTCGGAAGGGATCGATACCCTGGTGCGCGGCGGCGGATTCGCGCCCGGCGAGTCGAGCCGGCTGGCCCGCATCGGCCTGGGCAACTACTTCGCGGGGGCGCTGGTGATGCCCTACACCGCCTACCTCGAGTCGGCCGAGGAGTTGGCGTATGACGTGGAGCGGCTGGCCAGCCGCTTCGGCGTGGGCTTCGAGGCGGCCTGCCACCGGCTCTCCACCTTGCAGCGACCCGGTGCCCCGGGCCTGCCCTTCTTTTTCGTGCGCGTCGATCGCGCCGGCAACGTTTCCAAGCGCCACTCGGCCGCGGACTTCCACTTTTCCCGCGTCGGCGGCACGTGCCCCCTGTGGATCGTCTACGAAGCCTTCAGCCAACCGGACCGCGTGTTGGCGCAGATCGCCGGCATGCCGGACGGCCGCAATTATTTCTGGATCGCGCGCCGGGTGGTCAGCGGCGCGGTGGGATACGGCAGGCCGCAGAAGACTTTCGCGGTGGGGCTCGGCTGCGACCTGCGGCACGCCCACCGGCTGATCTACTCACGCGGTTTCAACCTCGCCGAGCCGGACGCGGCGACCCGCATCGGCCTGGGCTGCAAGGTCTGCGACCGGCGCGACTGCGTGCAGCGTGCCGCACCTTCTCTGCTGGAGTGTTGGCAATAGCTTGCGCCCCCCGCGCCCCGATAATGGCGCAGACTTCGGCCAGCGAACGAGTAACGGCCTCCCCGGAGACCACTGACCTATCATGCAACGACGTCACCCACTGCTTTCACTGGCTTTCTGCCTGATCACCGCATCCGTGGCGGCTGGCGCGGAACCCGGCGCCTCCGAGTGCACCGAGGCCAAACACACAACCATAACGCGCGATGATTGGGGCATTGCGCACGTACACGGCGCCAGCGACGCGGATGCAGTGTTCGGAGCCATCTACGCGCAGGCTGAGGACGACTTCAAACGGGTCGAGACCAACTACCTCAGCGCCCTGGGCCGCCTCGCCGAGGCCGAAGGATCGAAGGCGCTCTATGAA
>DASZVD010000269.1:0-7285 GCA_035547375.1 Steroidobacteraceae bacterium
CACGGCGACCATCCGCTCGGTGAGCGCGGTCACCGTGCTCAAGGTGAGCTCGACACTGCTCGAGCAGGTCTCCGCTTCGTGCCAGCTCCGCTTCAACCGGGTGTTCCTGCGCACCCTGATCGGCCGCTTGCAGACGGGTGAGGTGAGCGCGGGCAACAGCTGACAGGCTTTGGGCCTTGCGAAACGCCCGCGCAGGGCTAATCTTCGCAACCCGTGCACATACTTCTCATCGAGGACGATACCGAGGCCGCCAAGTTTCTCGTCAAGGGACTGCGCGAGAGCGGGCATTCGGTGGACCATGCCGCGGACGGCCGCGAGGGGCTGTCTCGCGCCACGGAAGAGACTTTCGATCTGGTCGTGACCGACCGGATGTTGCCCCATATCGACGGGCTCGCCATCATCCAGGCCATGCGCCAGAAGGGCATCACGACGCCGGTTCTGGTCCTGAGCGCCCTGGGCAGCGTCGATGACCGCGTGCGGGGGCTCAGGGCCGGTGGCGACGACTACCTGACGAAGCCCTTCGCCTTCGTGGAGCTGCTGGCCCGGATCGAGGCCCTGTCCCGGCGGCGCTCGAACGCCACGGACGTCACGAAGCTGAAGGTGGCCGACCTCGACTTCGACCTGCTCGCGCGCCGCGTCACGCGCAATGGCCGCGAGATCGAGCTGACCGCCCGGGAGCTGAAGCTCCTGGAATTCCTCATGCGCCGCGCGGGGCAGGTCGTTACCCGCACCATGCTGCTCGAGGGCGTGTGGGACCTGCACTTCGATCCGCAAAGCAATCTCATCGACGTACACATCAGCCGCCTGCGCCAGGCGATCGACCGCGGCGCGGACCGGCAGCTCATTCACACCGTCCGGGGGTCGGGCTACGTGCTGCGTACCGAGGATTGATGCGACGGGCCATTTTCAACACGACGGCTTTCCGCCTGTCCGTCGGGTATATGTTTCTCGTTACCCTCGCGGTGGCGGTGACGCTCGGCAGCGCCTATCTGCTCACCGACGGGCTGATCACCGACGAAGTGGACCTGATCATCGACGCGGAGCTGACGAGTCTGCAGAACCGCTATGCGCGCGCGGGCGTGGACGGCGTCGCCGACGAGATCAACCAACGCAATGACAGTTGGGGCCGCATTGGCGCGGTGTACATGCTCGTCGACAGTAACTTCGACCGCATCGCCGGCAACGTGACCCACTGGCCGTTCGACGGCGTTCCTACGGAAGCCCGGCCGGAATTCGAGATTGCTACCGTGGAGCCGGGACGCCGTGCCGTCCATCCCGTCCGGGCTGCGGTGCGTGGGTTTCCCGGCGGCTATCACGTGTTGGTGGGCACTGACATCTCGCAAGGGCGCCGCTTCGCGGAGAAGTTTCGCATCGCCATGCTCTGGGGCATCGGGCTTACCTCGCTGGCCGCGGCGTTGACCGGATTCTGGTTCAGTTACCGGCTGTCGCGGCGTGTGGGTGATGTCACGGGCACGTGCCAGCGCATTCTGGCCGGCGACCTGGGTCGTCGGCTGCCGGTGTCGGGTGCGAATGACGAGTTCGATGCGCTGGCCACCTCGGTCAACGACGTACTCGAGCGCCTGGAAGATCAGGCTCGCACTCTGCGAGCGACGTTCGATAGCGCTGCACACGACTTGCGCGCCCCGCTGCACCGGCTTCGCACCCGGATGGATGCGCTGTTGCTGCGGTCGCCGCCGCTCGAGCCCGCGGTATATGAGTCCATCGAGTCAGCGCTGCGCGAGGTCGACCATCTGCAGCGAACGCTTGCCGTCCTTTTGCAGATCGCGCTGGCCGAGTCGGGGGCTCCGCTGGCGTCACCGGCCGCTGTGGATGTCGGTGAGCTGGCGGCCGAGCTGGCCGAGCTGTTCGAGCCCGTGGTGCGTGAGAGAGGACTCACTCTGATAGACAAGGAGGACAGCGGAGCCATCGTTCAAGGCAACCGCCAGCTGCTCGCGCAGCTGCTCACGAATCTCATCGAGAACTGCGTGAAGTACGTTCCGGCGGGAGGCAAGATCGACCTCAGCGTGACGCGCCAGGCCGACAGCATTTCACTCGTGGTGAGCGACAACGGCCCAGGAGTTCCGGCCAATGACAGGGTGCGCGCCGTGCAGCCTTTCGTGCGGTTCGGACAGAGCGGACATCCCGAGAGCAGTGGCCTCGGGTTGAGTCTGGTGGCGGCCATAGCACGGCTGCACCGTGCCCGGCTCACCCTGGAGAACAACGATCCCGGCTTGCGCGTGGTGGTGGATCTTCCCGCCGCTTAGCGCGGGGCAGCGCGCTGAGCCCCGCGGCAGCTCTTCACGAACGCGGCGCGCTGCGGGCCGGTGAGCTTCTTGGCGTCGGCGCGTTTGTTGCAGAATTTCAGGGAAGGCTGCTTGACCGGTGTGGCGCTTGCCCCGCTTGGGGTGGCGGTCGTGGTCGCGGCCGGCGTGGCGCTGCAAACGATTCCCCCGGCGAGCAGGACTACAGCAGCCAGAGCAGCGGAAATTCTCATTCAAGTCTCCACGCACCATGCACTGCCGGTTGCAGCGTCCACACGTTAGACGGGAAGGACCCTCGCCGTCATGAAGACGGGATTAAGAAATCGTCATTCGGCCGTGTCCTTGTCCCGCTCGATCAGGGCGTAGGCCGAGTGGTTGTGGATCGACTCGAAATTCTCGGACTCGACCGTGTAGGCCGCGATCCGCTCTTCCGCGTTCAGCCGTGCGGCGACGTCGCGGACCATGTCCTCGACGAACTTCGGGTTGTCGTAGGCGCGCTCGGTCACGTATTTCTCGTCGGGGCGCTTCAGGATGCCGTAGAGCTCGCAGGAAGCCTCACTCTCGGCAATCCCGATCAACTCCTCGATCCACATGTGTGAGCGCAGCTTCGCGTTGATCGTGACGTGTGAGCGCTGATTGTGCGCGCCATAGTCGGAGATCTTCTTCGAGCACGGGCACAGGCTCGTGACCGGCACGACCACCCGTACCCACATCTCGGTGCGGCCGTCGTGGCGCGCACCGATGAGGCTCGCGTGGTAGTCCATCAAGCTCTCGACCCCCGAGACCGGCGCCTTCTTCATGACGAAGAAGGGGAAGGTCATCTCGATGTGGCCGCTGTCGGCCTCGAGCCGCTCGGTCATCTTTTCCAGCATGGCGCGGAAGGATTCCACCGAGATCTCGCGCTCGCCGTGCAGGATCTCCACGAAGCGCGACATGTGCGTGCCCTTGAAGTTGTGCGGCAGGCTCACGTACATGTTGAAATTCGCAATCGTGTGCTGCTCGCCCGCGGAGCGGTCCTTCACCCGCACGGGGTGGCGGATGTCCTTGATCCCGACCCGGTTGATCGGCAGGCGCCGGGTATCGGCGCGCCCCTGCACGTCTTCGATGTCCGTCACGACCTGGCGCGCGATTTTGGCGTTGGCGGGAGGGGGCGTCATGAGCTGGTCCGCGGCTGATTCGTTTATCTGGGCCTGTTTACCGGGTAGGTAGGGGCGCCGTCGCCTGGGTTCAAGCGCCGCCCGCGGACCGGATACGTTCGCGTTCCCGCCCCTGCAGGGCCCACCAGCGCTCGATGCTGGCGGTGAGACCCGCCGTGTCGAGGCCGGCCGCCTGGAGGCAGCTGTCCCGCGAGCCGTGCTCGATGAAGCGGTCCGGAATACCCAGCTGCAGCAGGGGGACCTGTACCCCTTCCGAGGCCAGCAGCTCGCCGACCGCGGAGCCGGCGCCGCCGATGGTCGAATTCTCCTCGAGGGTCACGATCGCGCGGTGCCGCGCGGCCACGGAGATCACCAGATCCTCGTCGAGCGGCTTGATGAAGCGCATGTTGACGACGGTCGCATCCAGGCGCTCGGCGATTTTCAGGGCCGAGTCCAGCAGCGTGCCGAAGACGAGGATGGCGAGCCCGCTGCGGCCTTCACGGCGCACTTGCCCGCGGCCCACGGGCAGCGCCGTCATTTCCTCGACGAGCGGCACCCCAGGGCCTGTGCCGCGCGGATAACGCACCGCCGACGGACCGGTCAGGGTCGTGGCGGTATACAGCATCTGCCGGCACTCGTTCTCGTCCGCCGGCGCCATGATCGTCATGTTCGGAATGCAGCGGAGGAAGGAGATGTCATAGCTTCCCTGGTGGGTTGCGCCGTCGCTGCCGACCAGTCCGGCACGGTCGAGCGCAAATACCACCGGGAGGTTCTGCAGGGCCACGTCGTGAATGAGCTGGTCGTACGCTCGCTGCAGGAAGGTGGAGTAGATCGCCACGACGGGCTTCAGTCCCTCGCAAGCGAGGCCCGCCGCGAAAGTCACCGCGTGCTGCTCCGCGATGGCGACATCGAAGTAACGGTCACGGAAGCGCTTCGAGAACTCCACGAGGCCCGATCCCTCGCGCATCGCGGGGGTGATCCCGATGATGCGAGAGTCGCGCTCGGCCATGTCGCACAGCCACTGGCCGAAGATCTGCGAGTAGGTCGGGCCGCTGGCCTTTTCCTTGAAGATCGTGCCGCTGGCCGGGTCGAACGGGCCCGGGCCGTGCCATTTGATCGGGTCCGCTTCCGCGGGTGCGTAGCCCTTGCCCTTCTTCGTGACCACGTGCAGGAACTGCGGCCCCTGCAGCTGACGCAGGTTGCGCAGCGTGGTCACGAGTGACTTCACATCGTGGCCATCGACGGGCCCGATGTAGTTGAAACCAAGCTCTTCGAACAGCGTCCCCGGCAACACCATGCCCTTGAGGTGCTCTTCCGAGCGGCGTGCGAGCTCCCAGACCGTCGGCATCTGGCGCAGGACTTTCTTACCGCCCTCGCGCAAGTGTGCGTACATGCGCCCCGAGAGAGCACGCGCGAGCTGGCTCGACAACGCACCGACGTTCTCGGAAATCGACATGTCGTTGTCGTTCAGGATGACGAGCAGGTTCGTCGGCAGTGAGCCGGCGTGGTTCAACGCCTCGAATGCCATGCCCGCGGTAATCGCGCCGTCACCAATGACGGCTACGACGCGGCGGTCATCGCCGAGCCGCTCGGCGGCGACTGCCATGCCCAGCGCCGCGCTGATGGACGTGCTCGAATGGCCGACGCCGAAGGTGTCGTACTCGCTCTCCGAACGCGTCGGAAAGGGGGCCAGGCCGCCCGGCTGCTTGATGGTGTGCAACTGGTCGCGGCGCCCCGTCAAAACCTTGTGGGGATAAGCCTGGTGGCCTACGTCCCATACGATCCGATCACGCGGGGTGTCGAATACGTAGTGCAGGGCAATCGTCAGCTCCACGGTGCCGAGTCCCGCAGCGAAGTGGCCCCCGCGGGTGCTCACGCTCTGGATGAGGAATTCCCTGAGCTCTTTGGCCAGGGCCGGCAGTTTGGCTGCGGACAGCCGGCGCAGGTCCGCCGGGCTCTCGATGGTGTTTAGCAACGGGTTCTTGCCATTAGGACCAGTCATCTGCAGGAGTGTACACCGGCGCACGACGCCACTTGAAACAGTAGGCTAAACAGCAGGTTGTTGGGCCGAGGCTACAACTCAAGTCACACGGCTCACGACGAAATTCGCCAGCTCTGCCAAGGCAGAGCCTTTTGGGCCTAGCGGCCGGAGAGCGGCGATCGCATCGTCGCGCAGCTGCCGCGCGCGCGTACGAGCCATCCCTAGTCCCGCCGTGCTCGGATACGTCGGCTTATTGTGAGCGGCATCCGCGCCGGTCGACTTCCCAAGCAAGGACGCATCTCCTTCCACATCGAGAATGTCGTCCTGAATCTGGAACGCCAGGCCGATTTCGGCACCAAAGCGCCGCAGCGCCTCCAGCTGCGGACCCTCGGTCACGCCGGCGGCCAGGGCCCCAAGCAGAACGCTGCCCTCGATGAGGGCTCCCGTCTTGCGGCGGTGCATGTTCTCGATGGCGTCGACAGATAGATTCTGTCCCACAGCGGCGAGGTCGACGGCCTGGCCCCCCGCCATACCACTTGTGCCCGCCGCTTGCGCCAATACACGAATCATGGCGAGCCTGGCCGCGGGGATCTGCGAGCCGCTCTTATCGTCCGCTAGAACGTCGAACGCCAATGCTTGCAGTGCATCGCCCACCAGGATCGCCGTGGCCTCATCGTAAGCACGATGGCACGTCGGGCGCCCGCGTCGTAAATCGTCGTCGTCCATGGCCGGCAAGTCGTCATGCACCAGGCTGTACACGTGAATGAGCTCGACTGCCGCGGCGGCTGAGTCGAGCTCATCGAGCGCGGCGCCCAGCGATTCACCGGTGAGATAAACCAGCGTCGGACGCAGCCTTTTACCTCCACCAAGGACGCTATAGCGCATGGCTTCGCGCAGGCGAGCCGTTCCGGAGTCCGGCAGGGCGAGGCATCGATCCAGCACGCCCTCGATGCGAGAGCGATATGCGGTAATGCGCCCAGCGAACTCAGGGGAAGAGCTCATCGTTCCGGGCCGTCGGGTTTCGGGCTCATCCGTCCACCGCCGGCGGGTCCTCGGGGATGCTGAAGGGCTCGATTTCCGCGGAGCTGCCACGCTTTAGCAGAATCTCGACCTTCTGTTGCGCGGCTTTGAGGGAGGCCTGGCAATGACGGGTGAGCTCGACACCGCGCTCGAAGGTCTTCAGCGCCTCATCCAAAGGCAGGTCGCCCCGCTCGAGGCGCTCGACGAGCCCTTCCAGCTCGGCCAGCGCTGCTTCGAAATCGGGGGACTTGGAATTGACCATTCGGCGACAGCTCCTGCTGAGAACGAGTCCGCGCGGGGACGGATAAAGGGCGTCACGTTACACATCGGCCTCGACGAGGGTCAAATCGCGCTCGCGTCCTCATTGAAGCCCGCGGTCGCGGTTGACGTGCCCCAGCCCCAGGTCCATCATTGTTAGACCCAGTCTAAGTGAGGAGAGCGTCGTGAATCTCAAAGGCAGCAAGACCGAGAAGAATCTCAAGGATGCGTTCGCGGGCGAGTCGCAGGCGAACCGCCGCTACCTGTACTTCGCAGCGAAGGCGGACGTCGAAGGCTTCAACGACGTGTCCACCGTCTTCCGTTCGACCGCGGAAGGTGAGACTGGCCACGCCCACGGCCACCTCGAGTATCTCGAGGCGGTTGGCGACCCGGCCACGGGCCTGCCCATCGGCGAGACGAAGTTGAACCTGAAGGCCGCCATCGCGGGCGAGACCCACGAGTACACCGACATGTACCCGGGCATGGCCAAGCAGGCGCGCGAGGAAGGCTTCAACGAGATCGCGGACTGGTTCGAGACGCTGGCGAAGGCCGAGCGCTCTCACGCCAACCGCTTCCAGAAGGCTCTGGACGGCATCTAAGGCGCTCTGCCGTTCGTCATCAGCTCACCC
>DASZVD010000270.1:0-5454 GCA_035547375.1 Steroidobacteraceae bacterium
CCGCGATCGCTTCGCCGACTGGCCGGTGCGCATCGAAGCCCTCTCCCGTTTCGGGAACGCCAAGGAAACCCAGGCAGTCCTCGAAGGCATCGAGCGCGGTTCCGTCGACATCGTGGTTGCGACGCATCGCCTGCTGCACGCCCATGCGAGGTTCAAGGACCTCGGCCTGATCATCGTCGACGAAGAACACCGCTTCGGGGTGCGCGACAAGGAAAGACTGCAGGCATTGCGGGCCAACGTCCACGTTCTGACTCTGACGGCGACGCCGATCCCGAGAACGCTCAACATGGCGCTTGGCGGGTTGCGGGACCTGTCGCTGATCACGACGCCGCCGGCCGAGCGCCTGGCGATCAAGACCTTTGTCGTGGAGTGGCACGGACCGACGCTGCGTGAGGCAGCCCTCCGCGAGCTGCGCCGCGGCGGACAGATGTACTTCGTCCACAACGAAGTCCGCACGATCGAGAAAATCGCCGCCGAAGTGCAGGAGCTCGTCCCCGAGGCCAGCGTACGCATCGGTCACGGCCAGATGCGAGCGCGTGACCTCGAACAGCTGATGGTGGATTTCTACCATCGGCGGTTCAACCTGCTGGTCTGCACGACCATCATAGAAAGCGGTATCGACGTACCGACAGCCAACACGATCATGATCAACCGCGCGGACCACATGGGGCTTGCGCAGTTGCACCAGTTGCGCGGACGCGTTGGACGCTCGCACCACCGTGCATATGCATATCTCATCGCGCCGCCGCGGAAGGCCTTGTCCGGAGACGCCGCGAAGCGCCTCGAGGCGATCGAGTCGATGGAGGAGCTGGGCGCCGGATTCGTGCTCGCGACGCACGACCTGGAGATCCGCGGCGCCGGTGAGCTCCTGGGCGAGCAGCAGAGCGGCCAGATGACCGAGATCGGGCTCACAATGTATCTCGACATGCTCGACCATGCGGTGAAGGCGCTCAAGGAGGGCCGCGAGCCCGCGCTCGACAAGCCGCTCGTCGCCGCAACCGAGGTCGAGCTGCGCCTGCCGGCGTTCGTGCCGGAGACCTACATCGGTGACGTGCACGTTCGACTCGGGCTCTACAAGAGAATCGCTGCGGCGGCGAGCGACGAGGCCCTGGATGAGCTGAATTCGGAGATGTACGACCGGTTCGGCCCCCTGCCGCCGCCGGCGCAAAGCCTGCTGAGGGTCGCGAAACTCAAGCTCGCGGCGCGCGCCTTGGGCGTGCGGCGGCTGGACGTGGGACCGCAGGGCGGCTCGGTCACGTTCGAGGAGAAGAACTCGATCGACCCGCGCACCATCGTACGCCTCGTGCAGAAAGGCGCGCGCGACTACCGGCTCGAAGGCCCCCTCAAGATGCGCATCACGCGCAACCTCCCCAATGAGGAAGCGCGCTTCGTCTTTGCAGACGCTTTTTTGAAGATGCTGGCGGAAAAGCCGCAGTAGAATGGCCCCATGAACCCCGGCACCGCAATGAAACCCCGCACCGCAATTCGGAGTCTTTGCCTCACGCTGCTGGCTGCGGCGGCTTGCGCAGTCCCCGCCATATCGCAGGAGACCGCCAGCCCGACGTACAACATCGAGCTCGTCGTGTTCCGGGCGACCTCGGCGTTGGGCGGAGCTGAGAACTGGGCGGCCGAAGCCGGGATGGCCAACACCATCGCGGGCGACGAGGAAGCCGCCGGCGGCTCGTCGCAGGTGGGACACTTCGTTGCGGTGATACCGAGCTCGGCCTATCAGCTCAACGAGATCGAGACCAGGCTGCGCTCGAGCGGCGCCTACGTGCCCGTCGCGCACCTGGCCTGGTCGCAAACCGCCAGCGCCTGGGGGACGCGCGCCGGATTTCCCGTTCAGCGGCTCGGGTCGGACGTGCCGGGGCTGAGCGGCACGGTGTTTCTCGAGCGCGGTCAGTACCTCCATCTGGGGATGACGCTGACCTACACCGACCCATCGCCGCCAGCCGGCATCGGGGCGGCACCCGGCACTCCGTTTACGATCAACCAGAGCCGGCGCGTGAAGTTCTACGACCGCAACTACTACGACAATCCGGCGTTCGGGGTGATCGCGATGGTATCGCCCGCGCAAGGCGCACGGCCGCCGGGAAGATGAGCGCCAGGAAACGCGCCACCTCGCGCACGAACGCGCCCTTGCCCGCGTGAAACGCGCCATCGTCCACGTGAACGCGCTATTGCCCGCGTCAACGCGCCATTTCCCGGGTCAACACACCATTTGAACGCGCTATTGCCCGTGTGAGGCGGCGGGCGGCCCGCTACTGGAAGTCGCCGGCTTCAGCGGTCGAGATGCTGTTCTTGCCGAGCGACTTCGCCCGCTTCAACGAGGCCTGACACGCTTTCAACAGCGTCTCGAGCGACAGCTCCCGCGGCGGCACCAGGCTCGCAACACCGGCGCTCAGCGTCACGAAGCGGCCCGAGCCGGCGCGCGGATGGTGCATCAACAGGTCACGCACCCGCTGCGCCACGACCTGCGCATATTGTGAGGCCTTCTCGGCGGCCTCGCCCTGTGTCAGGACGGCGAACGTGCCGCCTTCCCAACGGCCCACGAGGTCTCCGCCGCGGCGATATGACGCGCCGATCACACGCGCAATGCGGCGGATACAGGCATCACCGGCCGCCCTCTCGAACGTTTCGTTGTAGGAAGTCAGGTCGTCGATGTCGAACAGCGTGAGGCCGATCTCGTGGGAATCGCGCTGCGCCAGCGCCCAATCGCGTTGCAGCAGCTCTTCGAAGTAAGCGCGTGAGTGCAGGCCGGTCAGGCGATCCTCGCGCAGCCACGGGGGCAGCCCCTGGGCAGTCCGTTCCGCTTGCTTCAAGCGCTCGCTGGCGTCGCGGTGATAGCCGATGAAGTGAGTCAGGCGGCCGGCTGCATCGCGCACCGGCTGGATGACGATCTCGTTCCAGAACAAGGTGCCGTCGGGCCGGTAGTTACGGACGAGCACCCGGGCGGGCTCGCCGCGCTCCACGGCCTCACGCATGCGCTGGCGGGTCTCCTGGTCGCGATCGTTCCCCTGCAGGACGCGCAGGTTATTCCCCAGGAGCGCCGCGGCCGGATACCCGCACATCTGGGCAAAGGCGGCATTGGCGAAAATGACGGGACAGTCGGGAGCGGTGGCGTCACAAATGACGATGCCTTCGGGAGCCGCGTCGACCAGGGCGCGCCAGGCGTCCGCCGACCAGTGATTCATGTCTTCCCAGGTCCGGCCGTCCCGGCCGCCGAATCCGGCCTGCCAGGCTCCTGTTTCCCCGGTGCCAACGTCAGTGTCGGGGGCGTCGCAAAGCGCGCTAGCAGTTCCTGGCTCCGTGACCATTCGGGCGTTTCCGTCAGTGCCTGCCGCGTGAGGCCGCCACGCCCGTGCAGGCGTACCAGCCGCAGTCGTGAAGCCGGCTCCGGCTCGACTTTGAGCTGCTCGAGCAGGGTGACCACGCTCGCCCGGTTGTTGCAGACCGGGAGCATGTCGCAACCCGCAGACAGCGCCTTCTGCGCCCTGGTGACGACATCGCCATACGCCGCGGCAGCCCCTCCCATGGATAGATCATCGGCAAACACTACCCCCTGGAAGCGCAGCTCACCGCGCAACACGTCGCGAATCCAACTCGAAGACAGGCTGGCCGGGGCCGAATCCAGGGCCGGAAACACGATATGGGCCACCATGACGGCGGGGAGCCCGTTGGCGATGAGCCGGCGGTAGGGGGCCAGGTCGTCGGACATATCCACCAGCTCGCGGCGGTCCACGGGGAGGGTCTGGTGCGAATCGGCTATCACGGCCCCGTGACCCGGGAAGTGTTTGGCCGTGGCCATCATGCCGGCGTCCCGCATTCCATGGGTGTAGGCCACCGCCAGCTGGCCGACCACCCCGGAGCGCTGGTGGAAGGCGCGGGTGCCGATCGCCTCGTTGACGCCGTAATCCAGATCCACCACGGGAGCGAACGAGATATCCACCCCGTGGGAACGCAGCTCGGCAGCCATGAGCCAACCCAGCCGGCGGGCCAACTCCAACCCCGCCTTGGGGTCCTGGTCGTAGGCATGGCCGATCTGACGGGCCGGCGGCAGCAGGGTAAAGCCCTTCTTGAAGCGCTGGACCCGCCCGCCCTCCTGGTCCACCGCAACGATCAACTGGGACGCGCGCGCGGCGTGGATGCCGGCCACCAGCTCGGTGAGCTGCTCCGGGTCGACGTAGTTGCGTGTGAACAGGATCACACCGCCCACCAGGGGATGGCGCAGCATCTCGCGCTCCTCGGGGGTGATGCTCGTCCCCTCGAGGTCGATCATCAACGGCCCCAGGCTCATGGTTGCCGCCCCTTGCGCCGCGGCGGGCTCAGCAGTGCCAGCGATTCGAAATGAGCCGTGTGGGGAAACATGTCGAGGACACCTGCCGCCTCCAGGTCAAAGCCGTGCTCGTTCACCAGAACGCCCAGGTCCCGTGCGAGGCTCCCCGGATGGCACGAAATATACAACACTCGCCGGGGCGCGAGGCCGGCCACGGCCCCCAACACCTCCCGGGCCCCCGCCCGGGGCGGGTCCATGACCACGTGAGTGTAGGCTTCACGGAGCCAGGGAGCGGTTTGTGCAGCCTCCTGCAGCGAGGCCGGCAGCCGCGCCAGGTCGGCCACGTGGAACTCGGTATTCTCGAGGCCATTGTGCCGCGCGTTGTGCCGGGCACGTGCCACCAGTGCCGCATCCCCTTCCACGCCAACTACTCTGCCCGCCGATCTGGCGATGGGCAGCGTGAAGTTGCCTATGCCGCAGAACAGGTCCAGTACCGTGGCCTCGGGGGTGAGCTCCAGCATCTCCACCGCCTGCGAGACCAGCGCTGCATTCACCGCGCCGTTGATCTGGATGAAGTCGGTGGGCAGGAACTCGAGCTCCACCGCGAACCTGGGCAACGCATAACGCAGCGGCTCGCCCGGAGTATCGAGCTCGTGCACGGTGTCGAGCCCGCCCGGCTGCAGATACAACCGTAGCCCGTGGGTAGCGCGGAACTCGCGGAATCGTTGGAGATCGGCGGGGGACGGCGGATCGAGCACGCGGAACACCAACGCCACTGCGTTGTCGGCGACAGCCACCTCGATTTGCGGCACACGGTCGCGGATATCGAGCGACATGATGAGTGCGGCGAGCGGCGTAATGAGCTCACCGACGGGAGGCGCCAACACATCGCAGTGTTGAACGTCCGCGATGAAAGGCGCAAGGCGCTCGCGGAAACCGACCAGAACCCTGCCCTTCTTGCCAACATACTTCGCGCCGAGGCGGGCACGGCGGCGGTACCCCCAGACCGGCCCGCGCAGCGGCGGCAGCCACCGCCGCGGAGCAACGTGACCCAGCCGCTCGAGATTGTCGCGCAGCTCGGCGTGCTTGGCTTCGAGCTGCGCCTCGGGGGACAGATGTTGCATGGCGCAGCCGCCGCACACCCCGAAATGCGCGCACCTCGGCACGACGCGCCCGGG
>DASZVD010000271.1:0-6234 GCA_035547375.1 Steroidobacteraceae bacterium
CGCGAAGCCTGCCGGGTCCCTCCCGAAGTGTTGACTCGCGAAGTGCGTGTCGTCGGGTTCAATCCCGCGCGACGCCTGGCGCGCTGCACGGCCGAGGAGCGCAAACAACTCTTCGACCGGCTCGCCACCTGGATGAGCGCCGGCCGGCTGCGCACCAAGATTGCTGCCGTCTATCCCATCGACCGGGCGGTCGAGGGCTACGAACGCATCCGCAAGGTCGGCGACAAGCGCTTCGGCAAGGTCGTGATCCGCATACAGAGCCTACCTCCGCCAGAACGCGAAGAGGCCAAGGAAGAAGACAGCGCCGCCCCGGAGCCGTTGGACATGCCGCCAATGGACGAGGCACCGGCCCCAGCTGCCTGATTCAACAGGACTGCCCCTGACCAAACGGGACCGCACGGGCTCGATTATTACTTTACGACCCTGCCCGTCGCGCCCTCGCGCCCGAACTCGAATCGCAGCACGTGCTCGCGCCGGGATACGCCGCTCGCGGGTCCGAACCGCCACTTCCGCGCGGCCTGCGTAGCCAAACGGGCGAAGTACCTGCTCGGACCGGGCTCGGTGAGCGTCTCGCCGACTACCTTTCCGGCGGCATCAACAGTCACTCGCACGGACACTTTCACATGCCCGCGAATAGTGGCGCGCGCGCCCGCGGACGCCACGGGAATCTCCTCGTGAATTACGTTGACCGTCGATGTCGCCGCCTTTCCCGCATTCGTCATCGACGACGCATCCACGGGCGACACACTCGGCAGACCCGTTGCGTTCGGAGCGCTCGTCCGGGGAGGCGTCAACTGTCCGCCTGAAGAGCTTGCTGTGTGCGATGCCCCTACCGCCGCCGTCGAGCCCGTCACGCCGGCCTCGTGGCCCTTGAACGCTCGCAGCCCGAACCAGCCAACGACAACAGCCGCTAATGCACCAACGACCCAAGGCAGGGAAGATCGCCCCTGCAGCGGCGTCGCCTGCGCCATCGCCGCTCGCGCCTTCGTCGCCTGAGGCTTTGTCGCTTGAGCCTTTGTCGTTTGAGGCTTCGTCGCTTGCGCCATCCGCGCGTCAGGCCGCACCGGCACCCTTATGACGAGTCGCGTCGACGCAGTCCCCGCTGCCGCAGTCCCCGCAGACGCAGCCCTCGCTGCCGCAGTTCCCCCAGACGCCGCTCGCCTATCAGCCGGCGCCGCAGCATCTGCAACTCGCCCGTCTACCGGCGCCGCAGCCCCTGTCGCCCGACCAGCTCCGGCCGGCGCAGCGCCGGCCCCCGCCGCCCCACCTGACCGCCCCACCGCGGCAGTGGCTGCTTTCGCTGACGCCGGCAAGCCGTATTTGAGCCACCCCTCGACTTCCCGAGCCCGTGGGCGCGCGCTCGGCTCCGGAGCCAGGCATCGGCGGACGATCTCGGCGAGCGTCGGTGGAAAATTCGATGGAAATGAGGTGCCGCTGCCTTCGCGAGTCTGCGTGAGAGCCTCGAACGTTGTCATGCCCACGGCCCAAAGATCACCGGCCGGCGAAAAGCTGCCGTCGCGTGCCTCGGGCGGATCATAGGGCGAGGACATCGAGATGCTGGCATTGGCCTCACCGGCCGGGCGGATCGTGTCGCTCGACAGCTTCAGCCGGTCACCGACCACCAGCACGTTGGAGGGTTTGAACTGCCCCTGCACGAGATTCAGCGAGTGCAGGAACGCGAGGGCATCGAGGCTCGCCAGCAGCATTTCGCGCGCCTCGTCCTCGGTCATCGCGCGCTTGAGAAGCAGCTGACCCAGGTTCTGCTCGGCGTACTCCATGACGAAATACAGGAAATGCTGCTCGCCGAGCTGGCAGCGACCGGTCTCGAGAACGCGCATCAGGTTCGGATGCGCGGCGGCCGCGGCGGTCCGCCAGTGTGCCAGCTGCAACTGCGCCAGCGTCGGAATCACCGGCACCAACTTGAGCGCCGCATTCGGGATGTTTCGCGACTCCAGCCCCGTAAGGAAAACGCCGCTGTGATCGGAGCCACCGAGATAGCGTCGCAGGGGCAGGACCCCGTTGACGATGTGGCCCTCCCACCTCGTCCAGACTTCGCTCATCGGTAATCTCTCGGCCGCCACGCTCACGTCTCATGCTCTCTGTTGAAACATGCGCGAAAGATACCACCGAGCGTGGTTGCGCAATCCACTGGAATCGTCGCAGTTATGCGACGAGAGTCGCGGTTTGGCGACGATGCAGCGTTTCGGGCTCAGGCGCGCTCTAAGTGGCGCGTGCTCTAAGTCCAGTACGGCAGCGCACGACGCGTTCAGCACGGCGCATTCAGCAAGGTGTGCTCAGCAAGGTGTGCTCAGCACGGTGCGCTCAGCACGGTGCGCTCAGCACGGTGCGCTCAGCAAGGTGCGCTCAGCACGGTGCGCTCAGCACTGCGCGCCCCGCCGCCGGAATCCAATCGGCGAGGCCGCCGCCAGCACTACGCGTCCAACCACGCGTCGAGCGCCATTAAACTCGACGTCAAATGACACGCGGTGCCCCGCACTCCCCCAAACACATCCAAATCATCTCGGTATACATGACGAGAAAACCAACAATTTCCAGGCAAAAGACATCTTTTCAACAATTGCCAATCCAACGATATGGCGTAACATGCTCGCCCTCAACACACAACACGGATGTCACCCATGGCCATGCCGGCGCTGCAACTCGAACCGGAGATTCACGTGGAAGAGCAACTCGCCAGACTCGAAGCCACCGTCGAGCACATTCAGTCGGACGTGACGGAGATCAAGGCCGACCGGCGCCGCCTGCACGAGAAGCTCGATGCGCTCGTCGGGGTCACGAACACTCCCGAAGTCCGCATCGAAAATCGCTTCGGCGATTTCCAGCTCAAGGTGGAGAAACGCTTTGGTGATCTCGAAGCCCGGATCGAAAAGCGCTTCGGCGATTTCGAGGCCAGGATGGAGAGGCGATTCAGCAAGGTGGAGGAAGCGTTGGGAGAGCTGCGGGTGGGGCGGGCGCTCGACCGCGTCTGGTGGCTCCTGATATACGGAGCGCTCCTGGGGGTCATGGCGAGGGGGTTCAAGTGGCTGTGAGACACAGAATTTGACCGCTGGCTGCGACGCAAATCGTGGACGCCGGCGGCGCGCAGCCAGTACCATCACCTGCACTCGATGGGCCCCGGGGAAGGGCAAATCCTCTGAAGTCTTCTGGAGAGTCGATGAAAAAGTGGGTCGGTCTGGCGATCGCCTGTCTCGCGAGCGGGTCGGGTGGCGCGTGGGCTACCGTTTTCGACCTGCCCAAGGACGGCTCTGCCGTGCTGGGAGAAGACACACATATCAAATCGACATACAAGGACACGTTGCTGGAGATCGCACGCCGCTACAGCATCGGATACGAGGAGATCATCCGCGCGAACCCGAAAGTCGACATGTGGCTGCCGGGCGACGGAACCGACATTCTGATTCCGGGGCGGCGCATCCTGCCGCCCGGCCCGCGCGAAGGCATCGTCATCAACCTGCCCGAGCACCGGCTCTATTACTATCCGAAGCCGAAGAAACACCACAAGGCGGTCGTGGTGACCTATCCCGTGAGCATCGGGCGCATGGACTGGCACTCCCCGCTCGGACAAACCTGGATCACCGCCAAGGAAAGGAATCCCAACTGGTATCCGACCGAGTCGGTGCGCAAGGAGCACGCCGCGAACGGCGATCCGCTGCCGAAAGTGGTACCGCCCGGCCCCAAGAATCCCCTGGGGGCCTTCAAGATGAGGCTGGCCGTCGGTGACGGGACCTACGAGATTCACGGCACCAACAACCCGATGGCCGTGGGAATGGCGATCACGCACGGCTGCATCCGTATGTACCCGGACGACGTGGCGGCACTGTTCCCCGCGGTCCCCGTTGGCACGAAGGTGTGGCTGATCAACGAGCCCGTGAAAGTGGCCTACGTGGACGGCGACCTGCTGCTGGAGGCGCACCCGCCGGTCGACAGTGAAGGCCAGACCGTGGCCCCCGACCTCAAGCTGCTCTCGCACAAGCTGGATGAAGCGCTCGGCCACAGCACCGCGGCGATTCACTGGGATTTCGCCCGTGAGGCACTGCAGGACGCGACCGGCATGCCGACGGTCGTTGGGTTGGAGGCCGATCTGGACCCGACTCCCGTGGCCGCCACGACGCCGTCCGTACAAGAGCGCGCCATCCCAGAGGCGAGAATTCACTAGCGGGCCCATTGGCTGATCTCCTTCCGATTGGCTCATAATGCCGCGTGTCCTTACCGCGAGCGGGCCATCGATGCACGATTCCATTGCAACGGTAGATCAGGTCAAGAACACCCTGGTGGACCTGGCGATCCGCTTTGGGCCGCGCGCGCTGACGGCGCTGCTCATCTTGGTGGCGGGAGCCCTGGTAAGCCGTTGGCTGACGCGCTGGGTGGCCCGCGGGCTGTCTCACATCGAGCTCGAGCCGCCAGTGCGCCTGCTGCTGCAGCGGGTGGCCTGGGCACTGTCGATGGCACTGTTCATCATCCTGGCCCTGCAGAACCTGGGGGTGGAGCTGTTGCCGCTGATCGCCGGCCTCGGTGTCGCCGGGGCGGGCCTGGCGCTTGCGACACAGGGCGTGTTGAGCAATGTCGTGGCCGGGCTGTCGATCATTTTCACGAAGCCTTTCCGGGTCGGCGAATACATCTCCATCGTCGGCGAGGAAGGCACGGTCGAAGCCATTACGCTCTTCAACACGACCCTGGGACACCTCGACCGCTCCCGGGTGGTCATTCCCAACCGCAAGATCACGGGCGAGATCCTCCACAACTTCGGGCAGCTCAGGCAACTAGACGTCTCGGTGGGCGTCGCCTATGACACGGACCTGAGCCAGGCGTTTGCTCTGATCGACGAAGTGCTGCGCAACAACTCACGCGTACTGG
Organism: Steroidobacteraceae bacterium; assembly: GCA_035547375.1. GTDB lineage: Bacteria > Pseudomonadota > Gammaproteobacteria > Steroidobacterales > Steroidobacteraceae > 13-2-20CM-66-19. The sequence continues at coordinate 4,876 of DASZVD010000271.1, forward strand.
CGGATCCAGCACCGGTAGTGCGCGCCATGCAACTGGGAGACTGGTCGGTGACCCTGGGCGTCAAACCGTGGGTGAAGGTGCAGGACTACGTCCCCGCGAGCGGTGAAATCAACCGCGCCATCCTCGAAGTTTTCCGCAGTCGCGGCGTGGCAATGCCCGTGCCCCAAAGAGAGGTACGGATGCTGCCCGACAACACGGACGCGTCCCGCGGCTAGGATCTAGAATGCGGCTTATGACTTACCCTTCGGGCCGCTCTGCTTCGAGCGATTGTAGGCCCCGAGGCCCGGCTTGTAGGTCTTCTCGTCAATGAACTGACGGATGCCTTCCTTGCGATCCTCGCCACCCGCGTTGAAGAAGTTCGCCGCCTCCTGCATGCGGATGAGGTAATCCTCGGCATTGTCGTAAGTCATCTCGCCAACACGACGCACGGCGTCCTTCGCCGCCTTCAGCGCTGATGGGCTCTTCTGCAGGAGTGTGTTCGCGACGGCGGTAACGCGCTCGAGCAGCTTCGAGGCCGGGACCGCCTCGTTGACGAGACCCCACTCGGCGGCCGTGCGCCCGTCGACGGTCTCACCCATGAGAGCGTGATACATCGCGCGCCGGAAAGACAACAGCTCGCGAGCCACCTTGGTGGCGCCCCCGCCGGGGAGGATCCCCCAGTTGATCTCGGAGAGGCCGAACTGGGCTTCCTCGGCCGCGAAGGCCAGATCACACGCGAACAAAGGACCGTAAGCACCCCCGAAACACCAGCCGTTCACCATCGCGATGGTCGGCTTCTGATACCAGCGCAAACGACGCCACCAGGCATACGCCTCGGACTGCGACTTGCGGATGGCGGCGAGCCCCTGCGCCTCGGTCTCGCGGAAGTACTCTTTCAGATCCATGCCGGCGGACCAGGCGGTCCCCTCGCCCGTCAGCACCAGCACGCCGACATCCGGCCGGTGCTCGAGCTCGTCCAGTACCCGCAACATCTGCCGGTTCAGCTTGGGATTCATGCAGTTGCGCTTTTCAGGGCGATTGAATCTCACCCAGGCGATGCGGTCGCGCACCTCGAAGGCGACGGTATCGGCTTCGGCACGCTCAGCTGTCGGGGTCGTCGCGGACTGGCTCATGGGGGTGCTCCGGTGGGCTTCGAGTGGGTGGCGGTCCCGCTCAGATCGCTATATAATATAGCTATATTCTATAGCTGTTCTGCCCGGCCGTGCAACTGGCAGATCGCGCCCGAGGTACGCCGTTGACCATCGATCCCTTGAAGGACTCTCCAGGGTATGTCCTGCACCGGATTTCGGCGGACGCCATGGCCAGGCTTGCGCGCCGGCTGGCCCCGCTCGGCTTGCGCCCAACGGAAGCCACGGTGCT
>DASZVD010000272.1:0-5398 GCA_035547375.1 Steroidobacteraceae bacterium
CGGTAGCCACGGTTGCGCACGGCGTGCAACATCGCACCGAGGTCGCGAAGCGACTCCACGGCCTTCCAGACGGCACTGCGACTCACCCCCAGGGCCTCGGCCAGCTCTTCCCCCGAGTGAAATTGGCCATCGGCCAACCGAGCAAACACGAGCGCGACGAGTGGCTTGTCTTCCGTGACCAATCAAACGCCTCCGCGACGCAAGCCGAGCAACCACAAACGACGCGCTCGCGGCTCGGTACCGGCGCGCATGCGCGCGATGTTGGACCGGTGAGTGAATGCAATCAGCAACGCCGTCACAATGCCGAACGCCAACAGCGGGCCGCGGGGCTCCCATGCGCCGAGGGCGGCGGTGACAGCGAGAGCGGCAGCGCCGAGCATGGAAGCGAGACCCACGAAGCCAAACAGAATGACGGCAACCAGCCACGTGCCTAACATGGGCAGGAGCAACCAAGAATCCAGGCCCAACACTGCGCCGATCAGCGTGGCGACTCCTTTGCCGCCCCGAAATCCGTGCCACACCGGATAGACATGCCCCACGATCACCGCGACTCCGCACGCAACCGCGAGCCACCCAGCGGCACCGGTACCAGCACCGATGCCCGCGCCAGCGCTGATGCCTGCGCCAGCACCGATGCGCACGCCAGCGCCGACACCCATTCCCGCACCGGCGCCAGCGCTGCCCAAAGACACGCCGGGCACCGCGAGCGCCGGCACGCACCGGGTGGCGAGCCACCCTTTGCCGATATCGATGGCCATCACCCAGAACGCGAACCCCTTGCCCTGCGTGCGCAGCGCATTCGTGCCGCCGGCGTTGCCGCTGCCGAGCTGGCGGATGTCCACGCCGCCGCGGAGCCGGCCGACGACGAGGCTGCCGATGATGGAACCGAGCAGATAACTGACGACTACCTTGACAACGAATTCCGTCACAGCGAACCCATCAGGCGCTTGTCATGATTCATGATGCGCCGTTTACTGCGGCAGGCAAACTTCGGCCAACATGCAGCGAACGCTGCCGCCCCCCAACCTTTCGATGGTTGGAACGGGCACCGCCAGCACGGAGTCCGTACAGGCGGAAAGGCGCGCGAAGCTCTCCGGACGAAGCCCGTGCCTCGCCGCGTCTGACATCACGAGCACTCGCGAGTCGCCCAGAGCCTCGTCCCAGGTGGCCAGCTCCAGCATGTTGCCCGCGAACCGTTCGATCTCATCGAGCCCGATTTCGACTACCTCTCGGCCACTCGAGCGGAGCTTCCCGATGACCCTCGTGCGATCCTCCAACGGCATGACCGCCGTACCCAGCACTGCAAGGCGCGCCCCGACACACATCAATACGTTAGTGTGATAGAGCGGAACGCCGCTTCTGTCGGAAGCCGAGAACACACAAGGCTCGTACCCCATCTCGTGCGCCCACTCCTCAACGACCGCGGGATGGGTCCGCGGCGACAGGCTCGCGTAGACCACGCGGTCGACTCGATCCAGGATGAGGCTACCGGTGCCTTCCAGAAAGCGGCCGTCCGCTTCGTGATGAGTCAGGTCGAGCACGCGCGAGACCTTGAATCCGAGCTCCGCCACGACAGCGTCGATGACTTCCCGGCGGCGCTCGCGCCGGCGCGTCTCGGCCTGCATCGGATACAGCACCACGGTGCCGTCTTCGTGAAAACTGACCCAGTTATTGGGAAAGACCGCGTCGGGCTTCGCAGGCTCCGCGGTATCGGGCACGACACAGACGGAAATGCCCTCGCTGCGCAAGGCGGCGACCAGCCCGTCGAACTCGGCACAGGCGCGGACCTGCCCCGAGACTCCGTCCGGGCGCTGCTGCATCCTGTTGGTCGCGGCGGTTTCCGGGTTGTAATCGAATGCCGCCGGCCTAATCATCAGCACGGCGCTCGCACATTGCTGTCGGGATCGCGGCCTCTCGGAAAGCGTACCGCCCAAGCTCTGGATATTCATGACTTCCGAACCGCTCATTGTCGTCACCCCCAACGGGCTCTACTGCCCGCCGGGAGACTTCTACGTCGACCCCTGGCAACCGGTGAGAACCGCCGTCATTACGCACGGTCACGGCGACCACTTACGCCATGGGAGTGCTCGATACATTCTCGCACGTCCCGGCGCGGGGATTGCACGCTTGCGCCTGGGGGGCGACCGGGAGCTGGCTCCTCTCGACTACGGGGCCCGTATCCCGCTGGGATCGACGACGGTCTCCCTGCACCCGGCGGGACATATTCTGGGCTCCGCCCAGGTGCGAATCGAGCACGAAGGCCGGGTCTGGGTGGTGTCCGGCGATTACAAGCGCCAGCCCGACCCCACCTGCGCGCCGTTCGAGCCGGTCGAATGCGATGTTTTCATCAGCGAGGCGACCTTTGCTCTGCCGGTCTACCGCTGGCCCGACACAGCCCGGGTCGTGGAGGAGATCTACCGCTGGTGGCGCTCGAACCGGGAGCGCGGAATCGCTTCGGCGCTCTTTTGCTATGCCCTCGGCAAGGCGCAACGGGTTCTGTCCGAGCTGCGCGCCTTCACCAACGAGACGGTTTATGTGCATGGAGCGGTCGACTCCCTGAACGGCGTGTATCGGCGAGCGGGCGTCGGGCTGTTGCCCACGCAATCGGTCGGCACGGAGAAGAAGCGGGATTACCGAGGCGCCCTGATTCTGGCACCGCCCAGTGCGGCCGGCACGCCCTGGATGCGCCGTTTCGGAGAGCATGCCACGGGCTTCTGCTCGGGATGGATGCGCGTGCGCGGTGATCGTCGCCGTCGCGGCTACGATCGGGGCTTCGTCATTTCGGATCATGCCGACTGGACCGCTCTCATCGACACGTGCACCGCCTCGCGTGCGAAAGAGATTCTGCTGACCCACGGGTACTCTGACGCCCTGACTCGCTACTTCAACGAAAAGGGCGTCGCGGCGAGCGCGCTGAAGACCTCCTACGGTGACGAGGACTGATGAGGGCATTCAGCGAACTCTACGAGGAGCTGGACACCACGACCTCCACTAACCTGAAGGTCGCGGCGATGGTGCGCTACTTCAACACGGCTTCGCCGGCGGATGCGGCCTGGGCGGCCTATATCCTCTCCGGTCGCCGCCTGAAACGCTTCATCGGACCGGCAACGTTATGGCGCTGGCTGGTCGAGGTCAGCGCGCTGCCGGAGTGGTTGGTGGAAGAAGCCGGCGCCGCGGTCGGGGACCTCGCCGAAACGATTGCACTCCTCATGGAAAGCGGTCTGACCACGGCGACCGTGGTGCCGGATCTCCCCCTCTCCACCTGGATCGACGATCGCCTGCTCCCGCTGCGCGACGTCGACGAGACACAACAGCGAGCCGCCATCGTCGAGTGGTGGAGCACCCTTCCCTACCGGGAGTGTTTCCTGCTCAACAAGCTGCTCACGGGAGAGCTCCGCGTCGGAGTATCCGAGCTGCTCGTCACACGCGCTTTGGCGGAAGTCCTGCGGATCGACCGGGCGGACGTCACTCGGCGAATCATGGGTGACTGGCGGCCCAGCGCGGCATTCTGGGAGGGGCTGAGATCCCCGACGCCGCCGGCATCGGACCCCGCTGCACCATATCCGTTCTTCCTGGCTTCGCCGCTCGAGGACGATCCCTCCACCTTGGGCCCTGTCTCCGACTGGCAAGCGGAATGGAAATGGGACGGCATTCGCAGCGAGCTCATCCGCCGAGCGGAGCAGTGCTTCATTTGGTCGCGGGGCGAGGATCTGGTCACCGAGCGGTTTCCAGAGATCGTCGCCGCGGCGGCACGACTGCCGGACGGTGTTGTGCTCGACGGTGAGCTCGTCGCCTGGCGCGACGGCGCCATCCGGCCTTTCGCTGACTTGCAGCAACGCATCGGGCGCAAGAAACTGAGCGCCACGATCCTGAAAGAGGTCCCGGTGCGCTTCCTCGCCTATGACCTGCTCGAACAGGACCATATCGACGTACGGCGGCTTCCCCTGAGAGAGCGCCGCGCCCGCCTGGCGGCGCTCCTCGAAAATGCGCCGGAGGCGCTGGGAATCTCGGCGACGCTCGCGGCGGCCAGTTGGGAACAACTCGCGCAACTCAGGACGCAGTCGCGTACTCGCTGCGTCGAAGGATTGATGCTGAAAGCACTCGATTCAGCCTATGGCAACGGCAGACAGCGCGGCGCCTGGTGGAAGTGGAAGATCGAGCCCTACTCCTTCGACGCGGTCATGCTCTACGCGCAACCGGGTCACGGGCGGCGCTCCAATCTCTATACGGACTATACGTTCGGCGTCTGGAGCAACGGTGAGCTCGTACCGGTCGCCAAGGCGTATTCAGGGCTGAGCAATGTGGAGATTGCCGAGCTGGATCGCTGGATCCGGGCGCACACCACCGAGAAATTCGGGCCGGTGCGACAGGTGCAGCCCACCCAGGTCTTTGAGCTCGCCTACGAAGGAATCGCTGCATCACCACGGCATAAGTCGGGCATCGCCCTGAGATTTCCACGCATCGCGCGCTGGCGCACCGACAAGCCCGCCAGCGAGGCCGGCCAGCTGACGGATCTGCAGGCCGTACTGAGAGCCCACCGGGCGCCTGATCGATCAGCGGACGTTTGAGGTACGGAATCAGTTTGCGGCAGCATGTGGACCCACTATCCCGGGCGCCACGGCTCGGCCGCGGCGTCAGAACGTGGGCCTGTTCTGATTGCCGCGATCGAGCTGTTCTTTCGCCTCATGGTTCGACGCCGCGTTCCGCGCATTGGTGACGTTCACGGCGGCCTGATAGGCGTAGGGCAGATTTGTCAGCTGGACGTCGTAGGATTCGAGCAAGTCGCCTCCAGAACGATTCAACATAGCCGTCACGCCGAAGAAATTCTTGTAACACGTGTTTTCTTTTTCGGTGAGGTTCCGCGGCGGCAGCCCCACTGCGTTATAGCTGATGTATTCGCTGCCAACACAGACGGTCAGGGCGGCGTTCGCGGTTCGAAGGAGCTTGCCGTGCGCGTCGAATATCCAGAACAGGTAAAGCCACCCTCCCTTCGGCTGACTCAATGTCTCCTGGCCATACTTGTCGCGCAAGGCCGATAACAGGGCCTGCTGCGACATTGGATTCTGCCGCTCGAAGGTCTGCTGCCGTTCGACCAACCATACGGTCGGGTTGTTGGGGGGCGCCGTGACGTGGACGGTGATCTGCTCCGGGTTCCTGCCTTCGCTGGCATTCAGCCAGAAGCCCATCTGGGCACCGGGCAGCGTCTGAATCTGGACGGTCGATGAATGCTTCTGCAGCTGCGTCCGAGCTGCCTGTTCAGACATCCCAGGGTAGATACCGAGAAGGTCGGGTGTGGACGGCGCTTGGGCGGAGGCGAGCGTACTGAACAGGCACGCGACAATGGGCCCATACTTGGCGAGTTTGGAAGTGCGAGGCGGCATGGGGCATCTCTCAGACT
>DASZVD010000273.1:0-2454 GCA_035547375.1 Steroidobacteraceae bacterium
CACCAGCGTGGCCAAAGGCTGCCAATCGCCCGGCACGCCGCCCGCGACCACCCGGAATTGCAGAGGCCCGAACGCCGAAGTGCCGAATGCCTTCGCCGGCTCGAGCGTGGCGATCGCCACTCTCGCATCTCCGCGGGTGAGACCACCGTTGCTGAGCGTCAGGGCCGTGGAGAACTCCTGATCGACCGTGGCGACCTCGAGCCTCTCATCGAAAGCAAACACGGCCGGCGACAAGGTGCGCACGGAGAAAGTCAGCTTCGCGTCCTGCGGCAGCTCATCCTCGTTGGCGAGCTGAATGTTGCTGTCGCTGCTCGAGGATGACGGCTGCACGCTCTTCCCCAACAGCTTCACGCTCGGACGCGGCTCCGCCACCAGCGTGCTCAGGGACAACACGCGCCCGTCCTTGAGAGTGGCCTTCGCATTCACCACATCGCCCTGCTTAAGGAGCGCGCTGGCGGCCGGATCCTGCGCCACCATCGTGAGCTCGTCGGAGGCCTGGTGCGTCGTCAGTGTCCCGGGCAGGAATTGCACGCCCTTCACGTCGAGGCTCGACACCGCGTCCAGACGGGTCCCCTTCAAGACACCCTGGGCGTCGCCGGCGTGGATCGAGAAGCTATCGAGATGACCGGCCTCGGCAAAAGCGTGCACGGCCACGCTCTGCGGGTCGCCCGCACCGTACTGCTTCACGAGCAGCGTGAGAGCGCCGGGCTGCGCCTCCTGCAAGGGGAGCTTGATCTCCACCTCATTGGGCCGCACCGTTTTCCATTCCGCGGTGAGCTCCTTGCCCGCGGGGTCCTTCATCATGATGTTGTCCACACAGCTGACGCTCGCGGACTGCAGATGAATGGTTCCCTCACGCCCCACGATGAGCGATCCGCTGTCCTTGGCATCGACCGCCCACGATTGCGCGTGCGCGTTCACGAGTTGGAAGCTCGGGCCTTCGTACGTCTCGAAGCCCCAGTAGCCGTGCAACGAGCCATGGATGCTGTCGCCGAGGATGGCCTTGCCCAGGGCGGCCGTATCGACCACGAACCCGCCCTGCTCGGCATCCGCGCGCGCGGGCAGGTCGATCGTCGTGCCGTCCTTCCCGGCCAGGCTCAGCTTCACGTCGTGGGCATAGCCGGTCGAGAACACGAGCGGCGCCCCCTCCACCGGCAGAACCAGCGAAGTCTTGCGGGCGCAGTAGATCTCCTTCGGATCGACCGCGTGCAGCGGCGGCAATTGCTGCTGCTCGACCGCAGGCAGGGCCGTGACCAGCACGGACTTGGGATTGTGGAAGGAAGGCGGCGTGTTGAGTGTCAGCACGACCTTGTCGCCCTGCGGGGAGCCCAGCGCCGGGATGTACTGGTACTGGGCCGAGCGGAACGAGTCGAAGATGCGCGCGATGTCCAACACCGAGGCGATGTAGGGGCTGTAGTACCCGTAGTTCAATTGCGGCGTGAAGCTCGCCTCCATCGCCAGATCGCTCGCCGGTCCGTTGGTGAGGGCCTCGACGATCGACGTGCTGTGGCCGTCGCTCAGGATGAGCGACGCCTGGCCCTGCGTGAGGCAGGGAGCCTGCAGCTCCGGGATGCGGTCCAGGCACTTCTCGTCCACCTTGATGGCGAGGCTGCGAGCGAGCAACGGCGCGGCAGCGCGCAATTTCGCCGGGTCGGCGGCATTCAGCGCGCGCACCGCGGCCAGGTAGCTTTCCAGGCGAGAGCGGTCGAGAGTGGCCTGGTTCAAGTCCTGCGAGGTGCGGACGAATGCGCCGGGCCGGCCGCGCACGGTGCCCACGAGCGTCTTGAAGTCTCCACCGGTCTCGGGCGCGAGGAACAGCAACACCTGCTGGGCGTCCTGCGGCACGGTGATGTTCAAGCCCTGGGCGCACTTGGGGCTCCACGTCTGGCAGGGAAAGAACCAATCCTTCGGCGGCGGGTTGGTCGCCCCGCGCAGGAAGGCGGCGATGAGCAGGTAGTGCGCCGACTGCGAGGCCGGAAAATCCGCTTTGATGTACAGCCGGTCGCCGCCGGCGAGGTTGGGAACCTGCGAGATGGGCAGGGTCTGCGAGCCACGGGTGACCTTCACGTCGAGCACGGGACCGGCGAGGTCGAAGGGGGCCGGATCGGCGTGGGCCAGGGAATTCGCGAACAAAAGGACCGTGGCCGCGAGCACGGTGCGGATGCGACGAGTCATCTAGGCATTCTAGGACATCCAGAATGATTTTTAGGTGAACGTCCCTCAACCTCCTGGACATTGAGACCTTCGGCGGGAGCTTTGGTTTCACCGGGGCCGCGAGCCTGTCGGGCCGCCGGAAATGGCGGCGGCGCCGTGACGGGGCGTTGAAAGCTCATTGCAAGCCTGGACGCGGCCGGCGGCACCTGAACATGCACCCCGAGCCGCGCAGCCAGCAGCCTGGCACGACCCGCTCTGGCGCAGCCCATTCCCGCGCAGGCTGGCCCCCGGCGCAGGCCG
>DASZVD010000274.1:0-3360 GCA_035547375.1 Steroidobacteraceae bacterium
CCGAATCACGGGAAGATCTCCGGCCGGAAGATACAGCGCCATTGCAGGGGTCGAAGGATTTTTCGGACGCCGACTCACTGGGAGACGTGATTGCCGACGCCTACGAAGAATCCTCCGGCCGCGAGCCGAAACCTGGAGTCGAGCCGGGTTAGTTCACGTGGCCCCCACGAAGTCGTGGGCCGCATGCGAGAAATCCGCCCATGATGTCCTGCTGAAGGTGCATGGTTTGACGGTGTCTGTCGGCTCGACCGAGGTGCTACGCAAATTGAGCTTCGCGGTTCCGCGGGGCGGCTCGCTGGCCATCATTGGACCCAATGGCGTGGGCAAGACCGTGTTGCTGCGGACGTTGATCGGGGCCTTGCCGCATCAGGGCACCGTTGACTGGGCGGCCGATGCACGACTGGGTTATGTCCCGCAGAAGCTGGACTTGCAGCGCGATCTGCCGGTCAATGGCTACGATTTCCTCAAGGCTGGAGTTGCCTTGTCGCGCACTTCCCCCTTGGAGATCCCACGGGCGTTGCAGGCCGTAGGGCTCGATCCGCCCGCGCTCGCCCGACCGATCGGTGGCCTGTCGGGCGGCCAATTCCAACGCCTGATGATTGCATTCGCGTTACTCGGTCGTCCGAACGTACTGCTATTGGATGAGCCCGCCGCGGGTATCGACGAGCCGGGGCAGGTCCAGTTGCATCGTATCATCCGTGATCTGCGGCACTCCGCCGGCATGACGATGCTACTGGTCTCGCACGAGCTCAGCGTCGTGTACAACGACGCCGATCAGGTGCTCTGTCTCGGCAGGAAGCGTACCTGTCTCGGCCCACCCCGGACCGCCCTCACACCCGCGGTGCTCGAGGAGATCTATGGCGCGCCGGTGAGCTTTCATGTCCATGGCGAAGAGTGAGCTCATCGTCCTCGCAGTCTCGAGCGCCATGGCCGTCGCGGCCGGTCTCATCGGCAGTTTCTCGATCATGCGCCAGATGTCGCTGGCCGCCGATCCGATGTCCCACATCGCCCTGCCCGGGATCGGCATCGCGTTGCTGCTGGGCGCGAGCCCGCTGATCGGGGCGGTGGCAATGTTGCTGTGTGGGGCGCTGTTGATCTGGGTCGTCGAGCGCCGCACCCATATCGCAACCGAAGCGATCATCGGAGTCACTTTCTCCGTGGCACTCGCCGTCGGAAGCATGATCACGAGCGGCGAGGAGTTGATCGAAGCTCTGTTTGGCAGTGTGAGCAGCTTGCAACCGTGGGAAGTCGTGCTGGGGCTCGCGGCATCCCTCGCCGTGGTAACCTTTGTATTTTGTGCGCGCAATGCGCTGGTCGTCGCATTGATCTCACCTGACCTTGCACTGACCTCGAAAGTCAACGTTTCCCGCCTCGACCTGTCATTCCTCCTGGCCTTTGCGTTGACCATAGGGATGGGCCTGCGATACCTGGGTGTCCTGCTGATGGGATCGCTGCTCATCATCCCACCGGCCATCGGCAGAAGGTTCGCCCGCAGCTTGAACGGCATGCTGCTCATCTCGGCCACGATCGCCGTTGCGGCGACTGTGGTCGGAACGTGGGTCGCCGTGTTGACCGGTCGTCAAAGCGGTCCGTTGATCGTACTGGTCGCAGGCGGCCTGTTCTTCCTGAGCCTCGCGTTCAGGTCGCGGTGATCTCGAGAGAGCCGCGCCGGAGGAGCCTTCCCTGGAGCTCGCGTGAGAGGACCGGTATCCGGCTGGTGCGGGTGTCGGCGATATGTCGCACACGGACATGCAACGGCGGGGTGCGCTCCATAGCGCGGAAAGTGACACTCGGGATTGCGTTTCGCAATGGGCGCAACCGAGTCGCGGTATCTCCGGTAGGTGTTGGTACGTATTTACGCCCGTGGAGTTGGCGTCAACTACCTATTCCGCATGTGCCCGGTCGGGGCGATGCTACCGTCATGGAAACCATCGATATTCTCAAACAAAGTCCGCTGTTCGCCGGGGTCGATCGACAGACGCTCGCGGAAATCGGTCGTTCCCTGGTACTCGAGCGCTATGCGAAAAATCGTGAGCTTCTCCCGGGGGCAGGCGCCGCCGTCCGATTTTACGTGCTGGCGCGAGGGCGTGTGAAAGTCACGCGCACGAATGGGCATGACGGCCGCGAGCTCACACTGTGGCTGTTGGGACCGGGTGATGGATTTGACATCGTCAGTCTGCTCGACGGGCAACCGCCCGTGGTATCCGCCTGGACCCTGGACGAGGTAGAGACCTTGGCAGCTCCCATGTCCGTATTGCATGAGTGGCTCGAGCGCTGCGCACCTTTTCGGGCCGCAGTCTATCGTTATATCGCGAAGCAACTGCGCGAGCTGACCGAGCTTGCGGGAAGCTTGGCGCTGCACGACACCATGACACGCCTGGCCCATCTGCTGCTGCGACATTTCGACATAGCAAAAGACGCTGGCATGAGCCGCATCAACCTTATCAGCGACCTGTCCCATGAGGAGCTGGCATCGTTGATCGGCTCCGTGCGCGTGGTGGTGAACCGCTTGCTGGCGCGACTCAAAAGAGAAGCGGTCGTGGAAGTGCATAACGGGGAGCTTGGCATCGTCAATCTCAAGCGCCTGCTGCGTCATGCGGAAGCCCACGCTGGGAGTTTACCCGCAGGACGCAAGAGCCGGCGCGATCGGTCGGCGAGGACTTGAATCACTGGCAATCCCTCCGCTGCGCTGTAACCCAGGTTACAGCGGATGGGTACGGCGGGCGGTACAGTTACTCGCGGAAGACGTCGCGAGGTGGAGCGGGTGAGAGTGCGCGGATCGGCGGAACAAGCCGCCGAGCGGTCGGCTCTGTCAAGCAAACCCGGTGGACGACGCCAGCGGGTACTGCTGGTGGAAGAAGATGGAGCGGTCAGGGATGCGACACGGATGGTGCTCGCAGCCGAGGGGTTTGTGGTTACGACAGCAGCTTCGCATGCGGAGGCCTTGCGCGCGGCGTGCGAGAGCCCCGGCTTTGACGTGTTCATCAGCGACTGCGGCTATGGCGGGAGCGCCGCAACGAGTGTGCAGTTGATCGACGCATTGTGTGCGCAACTCGGCACAGGATTGGCGGTCATTCTCCTCACGTGGGAGATAACACCGGAGATCGACGCCCTTGAGCGCCAGGTTAGATTGCGGCTGGCGAGCAAGCCGGTTTACGCTGAGCGGCTGTTGGCTCTGGTTAGAGAGCTGCTGGGCGAGCCGACCCTGTACTGAGTCAGCATGGCGGCGTGCTGCGTAGTGCTGCACAGCTCAGGCCATTGATCTGGAGCGAAGAGCCTACCCGCACACGCTGCAGTCGCTCCAGGACACGCATATCTTCCGTTCCGCCGGCTTTGAGCTCCTCGAGCACCTGCACATCG
>DASZVD010000275.1:0-4179 GCA_035547375.1 Steroidobacteraceae bacterium
GCCTCGTTCATGCGCTGCAGCCGCTTCAACTCCTTACGCGCGTGCTCCTCCACCTCCGCGGGCATGCCCGCAGCAGTGATGGATTTCTCCAGCTCCTGCGTATCGCCGGCGGCATCTTCCGTCTCACCCAGCTCTTTCTGCAGCTGGTGCAACTGCTCACGCAGCACGGCCTCACGCTGGCGCTCGCCCAGGGCTTCCTGGGTCTGCTTGCTGATGTCGCGCGTGATCTTCAGCACCTCGACCCGGTGCGCCAACAGCCGCAACACCTTGTCGAGCCGCTCCTTCAACGTCAGGGTCTCGAGGATGTCCTGCTTCTCACTCGCCTTCACGTCCATGAAGCTCACGATCAGGTCCGCGAGCTGCCCAGCGGACTCGACGGACTGCACCGTGCGTGCCAGGTCCGCCGGCACCTGCGGCAGCAACGACAGCGCCTCCAAGGCACGCTGCTTGAGCGCATCCAGCCGGGCCTCGATCTCCGAGCTTCCAGTATCGGTGTCGGTGAGGGATTCGATCCGCGCCGCCAGGAAGGGCGACTCGCGCACGATCTGCAGCAAGCGGAACCGGCTCTCGCCCTGGCACACCATGTGATGGGTGCCATCGGGCCCGGTCACGTAACGCACGACCGTCGCCAGCACGCCGACCTCATACAGGTCCGTGGCCGAAGGCTTCTCCACACCAGGGTCGCGCTGCAGCAGCAAGCCGATTTTCCGGCCGGTGCGCACGGCTTCCTGGGCGGCCGCGATGCTCTCCTCACGGCCGAGCGCGACCGGCAACACGATGCCGGGAAAGAGCACCAGGTTACGGGTAGCGACAATGGGCACCGCATCGGCCGGCAGCGGCGGCAGCTCGATCCGGGGCGTTGTAGGAGTGTTCTGTGTGTCTTTGTCTTCCATAGCTTTACTCGCGTGCTCGGTTGGCCGCGGCCCAGGTCAGCCGCACTTCCAGACAACCATTCTCGTAACGGGTCCCGGCGACATTCATGCGGCTCGGCAGGGCGATCCGCCGCACGAAATGCCCGTGCGGAATCTCCAGGCGACGCACGACCGAATCTCGGTTCCGCAGCGTCAGGGGGCGCCGCGCGCTCACCGTCAGCGCGTTCGGCTCGAGTGTGACCTCGATCCGATCCGGCGCAACACCCGGCAGCGCGAACAGCAGCCACAGGCCATCGCTCGTCTCGTGAATGTCGACCGGAGGCTCCCATACTGCCGCGTCCACGCCCGGGCCCGTGTAGCGGAGGAACTGGCGTTGCAGTCTCTCGGCGTGGTCTAAAACCTCACACGCCTGGACCCACATCCAGCCGTAGTGTCGTTCGGTGCTCATTCGTTCTCCGGCGTTGTTGCGCCTTGTTAGCCCCCGCTCCCATCGCAAGGGTCGTGCCTCCGACATGCGGGCGGACCCGAAGGAGTCAAGGGAAGTCAAGAGGCGTTGGGCGGCGGAAGGGGCCGGAACGCACCCGCCCACGGCGCGATAACGATGGCCCGCGGCGGCCGACGGCCTGCGGCGCCGGACAGACCCGCCCGCCGCGCCCGTCACACCGCAGAACCCGACCGGCGGCGAGCTGGCCGTAAACTGGCCGCTCGTGCGAAAGTGCAGCTTCAGCAGTAACCAGACTTGAACTCACCTGCAGCGCCCCTATGAACGGCTTCTTCAGCCCCGCTGAGCTCGACGCTTTGCGCCTGAGTCTCGACGTCGCCGCGCGCAGCGTGGGATTCAGCCTGCCGCTGGCGGTCGGGGTGGCCTGGGTGCTCACTCGGGCGCGCTTTCCGGGTCGCTCGCTCCTCGACGCCTTCGTCCATCTGCCCCTGGTCCTGCCACCGGTCGCGGTGGGCTACGTACTGCTGGTCGTGTTCGGTACGAACGGCACGGTCGGCGGTTGGCTGCACGAGCATCTCGGCGTCCAGCTGCCCTTTACGACGGCCGGTGCCGCGTTCGCCACGGCGGTCATGACCTTTCCCCTGATGGTGCGCGCCATTCGTCTGGCGCTGGAAAACGTGGACCTCGGGCTGGAGGCCGCGGCCCGCACCCTGGGAGCCGGCCCGTGGGACCGCTTCCTGACGATCACGCTGCCCCTGATGCTGCCCGGCATTCTGGCCGGCGCCGTCACCGCCTTCGCGGCCGGCCTGGGCGAGTTCGGCGCCGTCATCACTTTCGCCGCCAACATCCCGGGTGTCACACGCACGCTCCCCCTGGCTTTGTACACCGCTATCCAATCCCCGAGCGGTGAGGCGATGGCACCGCGACTCGCCGTCATCTCCATCCTTCTCGGGCTGGCGGGACTTCTCGCGGCGGAGCTCATCGCGCGGCGGGTGCGCCGCCTGTTGGGTCGCTAGCGTGTTGCAGGTCCAGGCTCGCAAGCGACTCGACGGATTCGTGTTGCAGGCCGAATTCTCGGCCCCCACCCCGGGCACCGTGGCGCTGTTCGGCCGCTCCGGGTGCGGCAAGACCACCCTCGTCAATCTCATCTCGGGGCTCCTGGCACCCGATGAGGGGCGGATTCAGCTGGACGATACGGTGTTGACCGATACACGCGCAGGAATCTCGATCCCCGCGGAGCGGCGCCGCATCGGCTACATGTTCCAGGACGCACGGCTGTTCCCGCACTTGAGCGTATTGGGGAATCTGCGCTATGGGGAGAAGCGCGCCGCGCGCCGCAATGCTTGGGCTGCACGCCGCGGCGCAAAGTCGGACACGGGCCGTCCGCTCGACCTGGGAGACTCGATCGGCTTCGACGGCGTGGTGGAATTGCTCGGCCTGGGCCAGCTGCTGAGCCGCCGCCCTCATCAACTCTCCGGCGGCGAGCGCCAACGGGTCGGTCTCGGACGCGCCCTTCTCTCTCAACCCCAGCTCCTGTTGCTGGATGAGCCCCTCGCCTCCCTGGACGTGGCACGACGCGAAGAGGTGTTGCCCTATCTGGAAGCCTTACGGGATCGCCTCTCGATGCCGATGGTCTACGTGAGCCATCAATTCGAGGAGGTGCTGCAGCTGGCGACCCATGTCGTGCTGCTGGAGGCCGGCAAGGTCGTCGCGCAAGGCGGCTTGAGCGAGGTCAGCCTGCACCCGCAGCTGCGGGCCATCGTCGGGCCGGACTCGGTCGGCTCCGTACTCGACGGAGTCGTGATCCGCACTTCGCACGGGATGGTCGAGCTGAGGGTGGGAAACGGCACACTCCGTATGGGACTGCAGCAGGCCGAGCCCGGCTCCCGTCTGCGCGTACAGCTTCTGGCGCGGGACATCATTCTCGCCACTGAAAAGCCTCACGGCCTCAGCGTTCGCAACGAGCTGGAGGGTGTCGTCGCCGATCTATCACCTGATGACTACGAAGCCGTGTTGGTCAAGGTCGATATCGGTGGCGCCATGGTTCTCTCGCGGATCACCCAAGAGGCCGCCACCGAGTTGCAACTGCGCCCGGGCAGCCGCGTCTGGGCTCTGGTCAAGGCTGTCTCCACACGTGGACACGCCTTCCGCTTACCTTCCGCCTGAACCGTTCCGCTCCTCATCGAGCGGAGGCCGGGCGTGCCCTCAGGCGTCAGGGATGGCTTTGTCGCTCACGATCGTCAGCACGTCGTAACTCGCCACCGACTCACCGTTCTGGTTGGTGATCTCCGTATCCCACCGGACCTCGCCGTGACCGGCAGAGGGCCGGAAGGACTTCTCCTTGCAGGTGAGGCGCACCTTGATGCGATCGCCGGGCTTCACAGGCTTGGTAAAGCGCAGGTGGTCGATTCCGTAGTTCGCCAGCACGGGGCCGTAGGGCGGGTCGACGAACAGGCCGGCGGCCGCGGAGATCAGGAAGTAGCCGTGCGCGACGCGCCCCCCGAAGAGAGGATTGCGCGCGGCGGCGGCCTCGTCCATATGCGCATAAAACGTGTCGCCGGAGAGTGCCGCGAACTTCTCGATGTCCTCGATCGTCACCTCACGCTCCCCGGAGTTGAAGGTATCGCCGATGGCGAGCTCGTTGAACGGCTTGCGGAACGGATGGACACCTGGATCGAGCTGCTTCGCGCCTTTCACCCACCGGCCGGTCACGGCTGTAATGACATCCGGCGTGCCCTGCACTGCGGTTCGCTGCATGTAGTGCATTACTCCGCGGATGCCACCCATTTCTTCGCCGCCCCCCGCCCGCCCCGGACCGCCGTGCACGAGGTGCGGCAACGGCGAGCCGTGACCGGTGGACTCCTT
>DASZVD010000276.1:0-7200 GCA_035547375.1 Steroidobacteraceae bacterium
CCTCGTCATCCGTCAGGCGCAGCTTGCAGAACGGGATGACCTTGCCCTCCGAGATGAGCTCGACCGCGTTCTGGTCCGCCTTCGCGACCACCTCGATCGGGCTGCCGACGTTCAGCCGGTGTCTGTTCACGACCAGCGTGCGCATCGGCGCGCCAACCTCCGGAAAGGTTACGGCCAGCGAGGCTTCCGCGAGACCATAAACAGGGAACATGGCATTGCGCGCCAGTTTCGCGGGCTCGAGGCGAGTCAGGAACTCGTTGCACAGCTCGACGGAGATGGGCTCGGCGCCGTTGAAAATGAGGCGCGTGGCGGAGAGGTCGAGTCCCTCGATCGGGCGGTCGCCCAACACCTTCAGGTAGTGCTTGTACCCGAAGTTGGGTGAGCACAGGATCGTGGCGCGCACCTTCGAGGCCAGCGTCAGCCACAGGAGCGGGCGGCGGACGAACAGCTCCGTCGGTATGAGGTGCGCGTGCACGCGCCGCGAGAACATGATGAGGTGGAATCCGATCAGCCCCATGTCGTGGGTGAGCGGCATCCACGACAGGCTGATGTCGTCATCGGTGAGCTTCGCCGCCTGGCTCACGCCGCGGCAGTTCGCGATGACGTTGCTGTGGGTGAGGACGACGCCCTTCGGCTCGCTCGTGGAGCCGGAGGAGAACTGGATGAAGGCGGTATCCTCAGGCTTCGCCTCATAGGGCTTGCCGGCACGCGAGATATCATCGAGGTCATCGACGAGAAAAGCGCGTGAGCGCAGTCCGTTGAACACTTCGGTCTCACCGGCTTGCGCGGCGAACGTGCCGATGCGATCGAGAGAGCGGCGCTCCGTGTAGATGAACGGCTTGCCCAACTTGCGCGCGACGCGCAGCAGCTTGTGGCGGTGTTCGTCGCTGATACCCAAGGCGATCGGCACCGGCACGATGCCGCCGATGATGGCCGCCCAGAACGCGTCGATGAACTGCTCGTTGTTGCCGATGAACAGGATCAGCTTGTCGCCGCGCTTCGCGCCGATCCGCTGCAGGTGATACAGGATGCCCAGCGCCCGCTCATGGAGCTCGCCGTAGGACACGTCGCGCGAGTCATTCTCGCCTTCGAGATAGGTGATGCTCCGCGGGACGTTGCGGTTGGTTTCGAAGAGCTCGGTGAGTGTCGTAGCGTTCAACATCAGCGGCGTTCCAGCCTCATGTGCAGGGGATAACGGGTGCGCAGATTGATCTGCGCCTCGAGCTCCAGCGGCTTGTCAGGCACGTGGATCAGGCGATAGCGGCGCGCGACCTTGTACAGGTGCATGAGCATCTCGTACAGCGCGAAGGTTTCGCCGATGCAATGGCGAGGACCCGCCGCGAACGGCATGTACGAAAAGCGCGGTCGCTCAGCTTCATGCTCCGGCGCGAAGCGCTCCGGCCAAAAGCGGTCGGGATCTTTCCAGAAGCGGCCGTCTCGATGCAAGAGATAGAGCGGCAGCAGGACGTTGGCGCTGGCCGGGATGTCGTAGCCGCCGAGTGTATCCGGCTCGATGGTGCGACGTGACAGGAGCCAGCCCGGCGGATAGAGCCGCAGCGCTTCGTCGATGACCTGCCGTGTGTAGGCGAGGGATTCCGTCTGCGCCAGACTCGGGGTCTTCATGTCTGGCGCGGAGTCGACTTCTGCGTGCAGGCGGGCTTCGGCGTCCGGGTTCTGCGAGAGCAGGTACCAGGTCCAGTTCAGGCCGCTGGCCGTGGTCTCGTGACCCGCGACAACGAGGGTCATGATCTCGTCGATGAGCTCACGGTCGCTCATGGGCGCGCCCGTGTCCTTGTCGCGGGCATTCAGGAGCATGCCGACGTAGTCGAAGTGTTCCTCTTTCTCGGCACGGCGCCGCGCGATGAGCTCCGCCACGATCTTCGTGAGCGAGCGGAATTTGAATGCGAACTGGAGGTTGCGGCCCTGGTCCTTCGTGACGACCTCGAAGGGGTTGCCGCCGAGCTGCTCGGACATCCTCTGGAGGTCGCGGCCGAAGGTGGCGTGCAGCACGATATCGAGCGTGAGCTCGCTCATCTCCTCGGTCACGTTCACCAGCTCGCCGCGCGCGGCCAGGGCTTCCCAGCGCGCAATGAAGCGGTCGTTCGCCGACTCCAGCATCTCGGCGAATTGCGTGATGACGCGGCGGTGGAACAGCGGCTGCATCATGTAGCGCTGTCGGGTCCACAGGTCGCCCTCGCTGGTCATGAGCCCCTTGCCGAGCAGGATCTTGACCCGGTCGAGGCCCATGCCCTTGGTGTAATTGCGGTGGTTGGAGACCAGGACCCGCTTGACGTCGTCGGGGTGGTGGACGATGTAGGTATACGCCTTCCGGGTGGGTGAGAAGACGCGGTACGTGTCCCCGTAGCGGGCAAAAAGCCCGATCATCCGGTCCAGGGAATCGTCCGTGGCGCCGATGTCGAACTGAAGCTCCGCCTCGGGCGGCTGATTGCGGCTGGGCTCGGTAACGCTCATGCAGGGCTGCGCAGGCCAAACCAGCATCTTATCGCATGGGTGCCGGCCCGGTCAGGGGTCGGGAAACCCGTATGGCCCAGCTCGCAGGCCCGCGCCGGGCGAGCTCTGCCTCAGCCCCGGGCCGGGTCGGCTGGCGCCCGCCGGTTTGCGCGCGAAAGCTTTTCGAAGGAAACTGCGCGGCTTTGAAAAGTATGAAAAACGACGGCGGCGAGCTCCGCAACACCATCTACCGGAAGAACACGAGTTCCGGCCGCCGCATGACGGCGGCCCGGCGGCTGCTCTACCGGATTGCCGTTCCCGTCGGCCTCGCGATCATCAAGGGCTGGCTGCGGACGTGCCGGGTGGTCCGCATCGAAGGTGCGCAATACCTGGACGAAGCGTTGGCGAAGGCGCCTTCGCTGGTGCCGTGCTACTGGCATCAGCATCAACTCTTCTGTGCCCGGTGGCTTCTCGAGCAGCGCTCGCGGGGCTTGAAGATCGGTTGGCTGATCAGCCCGTCCGTCGACGGCGAGCTGGGCGCAATGATGGTTCGGCGCCTTGGGGCGACGGCTATCCGCGGCTCGTCGACGCACACCGGGGCAAGGGCGCTGCGTGACTATTACGAAGCGTTGGTTAAGGGAGGCGTCTCCCCCATCATCACGCCCGACGGCCCGCGAGGGCCGCGTTTCAAGTTCAAGATCGGCGCCATCCTGCTGGGGCAGATGTCAGGCCGGCCGATTCTGCCCATGGCATACGCGGTCTCCCGTGCGTGGCGGGTCAAATGGGACAAATTCGTCATTCCCGTGCCGTTCTCGCGGGTCGTGATTGCGATCGGTCCACCGCGCTACGTGCCCCGCGTTACCGACGCCGCGGGCATCGAAGCGCTGCAGGGCGAAATGGAGCAGGAGCTCAAGCGCCTCTACAGCGTTGCCCGGGACGCGTTGCGTCAGCACTGATGTCGTCTTCGGCTCGAGCATCGCCCCCGCACACCATTCACACCACCGCGCGTGCGGCCGAGGTTCCTCCTCTGGTCATGCGCTGCGGCGCTTTTGGAGACATGGTGCTGCTGACGGTGTTGCTGCAGCAGCTGCACCTGCGGTTCGGTAAGCCTGTCGATGTCATCTCCTCCGGCCCGTGGACGCAGCCGTTGCTCGAGGCGGAGAAGTCCGTGGGCCGCTTGTTCCTTCTGCGCAGCCGCCGGACGCCGTACTGGCTCAGTTTGCAGCAACAGCAGTTGGTTCGCTGGCTGCGGGAGCGGGGGAGCGGCCCGACCTGGTTTTGCGACCGGGGTGAGGGGCGGCGTTTGTTGTCCTTGGCGGGTATTCCCGATGACTACGTTTGCGATGTGAACGCCTACAAGTGGGAGCAGACCGAGACGTTTGCCGACCGCTATCTGCGCTTGGGGAGCTTTACGCCGCAAGCCTTCGAGGGGCTGCTGCCGCCGGCGAAGCCGGGCATCCCGCCGGCGGCTCGCCTCACCATCTTGCCGCAGGCGTGGCCCGAGCTCGACGCGTGGCTGGGCGTGCACGGGCTCGCCGGGCGTCCCTTCGTCATCATTCACCCTGGCAGCCGCCACATCGCCCGCCGCTGGTTGCGGCCCCGGTCCGGTACCAGCAAGTACTGGCCGGAAGCGAATTGGGCCAAGGTCGTGAGGGCCGTGCGGGAAGAGCGCCCCGGGCACGCCATCCTCTTCTCCGGCACCCGCGCCGAGTGGCGTTTCAACGCCGAAATCATCAAGCAGGCTGGCGTGGCTGACGCCCATAACGTCGCTGATGGTTTGTCCGTCCGCACGCTGTTGGCGCTTCTGCAGCGCGCAGACAGCCTGATTGCGGTCGATACGGGCCCCGCCCATGCGGCCGCGGCATTGGGCTGTCCGACGGTGGCCTTGTTTGGCACGGCCAGCCCGTGTCTGTACCGGCCGGGCGGCACGACTACCCCGGCGGTGGCTCTGACTGGGAGGGTGGAGGGCGAACAGAACATCCTCGGGATCACCCCGGAGGCCGTCATTCAGAGCTGGCGGGAGCTGCTGGAAAGCGTCCGGGCGCCGGCTGCGGAGTTAAGTTAAGTTTTTATTTCGTGCTCGAACAGCCAGTTAGCTTGTGTTCTTGAATGAGTGTGCGAGAATCCGCCGTAACTATCGGACAAACGCGAACATTGGTCGGCCCACCGTCGGGCGCTCAACAAGCTCCAAGTTCGCCGCGTCTCATAAAGTCGATTGCTGCGCGCAGTACTGAATTACGTCCGCCGGACGAGGATCACGTCCGGCCGGAGCTAAGTCGTATAGGCTGTGGTTGAGGATTCGGGAGGTCGCGGATCAATGTCGATTCTGCCGCCGGATAAGCCAGCGGAATTCACCGCTTCGGACATCCTCTCGGCAGACGCCTGGAGCGGCAGAGCCCCCAGGCCGGTTGTGGGTATCGACGTCGCGTGCACGAAGATCGCCGTCGATTTCCAGAACATGCGCCGAGAGACGGTCGACGAGTGCGTACGGCGTAATTTGGAGCTGCTGCGGGAGGCCACCGGCAGCGACTGTGCTTTTCTCATTGCATTTCGTCCCAATGAGCTCGTCATCGAGGACGTGCAAATCGCTCGGAGTGCTTTTGCCCAGTGCAAGCCGGAAGGGCTGCGGGGCGCGAGCCTCGATTCATTTCCATGGCTGAAGGGCCGTCTCGATCACCTGCGGTTGTCGGAGCTGCGGGACACCAGCATTCCGCGCAAGGAGCAGGCCGCCGAGGCGCAACGCCTCGCGGAGTTGCAAGTCGGTTCGGCGCTGCTCGTCACCATGCGGGTGCAGGGCAAGCCGGCCGGGTTCCTGGGCCTGGCGCAGACCCTGCCGCGCGGCGCCTGGGACGTGAATCTGCAACTGCTGATGAAGCTCATCGGCACGAGCCTCGCCACCGGCCTCGAGCGCATACGGATCGAGACCCGGCTGGCCAAGCTCGAAGAACGGACGAACCTTGCGCAGGCCTCGGCGAACGACGGCCTGTGGGACTTCGATGTCGAGTGCAACGAGGTCTATTTCTCGCCCCGTTGGAAGGCGATGCTCGGCTACGCCGACGAGGACATGCGCGGCTCGCCCGACTGGCGCAGTCTCGTGCACCCCGACGACCTGTCGCGCGTGCAAGCCGCGATTCGCGACCACGTCGCCGGCAAGACTCCGATCTTTGAAAGCACTCACCGCATGCGTCATCGCAACGGCGAATGGCGTTGGGTGGTGAGTCGTGCCAGCGCGCGTGTGGACAAGCACGGCAGGCTGTTGAGACTGGTTGGCGTCGAGCTCGACGTCACCGAGCGGAAGATCTACGAGGAAGCGCTGTTCCGTGAAAAGGAGAGCGCGCAGATCACTTTGCAGTCGATCGGCGACGGCGTCATCACCACCGATGCCAACTCGACCATCGACTACATCAACCCGGTCGCCGAAGAGCTGACGGGCTGGCGGCTCGAGGACGCCATGGGCCGGCCCGTCGAGGAAATCTTCCGCGCCTTCCACGAAGAGACCTGCGAGCCGCTGGAGAATCCGTTGAGCGTCTCCATCCGGCGCATCCGGCCCATCAAGTCGGTGCGGCCGATGCTGCTCATCCGCCGCGACGGCAATGAGTTATATGTCGAGAGCACCGCGGCTCCCATCCGGGATGGCGCCGGTCACGTCGCCGGCGGTGTGTTGGTGTTCCATGACGTGAGCGAGTCGCGTGAGCTCAATCGCCGACTGTCCTATCACGCCAGCCACGACCTGCTCACCGGCCTCGTCAACCGGCGGGAGTTCGAGAGCCGGCTCGAGCGGGCGCTGAAGAGTGCCAAGGCGCGGGAGGCGTCCTACGCTCTGTGCTATCTCGACATCGACCAGTTCAAGATCGTCAACGACACCTGCGGACACAGCGCCGGTGATGCCCTGTTGGGCCAGGTCGGCGCGCTCCTGAAATCCAAGGTCCGTTGGCGTGACACGTTGTCGCGTCTCGGCGGCGACGAATTCGGCATTCTGTTGGAGAGCTGCTCGCTCGATGAGGCCATGCGCACGGCGGAGACGCTGCGCGAGAGCGTGCGCAACTTCCGGTTCACCTGGGAGGATCGGGTGTTCCGCCTCGGAGCCAGCATCGGCGTCGTCCCGATCACCGCCGACAACGAGGACGTCGCCTCGATCCTGTCGGCCGCCGACAGCGCCTGCCAGGCGGCGAAGGAAAGCGGCCGCAACCGCGTCCACAGTTTCGCGGAGAACGACATCGAGCTCATGCGCCGGCGCCGCGAGATGCAGTGGGCCGCCCGCATCAACGCGGCTCTGGAAGAGGGGCGTTTCGAGCTCTTCCGCATGGCCATTCAGCCTCTGCAGCGGGTCGAGGGCGGCGCGCACTATGAGCTGCTGCTGCGCCTGAAGGACGAGACCGGCCGCATCGTCTCGCCCAACGACTTCATCGCCGCGGCCGAGCGCTACGGCATCACGCCCGCGATCGACCGCTGGGTGATCGAGAATTCATTCCGCTGGCTGGTGTCCGAAGCCGACGAGCGGGAGAAGTTGATGATGTGCTCGATCAACCTCTCCGGTCAGAGCTTGGGCGATGACAAGTTCCTGCCCTTCGTCATCGACCAGTTCCACCGCAGCGGGCTCGATGCCAAGAAGATCTGCTTCGAGATCACGGAGACGGCCGCCGTCGCCAGCTTCTCGCAGGCCAACCGTTTCATCCAGGCGCTGAAGGAGCTCGGGTGCAAGTTCGCCCTCGACGACTTCGGCACGGGCCTGTCCTCGTTCGGTTATCT
>DASZVD010000277.1:0-2914 GCA_035547375.1 Steroidobacteraceae bacterium
TTCCAACTCGGCAACGTGTCGTACCGCATCCTGCGAGTCGAGCAAGGCCGCGTCCGCGTCGAGGACGCCCAGGGCCAACCTCCGAACATTCCTTTCTGGTTGGGTGAAGCGCCGGGCCGCTCGGACGAGCTGTCGATGAGCGTCGCGCGGCTGCGTGGGGAAATCGACCGGCTCCTGACTTCTTCGCTCACCGATCCCCCTTCAAAGGGTCCCGCACCTTCTCTCGGCGCGAACCCCTCTTTCCTTGCCCCTTCCGTCGCCGCAACCCTCGAGCCCGCACTGCGCTGGCTCACCGATGAGGTCGGCATCCAGCGCCCCGCGGCGCTGCAGCTCGTGAGCTACCTGTCGGCCGCGCGCACCGCCCTCGGCGCGCTGCCCACCCGGGACACCCTGATTTTCGAGCGCTTCTTCGACGAGACCGGCGGCATGCAGCTGGTGATCCATTCGCCCTTCGGCAGCCGGATCAACCGCGCCTGGGGCCTTGCCCTGCGCAAGCGCTTCTGCCGCTCGTTCAACTTCGAGCTGCAGGCCGCGGCCACGGAAGACACGATCATCCTGTCCCTGACAACGGTGCACAGCTTCGAGCTCGCCGACGTTGCCCGCTATCTGCACTCCAACACCGTCCGTCCCTTGCTGATCCAGGCCCTCTGCGCGGCGCCGATGTTCCCGGCGCGCTGGCGCTGGAGCGCCACGATCGCCCTGGCTCTGCCGCGCTTCCGCGGCGGCAAGAAAGTCGCACCCCAATTGGCTCGCATGGCCGCCGAAGACCTGTTGACGGCAGTCTTCCCCGATCAGGTGGCCTGCGCCGAAAATCTGCCCGGCGAGCTCGAAATTCCCGACCATCCGCTGGTGCGCCAGACCATCCGTGATTGCCTCGAAGAGGCGATGGACATCAAGGGCTTCGAGGAGCTCCTGCGCGGCCTGGAAAGTAACAGGATCAGCGTCATCGCTCGCGATCTGACGGAGCCCTCGCCGCTCGCCCTCGAAGTCCTGAATGCTCGCCCCTACGCGTATCTCGATGACGCGCCCCTGGAAGAGCGCCGCACCCAGGCGGTGCTGACACGAAGATGGCTCGACCCTGAAAGCGCCGCCGACATCGGCAAGCTCGATACCGATGCCATCCAGCGCGTCCGCGACGAAGCGTGGCCCGACGCAACAAACTCAGACGAGCTGCACGACGCACTCACCTGGCTGACGTTCATCACCGCCGCCGAGGTCCAGCACCAACGCGGGTGGCCCGATCTGATCGATACGCTCGCCAAACAGCGCCGCGTCACCCAACTGACGCTCTCCAACATGTCTTCGGCCTCTTCTTCGGGCACGCTCTCTCTGTGGATCACCGCCGAGCGGCTCCCCCTTTTTCAAGCGCTCTTCCCCGGCGCGCCGATCCACCCGCCCGTCGAAGTCCCCGCCACTTACGACAAACAGTGGACCCGCGACGACGCCCTGATCGAAATCGTCCGTGGGCGTCTCGAAGGCCTGGGCCCGACCACGGCGGCCGCCATCGCCTCGTCCCTCGGCTTCCCGGTCACCGCCATTGAATCGCCCCTGGCGGTGTTACAGGCCGAAGGGTTCGCGATGCGCGGCCAATTCACTCCGAGCGCCGCGGCGGAAGGCGAGTGGTGCGAACGCCGCCTGCTGGCTCGCATCCATCGCTACACCGTCAAACGACTGCGTGCCGAGATCGAGCCCGTTGAAGCACGTGACTTCCTCCGCTTCCTGTTCGAGTGGCAACGCGTCACGCCCGAAGGCCGGATGGAGGGGCCCGATGCCGTAGGCGCCATCCTCGCGCAGCTGGAAGGCTTTGAAGCCCCGGCAAGCGCCTGGGAAACCGAGATTCTCCCCACGCGCATCAGCGAATACGAGCTTGGGTGGCTGGATGAACAGTGCCTGGCCGGCCGATTCGTGTGGACACGACTCGCCCGACGTAAGAGCGATTCCGAACGCAGTGCAGCGCCTGTTCGAGGAACGCCGATTGTACTTCTCGCCCGACGCAACACCCGTATCTGGTCGTCGCTCACGGGAACGGTTGATTCAACCAACCTCTCTCCGCGGGCGCAGATTATCGCGGACTACATCCGTGTCCACGGCGCATCATTCTTCGACGAGATCGCCGACGGTGCCGGACTTCTCCCCTCACAGGTAGAAGAAGCCTTGGCGGAGTTAGTGGCACTGGGAGTCGTCAACTCTGACAGTTTCGGTGGCCTGCGTGCACTGCTCGTTCCCTCTGATCGCCGCAGACCCACGAACAGTGGCCGCCGCAAACGGCGTATCGCCCTATTCGGGATGGACGCCGCCGGACGCTGGGCGCTGGTGCGCCGGCAACCACCACCGGATATCGAACCTGCGGCCTCGACACGCTCTACCGAACAATCACGCCCGCTCGAACGCCTACAGGACGAGGAAACAATCGAACACATCGCGCGCACCTTGCTGCGGCGCTGGGGAGTCGTGTGCTGGAGATTGTTGGCCCGCGAAGCGGATTGGCTACCTCCCTGGCGTGATCTTCTGATGTGTTATCGGCGCCTCGAAGCACGTGGCGAAATCCGGGGTGGTCGCTTCGTGAACGGCTTTACGGGTGAGCAATACGCCGCACCCGAGGCAATCGGCCTCCTACGCGACACACGCCGCAAACCGCACACCCAACACTACATCTCGCTCTCCGGTGCCGATCCATTAAACCTCGTTGGCATCCTGACGCCCGGCGCGCGGCTGCCCTCCCTGAGCGGCAACCGCGTTCTCTACCGCGACGGTATTCCCATCGCAGTATTCGCGGGCGGCGAGGTGCGGTTCCTGGAGAAGCTGGAAACGAAGGAACAGTGGGAAGCACAAAATCTCCTTTTGCGCCGCCACGTCCCCGCGGTGCTTGCCGACCTCGCCTGATCTGCGGCTTACCTCGCCTGACTTGCGGCTT
>DASZVD010000278.1:0-3386 GCA_035547375.1 Steroidobacteraceae bacterium
CTGCAGCTGCAGATCTCCACTCTGGACTACAACTCCTACGTCGGCCGTATTGGTATCGGCCG
Source organism: Steroidobacteraceae bacterium (assembly GCA_035547375.1). Lineage (GTDB taxonomy): Bacteria > Pseudomonadota > Gammaproteobacteria > Steroidobacterales > Steroidobacteraceae > 13-2-20CM-66-19. The sequence goes on from DASZVD010000278.1 coordinate 63, forward strand.
TATCCGCCGCGGCTCCGTGCACCCGGGGCAGCAGGTCGCCCTGCGCTACGGCGACGAGGATCGCGGCCTCGCCAAGATCGCACAGGTCCTGACGTTCACGGGCCTACAGCGGGCGCCCGTGGAAGAGGCGACCGCCGGCGACATCGTCGCGATCACCGGCATCGAGGATGTGAACATCGGCTTGACGGTGTGCGACCCGGAAAGCGCCGAAGGCCTGCCGCCGATCCGCGTGGACGAGCCGACACTCTCCATGAACTTCCAGGTCAATACCTCGCCGCTCGCCGGCCGCGAAGGCAAGTACGTAACCAGCCGCCAGCTGCGCGAGCGCCTGCAGCGCGAGCTGCAAAGCAACGTAGCCCTGCGGGTCGAGGACACGGACGAGCCCGACGTGATGCGCGTTTCAGGGCGCGGCGAGCTGCACCTCACCATCCTCATCGAGAACATGCGGCGCGAGGGCTACGAGTTGGCCGTCTCGCGGCCGCAGGTGTTGACGAAGATCGTCAATGGCGAAGTGCAGGAGCCGTACGAGGCGCTCACGGTCGACATCGACGAGGCTCACCAAGGCTCCGTCATGGAGGCACTCGGCACGCGCCGCGCCGAGCTGAGCGATATGGCGATCGGCAACGGCCGGGCCCGGCTCGAGTACCGCGTTCCCGCGCGCGGACTGATCGGGTTCCAGGGCGAATTCATGACGCTGACGCGCGGCACCGGCCTGATGAGTCATATTTTCGACGGCTTTGCGCCGGTGAAGGGAGAGATCCCGGACCGTCACAACGGTGTGCTCATCAGCAACGAGCAGGGCGAGGCCGTGGCCTACGCCCTGTTCAACCTGCAGGAGCGCGGCCGGATGTTCGTGAGCCCGGGTGAAAAGCTCTACGAAGGCATGATCATCGGCATTCACAGCCGCGAGAACGACCTCGTGGTGAACCCGATCAAGACGAAGAAGCTCACCAACATCCGCGCGGCCGGCAAGGATGACGCCATTCTCCTCACCCCGCCGATCCAGCTCACCCTCGAATACGCCGTCGAGTTCATCGCCGATGACGAGTTGGTGGAAGTGACGCCGGAGTCGATCCGCATCCGCAAGCGCTTCCTGAAGGAAACGGACCGCAAGCGCACTTCCCGCAAGGAAAGCGCCGCCCTCACGGCGTAATCCAGCGGAGCATTACAATTTGATACGATCTCCCGCCTGTCATGGGGGAGATCGTTTCATGTGCAAGACAACCTGGATTGCGGCGGCCGCCGCTTTCGCGGGCACGTCGAGCCTGAGCGCAAGCGTAGCGTGGGCCGACGTGACTCTCGAGCATCGAATCGCTGTCTCCGGCACCGGCATCATGAGCGCCGGCAACCTGTCGGGGATGACGAAGACGGTCATCTCCGGCCAGCACTCCCGTACCGACAGCGATATCCAGCTGCAGTCGCGCGTCGTGCGTTTATTGGCCCACCGCGCCGTCGGGCCGACGGCCGAGATCGTCCGGCTCGACCGGGGCACCATCGACCGTCTCGACCTCAATCGCAAGCAGTACACCGAGGTGACCTTCGACCAGGTGCGCGAGCGCCTGCAAAAGGCCCTCGATCACAATCCGGACGCCGGCAGCCCCGGCGGCGAGCAGAAGCCCCTGGACGACTCGAAGTGCGAGTGGCTCGAGCCGAAGGCCGACGTGCGCCGCACCGGCGAGAAAGCCACTTACGCAGGCTTCGAGGCCGAGCGGCTCACCATCGTTGCCTCGCAGCCTTGCAAGGACAGGGAAACCGGTGCCGTCTGCGAGGTCGCCCTGTCATTGGATGAATGGCTGACGCCGAAGCTGGCCGCCAGCGCCGAGGCGGACCAGTTCCACCGCGCGTACGCCCAGAAGATGGGCCTCGACGCGAGCGGGCACGGCGCCGGGGGAGACATCACCCAGCGTGCGCAATCCATGTTCGGCCGCTACCAGGGCATCTGGGGCGAGATCGTCGGCAAGACGCGCGACGTGAAGGGCTATCCCGTCAAGTCGAGCTTTGCATTCGCTTTCGGCGGCCCACAGTGCAGGAGCACAGCGACACAGCAATCACAGCAGCCGGCCGCGGACAGCGGCTCGGGAAGCCTCGCGGGCCGCCTGGGCACCAAGGTCGCCGGCTCCCTGTTCCACAAGAAGGACGACTCGCAACAATCCACGAGCGATTCCAACACCGGCGCGGCGGCAGCCGCGCCCACCCTGCCCGACGGGCTGGTCCCGCTCATCACCATGAGCTCGGAGCTGGTTTCCGTATCCACGGACGGGGTCAGCGCGGCACTGTTCGACATACCGCCCGACTTCAAGAAGGTGCAGCAGGACAAGCCTTAGTTGATTGGCTGAAAGCGCCGCCGGCGTCTTTCAGCCAGATCGACTAGCGCCCGCCGCCGTGGATCCCGATGAACTGAAGGAACTCCGCACGGGTGCGGGCATCCTCACGGAACGTGCCTGTCATACGGCTGGTGATCATTGATACGCCGCGCTTGTGCACGCCGCGCGTGGTCATGCACTGGTGAACCGCATCGACGACAACCCCCGCCCCGCGGGGCTTGAGCACCTCGGTGATGCAATTGGCAATCTGCGCGGTGAGCTTTTCCTGCACCTGGAACCGCCGCGCATAACCGTCGACGACGCGTGCCAGCTTGCTGATGCCCACCACCTTGTTGGTGGGAAGATAGCCCACGTGCACCCGGCCGATGATGGGCGCCATGTGATGCTCACAATGAGACTCGAACGAGATATCCCGCAGCACGACCATCTCGTCGTAACCGCCGATCTCCTCGAAAGTGCGGCGCAGATACTCGGCGGGATCGATCTGGTAGCCGGAAAACCAGTCCCGGTAGGCGTTCACGACCCGCTTGGGTGTCTCGAGCAGCCCTTCCCGCTCCGGGTCGTCACCGGCCCAGCGCAGCAGCGTGCGAACCGCCTCTTCGGCGGCCTGGCGCGTCACCTTTGTTCTTGTTTTCCCCGCCATGCTGTTCCTGCCGACGCGCCGATGAAGGGTGCGAATTGTACTGGATTCGGCTCGCAGGGTTGAGCTCGCGGGATTTCAGCTCGCGGGACTCAGCAGCCGCAGCCGCGGCACCTCGGCGGGCGCGCGCGGGCCCCGCAGCTGCCGCAGGATGTCACGACAGGCATCGGCCGATACCGGCGGGCTGACAAAAAAGCCCTGGCCGCACTCGCACCCGAGCGTGCGCAGGCAATCGAGCTGCTCGGAGGATTCGATTCCCTCCGCGACGAGCAGCAGGCCGAGACTCTTGGCGACGCCGACGATGGCCCTCACGATCGCCGCGTCGTTGGCGTCCGAGGCCATGTCGCGCACGAACGCGCG
>DASZVD010000279.1:0-13195 GCA_035547375.1 Steroidobacteraceae bacterium
ACATGCCCCGCGACGAGCGCCCGCTGCAGCTCCGCGATCGATTTCTCGACGGGATCGAAGGACACCGTGTCGGCTTCGGCCCGACTCACCGCGACCGCCGCCGCACCCAGGGTCCGGATAAAACGCCGTCGATCCATAGCAAACCCTCTGCAATGCCAACATCGATCGCGCCGCGACCGATCCCACGAACCCACCCGCCTGACTCAGGACACTAGCGCAACCCTTCGTAAACCGCGCGCGCCGCCTGGAGATTGCGCATCACGTGGGCTTTCTCATCCGCGTTGTGCCAGTCAGGATAAGCCGCCGTTGCCTCGCTGACCCGATCGATCCAGGCGAGAAAGAAGTCGGCGTCCACCGGTGACTTGGGTTTGGTACCCCCGATCGTCACGTAGATCGGGCTAGTGGTGGCATACGCGTAGTTGTCCAGCACCGGATATCGCCCACCATCCGTGAACGCCCGCAACACACACCACCCGGAGCGCTCGAGCGCCACGGTCCCGCGAAATTCGCCATGTGCAATGGCCTTTCCGTGGATGAACGAGTGCATCACTTTCCCGTTACACACGACGTCCAGATGATCAACCGCAACGATGGAATCCAACCTGGCCCTGAACGTCATTTTCCCCGGTGGCCGCTGCACCTCGTCTCCCACTTCGGCGCCCGCCAGCGTGAATCCAAGCAATGGCCCGTTCGTCGCGAAGGTGTGTCCCTGCTTGATCGCGCTGGCGAATTCCGCCTGGGACAGGTTACCCGTGCCCACCCGGGCATACACACGGTTCATGCCCACGGGGCCGCGCAGCGACGCAAAGTTCGTCATGGCGTCCGTGCCCGCTGCCGTCGGTAATCGGAAGCCCAGATTCAACAGCCGATACCAGACATCGGCCGTGGAGCGATGATCGCTGAATCCCACGACCTCGATGTAATCGACCTTTCCCAACGCAACATCCACCGGCAACGCGTTCGTCAGCGGCTCCCGCTTGTCGAATGGGTGCGGCGGGGTATCGAACGGGTGAACGTATCCAACGAGGCCCCCTTTGGCGTGTGCCAGATCCGCGACATCGGTGTTGCTCGGATACAGGCTGTCGGCAGCCGTATTGGGATAGCCCGCATAACCCGGCAGGATGATGCCTCCGTCGAGGTTGAGCAGCCCGAGGTGCCCCCAGTAGCTCGTGTGATACTCCTGGCTGAACACGATCAGGGTGTTGGGTTGCGACACAGGGTCGAGTCCGCGTCCGTTGTAGGCGATGTCGGGAAAGCGCTGCTCCTTGTTGACGATCAGCGCCTCGATGAGCTGCAGCCCTTCTCCCTGCTCCTGCAACAACAGGTGTGCCGGCGTGCTGCGGTAAATCCCGCCGTAATTCATGTGGACGTGCACGTCGCCGCTGACCCAGCGCCCCGCCGCGGGAACGCCCCAACGTCCATCATCGACCGAGACGTCGACTTCCGTTGTCTTCCCGGCCACGACGTCCACGGTCCTTCGCTGCAGAGGCCGCTCGAATCCCTGCATGACTTCGACCTGTGCCGTCCCGACCGGCGCTCTCAATGTGGCCTCGCCCGGGGCGTGAAAATAGTGCGCCTCGAACGGACGCTCCTTCCGATCGAATCCGTCATCCGCATGGATCCACGCGTCCGCCGGCGCATGGGCAATGCCTCTCCCATCCGTAACGCTGATCCGCGCCGCCGCGGGTTGACCGTTTCGATCGTGCACCTTCACGTGTACGGTGCCCACCGGTCCGAGATACTGCCTCTGCGCGGTCACGAGCGACGTCACCTGCCCACCCGGAATCTGCAGAATCCCAATCTCGGTATTCCCGCTGCGATTCGTGACGAACGCCACGTGCTCGCCATCTGGAGCCCAGCGTGGACTCAGCTGATCGGCATCGCCATACCCCACCGCGATCGCATCACCCCCGGCCGCGGGCAACAACCACAGGTTGTGCCACTGACGCCCGGTGTAGGAAGCAAACACCAGCCGGCTTCCGTCGGGAGAAAAATCGGGCCGGGCGCGCCAGTTGGTCTCCTCGTAATGGATCTCCCGCGCCGGGGCGCCCGGCTGCGCGGGCATGATCCAGAAACCGCCGGTGCCGTAGATGTGATTGCGATTCGAGACATAAAGAATGTTGCGTCCGTCGCGCGACCACACCGGGCTGATCTCGTGGTCGATGGCGCTGTAGTAATAGCGAGGCAGATCGCTCGAATGCTCGCCGGTGAGCGGCGCGACGTGCAGCAGCTTTCCGTCGGTGAAATCGCCCGTGAAGAGGTGGAAATGGCCGTTCAGGGCTGTCGAGACGAACACCAGGCGCTTCCCGTCGGGAGAGAATCGCGGCTCCACATTGACCGCCCCATTGCGCAGGAGAGCCTGGTGCGCACCGCTCGCGACATCGAGAACCCACAACTCGAGCGCGTCGTTCCGGTAGGACGTGTAGACGATCCACCGCCCGTCCGCCGACCAATCGGGCTGATAATCATACGAGGCATCCGCGGTGAGCTGGCGCGCCAGGGTAGTGCCCAGCGTCTGCCGCCAAAGCGAGCCCGCCATGGAGTAGACCAGCTCCCGCGAGTCCGGCGACCAGGCGAGACTGCTCGGCCCGCTCGTCAGCTGAGGCAAGTACATCTCGCGGTAGTAGTAGGGATGAGGCAGATCGATCTGCCGCAACACGGGCAGACGCTGCGCGACGGCGCTCACGCTCAAAGTCGCGAGCAGCAGCGCCAGAAGACTACGGCGCCGCCACCACCCTCTTCCCGCCCAATTCACCCTCAACAGTCGCTGCATGTGTATCACTCCACGTCAATCGCAACCGACCCATCGAGCCCACGATCAGATCCGTCCATACAACTGTGTTGCGCCCGCTTACGCGCATCCTTCCCGACACACTCAAATCCTCGGTCCAGCGTACCCCCTCGAGCCGGACCTCGTAAGCGTCCCGCGCCTGCCTGGCACTGAAGCTGCCGCCCCGCAGCCCCACGCCGCTTTCTTCAGCCCTGTCCGCTACATCCTCGGCCGTCAGCAGCACGGCAGTCACCACACGCAACTCCTCGGTCCCGGCTTCATTCCCCGCCAGCGGCTTCGCGGGGGCGAGTTCCCTGACACGTCGCGCGAACCGCGGCACGAGCCGCACGGGCGGCACACGATCCGCGCAACTCACATCCCCAACCTCCAGATGCTCGATAAAGTGACGCACGATGTCCGCTCCGCACTCGCTGCGGGCATGTGGCAGCGCATTCACATGGAAGCTGTTGGCGATGATGACGTGACGCGCGTGTGAATAGTGTCCCGCGGCCGCCGCGCCATCCGCCACGCTGGTCATGTTATCCAGCTCCCCCGAAACCACCAACACCGGGATATCCGGGTAAGGTCCCCGTCCCGAGACCAAGGGCAACGCTCGCGCGCCGGGGGCTGGAGCCGGCCATCTCATGCATTCGTCGATGAACGCGTAGTCAGGCGGCATTCCACGGTATTCGTCCATGGTAAAAGGCGCGTAAGCGCTCGATACCAACCTCGCCTGCTCGCTGATCTGCCGCTCCCAGAGCGCCTGCCGGCGCTCAACCGGTATATTCATGTCGACAATCTGCGGTGGATCCTGACACGACACCGCGGCAGCCAGCCCCGAGCTGAACTTCACGGGAGAGTGCGTCGGGTCACGCGAGTCCACGCTCGTCACCGTCTCCGCCATCAATCTGAGCAACGGCAGCCGGTCGTCCTCGTCAAACGCCCGAGCCGCGGCATCCAATTCCCTCACGCTGGCAAGCGCCGGCGAGCTGCCAAACATGACGATGGCCAACGCGGTCGCATCGGCCCTCACCTTGACCGTCGCCCCGCCCAGACGAGCCTCGGCGGCGAAAGGCTTGGCACGCAACCGCGCCAAAGCGGGCGCGATGTGGTCCATCGAGCTGCCGGCGATCGCCTCACAGGCCGGATCGCGCTCGCAAGCCAGATTGAACTTCGCACGCATCGCGGGCGCGTAGTGCGGATACCACGGATATGCGGCTCCCTCCAACGGATAGGCGCCATCCAGCACCAGCGACCGCAGTCTCTCCCCGTGACGTAACGCAAAGACCTGTGCAAAGTAGGTTCCGTAGGAATCACCGTAAAGGTCGATTCGCCCGAGCCGCAGCTCATCCAGGAGCGCGGCCAGATCGTCCGTCGCCAGCGTCGTGCTGTACAGCGGCGCTTTCGAGCCGAGCGTCCGGCCGCACGCGCCGATGTCTTCCAAGGTCAGGGTGGGAGCGCTCTGCAACGGCTCGCAATCGATCGAGCCGGAACGCCCCGTCCCACGATTGTCCATGATGAGCACATCGTGAGTAGCCCGCAGAGGCTGATAGAGCGCCAGATATTCGTCGCGCGAATCCGTCGCTGGGAATCCCGGCCCGCCCTCGGTCGCTACGAGAGTGCCGGCCGAAGGGCCCGCGCCGGTGTGCGGGTAGTACTCGAAGTAAACCGGAATCGTCCCGGCAACCGCCCCCGTCGGGTCGAGTGGACGCACCAGCACGCCACAGCGACGCTCGATCCGCGGATTGCTCATGTCGCATTGATTCAAGACCGCCCCGTGTGCCGGGACGGCGCAAAACAACAACAGCAGACACCAGATGGAGCGTTGCAAATGTACGGCCTCGACCTCACGGGATCTGCGCTATATTGCCTCAGCTCGAGGCAACCTGGCTTGTCCGCGATGACATCACGAGTCGCTTCCGTCGCACTCCTGCTCGCCCTGACCGTCCTGCAGCCCTGCGGCGCGGCGCCACCCCTCAAGACACGTAATGTCGTGCTCATCGTCAGCGACGGGCTGCGCTGGCAAGAGGTTTTCACCGGCGCCGACCCCTTGCTGCTGAACGAGAAGAACGGCGGCCTGTGGGAGAAGGAGACGGACCTGCGTCGCCAGTTCTGGCGCGACGATCCCATCGAGCGACGCAAGGTCTTGTTTCCCTTTCTGTGGTCGACGGTCGCCACACAGGGCCAGCTCTTCGGCAACCAGACGAAAGGGAGCATCGCCCACGTCACCAACGGCGTGGCCTTCTCCTACCCGGGCTACAACGAGATGCTCACGGGCCACCCGAATCCCCGCATCGACTCGAACGAGTTCGGCCCCAACCCCAACCCAACCGTATTCGAGTGGCTGAACGGCTTGCCCGACCTCGAAGGCCGGGTCAGCGTCTATGCGACGTGGAATACGTTCAAGGATATCTTCAACGTCAAGCGCAGCCACCTGCCATTACACGTCGGCTGGGATCCGCCCTACCCGGCCGGACAGCTCACCGCTCGCGAGAGCCTGCTCGATGAGCTGTACCGGACGACGACCCGACTCGACGACGAGGACGTCTACGACTCGTTCATTCAGATACCCCTCATCGACTCGTTCCGCACGAGCCAGCCCCGCGTACTGTTCGTGGGCTTCGGGGAGACCGATAACTGGGCACACGCCGGCCGTTACGACCTGGTTCTCCACAGCGCGCACGCCTTCGACTCCTTCGTCGCCGATCTGTGGAAGACGCTGCAGTCGCTGCCGGCCTATCGCGACCGGACCACTTTCATCATCACCACGGATCACGGCCGCGGCAGCGGCCCGGTCGACTGGAAAGAGCACGGCGTGGAGCAGCCGGGCTCCGAGAACATCTGGATCGCCGTCCTGGGCCCGGACACCCAGCCGCTGGGCGAGCGCACTCACACCGCGCCGGTCGCCCAGGCGCAAATCGCCGCCACCATCGCGGCGCTCCTCGGCAAGGACTACACGCGAGCCGTGCCGGAGGCAGCGAAGCCCATTGCCGAATTGTTCGCGCAACCCACGCGTCGCTGCCGGGTCTGCGAGGGCAGCTCGCCGAACAGCGAGCGGTAGTACCTCGAGAAGCGGCTCCAGTGCCAGACGCCGTGCCGCGCCGCCACGACCCCTATCGAGACATCATCGCTGGCGCCCGACAGGAGATCCCTGCGAATGAGATTCAGCTGGAGCAGCCGGACATAGTTGCCCGGCCCGATGCCGACGACGGAGCGAAACACACACTCCAGCGAGCGCCGGCTCACGCCGGTCTGCTTGCACAAGATCGGTATCGAGATGCCATCGCCCAGGTGATGGTGGATGTAGTCACGGGCGCGCCGAAACACCTGGAGCGTCCGCGCCGCGGAATATAGCCGAGCGCTGACGCCATCGTCAGCCGCTCCGCTCGCCGCCATCCGCCACAGGAGATCCGCGATCGCGGCCTTGAAACCGCACACCGCGGCCGGATAGTCCGCCGGCGACTCCAACGAGGTGAAGGTGGAGATGCCGGAGTGAACCAACTCCCTCAGCTGCCGCGAGCGGGCCGGGTCGCTCAGCACGGCGGCACGGCGTATTTCGCCTCCATCATCCGCGAAGAGCGTCGACGAGATGTCCATGCAGTAGATGTTCACGCCTTCCGCCATCGTACCCTCGACGGACTTGTTCTCCGGACTCAGCAGGACGTGGTCCAGCTCGAAGCTGCTGGCATTCAGGGCGCACGGCGGTGACGATTCCGCCAGGAAACAGACGCCGTACCGTCCCGGCGGCGTCGCCGCCGAGGCGGCCAGCTCCCGGTTCGCCGACTCGAGATTGACGACGAGGTCATCGCCGAAGTGGAACGAGCAGAAGCGTCCCTCGAAGGGGCCGCTGCTCAACTGTTGGTATCGCTGTCCGTAACCGTGGTACTGCGCAGCCTGCGCGTCGATGTCGTGAAAGCGTCCTTCGGAAATCCACGACCGCGGGCGCGCGACGGGGTCTGCCACCATGACTCTTGCCTTGTATCGGCGGCCCCACAGGGCCGCCCGAAGATTTGCGCAAACCGGATAACGGCGCGTTTGTATCACCGGCTATTTTAGTTTTCAACGGTGCCCGCCAGGGTCGCCGCCCGAGTCGCCTGAGCCCTTCGCCGGCGATCGCACCCATTTCCGCAGCGGGGGAACCACAATGCATCCGGGTAACAGGGGCCGGCTGGCCGCGGCCGTTTTCTTCAGCCTCGCCAGCGCCGCAGCCACTGAGGCGCTCGCGCAACAACAGGGCAAGGGCGATGCCGGGGCCGGTCTCGAGGAAGTCGTCGTCACCGCGACGAAACGCGCCACGACGGTGCAGGAGACCCCCATGAGCCTGACCGCCATCACCGGAGAGGACATCCAGGAGCGCGGCCTGCCCGACTTTGCCGCCATCGTGCAGGCCGTGCCGGGTGTGTCCATGCGCACCAGCGGACCGGGACAGACCGAAGTTGAAATGCGCGGCATGACCTCCGCCGGCGGCAACTCGTCCACCGTTGGTTTCTACCTGGACGATACGCCCCTTACCGCACCGGCCAACGCGCAGAACGGCAAGGTCGTCATCGATCCGAATCTCTACGACCTGAACCGGGTGGAAGTGCTGCGGGGCCCGCAGGGAACCCTGTACGGCTCGGGCTCCATGGGCGGCACGATCAAACTGGTGCCCAATCCGCCGAACCCCGCCGGCTTCGACGCCTCGGCCGAGCTGACGCCCTCCTACACCGACGGCGGCGGATTCAATCGCGGCGAGAACGCGATGATCAACCTTCCCTTCGGGGGCGGCACGGCGGCGCTGCGGGTCGTCGGCTCGGAGTCGCACGACAGCGGCTGGATCGACCGCATCGTCATCGCCAACGGCCAATTTCCGCTCGAGACCGTGGACGCCCAGGGGAATCTCACCAAGCGCGGTGACGTGCGCGCCGCCCCCGTTGCTGCGGACTATCGTAATGTCAACGACGCCGAACGGGAGGCGGTCCGGGCGAGCTTGTTGTGGAAGCCGCTCGAGCAGCTCTCCGTCGCGCCGTCACTGCTGTATCAGCGCATCGCGCAAGGAGGGCTGAATCAGATCGACAGCGATCCGGGGACCGACGCGCACTACCAGCCTTTCGACACTCCCGAGTCGTACTCCGACCGCATCACGATCGGCAGTCTCAACGTTCAATACGACTTCAGCGCATTCAACGTCACCTCGACCACGTCCCGCTGGGTCCGCAAGACCAGTCTCCATCAGGACGGCAGCGAGGAGTTCCAGTATGCATTCTCCACGCCGACGGCCATCATGCCGTTCTACACTGCGGCGGGCGGGCTGGGCGCGACGGCACCGACACCCGTGGAGAACGACAGCTCCAGCCAGACGAGCGAGGAGATCCGCCTGACATCCACGGGCGACACTGCGTTCAAGTGGCTGGTCGGCTTCTTCTATCAGCGCTTCGAATCCTGCTATTGCGAGCAGGTGCTGCTCCCCGGCGGGGAGGCGTTGTTCGGCACGCAGAATGCGTTCACCCAGGAACAGACGACGCATATCGACCAGACGGCGCTCTTCACCGAGCTCTCCTACCAGCTCACCCGGCAACTCAAGGCGACGGCCGGGGTGCGCCGCTATTCCTACCGCTCGCGAGTCGATACCAGCGTCTCGGGCTTCGTGAGCGCGACCGGCTCCGATGCCGTCGCCTCGTCCAGCTCGCCCGAGAACAACCAGGGCGTCAATCCGAAATTCGACCTGTCCTACGCCGTCGACAGGAATCTCCTGGTCTACGGCACCATTGCGAAGGGCTTCCGGCCGGGCGGCGGCAACCAGCCCATCCCGACCTCGGGTCCGCTCGGGGACACCTGCGAGGCGAACCTCCAGGCGAACCACGGCACGAGCTCGTTCGTTCCAGCGCCCAACTCCTTCGGGCCCGACACCGTGTGGAGCTACGAGCTGGGCGAAAAGCTCAGGACCTTCGCCAACCGGGTGACGATCAACAGCGCAATCTACTTCGAGAAGTGGAATGGAACACAGCAGAACGTTCCGTTGCCTTGCGGCTATCCCTACACCGCCAACGCGGGCGTCGCGCACATCTACGGGGCGGAGATCGAGCTGAGCGCGCTGCTGCTGCCGGGACTCACATTCAACGCGAACGGCGGTTATACGCACGCGACGTTCGTGGTCGGCAGCCTCGAAGCCGGTATTCTCCCCGGCACCCGGGTCCAGGATATTCCCGAGCACACGCTCAGCACGGCCTTGGTATACCGTCACCCGCTGACCGGCGCGCTCTCGCTCGCAACGCATCTCGAGAACGATTATGTCGGCAGGCGGACAGATGTCACCTATGCCGTCAACGACCTCCCGTCCTACGATCTGACGAACGTGCGGGCCGGCATCGAGAGCGATCACTGGACGGCCATGTTGTTCGCCAGAAACGTGTTCAACGAGCGCGCGATCCTCACCAACGCCTTTCAGATCAACCTCAACGTCCCGACCTTCAACCGCGCGGTCCTGACGCAGCCGGTGACGTTCGGGCTCGATTTGAGCTATCGATTCTGATGGGCCGCCCCCTCACCCAAGGGTTCACCGCATGACCCGTATTTGCGTGCACGGCGCCTTGGCGTGCCTGATCCTCAGCTCGTTATCCGGCCTGTCGGCCTGCAACCAGGAACGCACGCCGACAGGATCCCCGGAGGCGACCGCACCGCCACCGCCGGCGGCGCGGGTCGACGCCCAGCGTCTGGCGCACAGCGAGTCGGAGCCGGATCAGTGGTTGACGCCCGGACGGGATGCGGGCGGCACCTACTACTCTCCGCTCGACAGCATCAATGACAAGAACGTTGCGCGCCTCGGCTTCGCCTGGGATTACAAGCTCGGGACCAAGCGCGGGCTGGAAGCAACGCCAGTGGTCGTCGACGGCGTCATGTACGCGGCCGGCAATTGGGGCCGCGTCTACGCGGTGGATGCCGCGACCGGTCACGAGCTTTGGACCTACAACCCGCAAGTCGAAGGGCAGTGGGGACGATACGCGTGTTGCGACGTCGTCAATCGCGGCCTCGCCGTCTGGAAAGGCCGCGTCTACGTCGCAAGCATAGACGGGTATCTGCACGCGATCGATGCGCGCACGGGGCAACGAGTCTGGCGAGTCGACACCCTGCCGGACCGCAAGCCCGGTGGATTTCACTACTTCATCTCGGGCGCTCCGGTACTTGCCGGCGACGCCATCGTCATTGGGAACGGCGGCGCGGACTTCAAAGGCGCCCGCGGCCAGGTGTCGGCCTATTCTCTCGACACTGGAGCCTTCAAGTGGCGCTTCTACACGGTCCCGCGTGATCCGAAGCTCGGTGCGCAGGATCAACCGCACCTGGAAGCCGCGGTCAAAACCTGGCCCGCCCGATATGACTGGAGCATGGGAGGCGGCGGCACGGCGTGGGACGGTCTTGCCTACGACGCCGAGCACGATCTCGTCTACATCGGCACCGCGAACGCTTCTCCCTATCACGGCGAGCACGATCCCGCCGGCCAGGGAGACGAGCTCTACGTCGCCTCGATCATCGCGATTCACGGGGACACGGGCCGGATGGCCTGGTACTACCAGGAGATTCCCGGCGAAGGATGGGACTACGACACGACCAACAAGCTCATCCTGACGGATCTCGAGGTGGACGGGAAGCCTCGCAAGGTCATCGTGCAGGCCAGCAAGAATGGCTACCTCTACGTGCTGGACCGTGTCAGCGGCGAGTTTCTCTCGGGCAAGCCCTTCGCCTCCGTGAATTGGGCGACGGGGCTCGACCCGAAAACCCACCGTCCCATCGTCAACCCCGCCGCGGACTGGGGCCGCGCGCCCGCCTTGATCTACCCCGCGGCCGTCGGCGCGCACGGCTGGCAACCCATGTCGCTCAGCGCAAAGACCGGCTTGGTGTACATCCCCGTCATCGACGCTCCGATGGTTTACGTCGATACCTCGAAACGCCGGGCGGGCCTGATCGAGGGCAACTTCAACCTGGCGTTCTTCTTCCCTGAAGACTACGCACCGAAGGATCTGGAGAGCCTGTTCGGCAAGCTGCCTTCGCTGGAGTCGCTGTCGCCCGGGAAGGAGCCGCCGAAGTCACGCGGGCTGATCCGCGCCGTGCAACCCCTCCCCGGCCGGGTGGTGTGGGAGCAACCGACAGACAGCATCTGGGACGGCGGCATACTGTCCACCGGCGGAAATCTCGTCATCCGCGGTGACGCCGCCGGGTATCTCAACGTCTATGCCGCCGATTCCGGCACTCTTCTCAAGCGCATCGACGTGGGGTCATCCATCATGGCTGCCCCGATGACCTACCGGGTCAACGGGGTGCAGTACGTGTCGGTCATGGCGGGCTACGGCGGCGGAGTCTTGTTCCTACCCTTCCCGAAAAGCAGCGCCGCATACAAGTACGGTAACGAAGGTCGCATCGTGACGTTCCGTCTCGACGGAGGCGTGACGCCCAAGCCGCCACTGGCAGATGATCAAGCGCATGACGCTCCACCGCCCCGAGAGGGCTCGCCCGTGGTCATTGCGCAGGGCGAGTTGCTATACAACAGGTACTGCTCGCGCTGTCACGCATTCGGCCGCGGTCTCGTGCCGGATCTGCGACAGTTGCCGCGGGCGATTCACAACATCTTCTACGACATCGTTCTCCGGGGCGCACTGCAGGCAAACGGCATGGCCCACTGGGACGACGTTCTTTCTCAAAAGGACGCCGAAGCCATCCACGCATACCTCGTCGATCAAGCGTGGCAACTCCAAACCGCACAAGCCCAGTCGACTTCCGGAAAGACTCCATGAAGCTCTCCAGCGCCCCGCGCTCAACCCCGTCCTCAACCCCGCGCTCAACCCTGTGCTCGCTCCTCGGCCTCGCTCTCCTGTCCGGTTGCAGTACTCCGGTCGTCAGCCCAGGGATGCCCCCGGAGCTCAAACACTCCTGGGAAGTCTCATTCAATCGGGGGGACAGCGCCGCCGTGGCCGCGCTCTATTCGGATAACGCCGAGCTCGTCATGTCGAACGCCGCGCCGGTGACGGGTAAGACCGCCATCCGCGCCGAGATCGACCGGATGATCCAATCCGGCGCCAAAGTAAGAATCGGCGCCGCACAGAATGTAGGCTCGGGCGACCTTGCTTATGTATATGGCCCCTACTCCGTCGCCGGCCAGAACGGTCAGGTGATCGAAGCGGGGACCTACGTCGAGGTCTGGCGGCGCCGCGGCGGCGTCTGGCGCATCGATCTCGACGTGAATTCAGTGGGCGCGCCTCCGTAACGTGCGCAGCTCACCGGCCCCGACCCGGTCAACACTGCCTACACGTCATCCCCGTAGGCGGTGCCCATTCCCCGGTGCCCATTCCCCGGTGTCAGTCTTCAGTGGATCGTGCGAGCCCTCACGGCGGGCAATCGCACTGAGAGCGCCCCAGCGGACCGCCGGCGCGCCTTGTGCGCGACTTCCTGCGTCTGATCCGGCACGACCAACTGCAACTGCAGCTCCTCGAACAGCGACTGGTTGACTTGCTCGAGAGTCTGCTTTTTTGGCTTGCGCGAATTCATCACGACCTCGTTTCTCGTTGAGAGACTGATCTTCCGTGACGATGAGGATTTCACGGGCGCCGCGTCCCGAGAAGAGGAGCACGTCGCACACGCGCCCCTATTTTCGGTTACAGCCGTAATGCGGTTGCGTCTCGCCGAAGCGCCGCCAGGCGCCTTTCAGCCCATAGACACACCGACCTCGGCGACCTCAGCGTTGCGCTTGCCGTCATCGAGCGTTCGCTGCAGGGTCTCGATGTGCAACAGCTGAGCTGGCGTCAGCGTTTTCGGATCGAGCGACAGCTTGCGCAGCAGTGAATGAAAATTGTCGCGGTTGCCCAAAGCCTCCTGGTGATAGATCTCCAGGAGCTTCAATTGAATGTCGACCCGGCCCGGTTGGATGCCGAGCGTGCTCTCGAGGACCTCGACGATCTCCCGATTGCTTGCCGTACGATCGGTCCCCGACGACGCCCGTGTTTCCTCTCGCGGCGCGCGCAGTTCCTCGGTCGCCTCCCCGTCGCCCGCCTCCAGGCCGGTCCGCCCCAGCCTGATTGCGGACGTCCCCTGCGTCGGCATTGCCGCGGCCCGCTCGAGATCCGCCAGCGAGAGCGTGTTGGTTTCCTTCTCGGCGATGAGAGTCTCACCGGTCATTTCGAGCTTCAACGTGTCATCGGCACCCGGCAATGCGACCGTCTCGTCGGCATCTGGCAGGGCGTCGGTCGGGATATCCGCCAACAAGAGCGCCGACTGCGTTCGCCAATCATCCAATCCGCTCGACACTCCGGCCCCGTCGTCCGATTCGCTCGACGGCTCCTCATTGATCGAGCCTGCGCGAGCTCCGTCCCGCGGCTCTGTCTCGTCCACCGATACCTCGTAGGCCGGCCCGGCCGAGGGCCTCGCGGCCGGCGACGTCCACCGGGACTCCATCCGCTG
>DASZVD010000280.1:0-6331 GCA_035547375.1 Steroidobacteraceae bacterium
GCTGGGCCGCCTGGATGTCAGCTCGCGCAGCATGTTCGCGGTCATCGACAGCGGCTCGTGCTTCACGGGCACGTTGCTGGAGCTGGCGCTCGCCGCCGATCGCAGCTACATGTTGATGGCGCCGGAACAGGCGGATGCGCCCCGCATCGAGTTGTCGCAACGCAATTTCGGCACCTACCCGTCGGTTGCGGGCGTGAGCCGGCTCGAAGCGCGTTTCTACGGTGAGGAGCAGGCCGTCACGCAGGCGCGTGATGCGATCGGCCGCTCGCTGAATGCCGCTCAGGCCGACGAGCTGGGCTTGATCACGGTCGCGCCCGATGCCATCGACTGGGACGACGAGCTGCGGCTCGCGTTGGAGGAGCGCGCGAGCCTGTCGCCGGATGCGCTCACGGGCATGGAGGCGAGCCTGCGCTTCGGCACCGCCGAAACCCTGGAAACCCGGGTGTTCGGGCGGCTGTCGGCGTGGCAGAACTGGATCTTCATCCGGCCCAATGCGGTCGGCGAGGCCGGCGCCCTGAAAGTCTTCGGCACCGGCAACAAGGCGAAATTCAATTGGGAGCGCGTCTGACGCGCACGAGGCCCGGACATGAACATCGATTACCAACAGAAGATTCCCAACAACGTCGACCTCGCCAGCGACAGGACGCTGCAGCGGGCGCTCGAGCACTGGCAGCCCGAATTCCTCAACTGGTGGGGCGAGATGGGCCCGGAGGGCTCGCACAAGTACGATGTGTACCTGCGCACCGCGACCAGCGTGGACCCGAAGGGGTGGGCGACGTTCGGCTATGTGAAGATGCCCGACTATCGTTGGGGCATCTTCCTCAATCCGGCGGAGCCGGACCGCAAGATCGCCTTCGGCGCCCACAAGGGCGAGCCGGCCTGGCAGGAAGTCCCTGGCGAGTATCGCAGCAACCTGCGTCGCATCATCGTGACGCAGGGGGACACCGAGCCGGCCTCCGTCGAGCAGCAGCGTCACCTGGGGCTCACCTGCCCGTCGATGTACGACCTGCGCAATCTGTTTCAGGTGAACGTCGAGGAAGGCCGGCACCTGTGGGCGATGGTGTATCTGTTACAGCGTTACTTCGGCCGCGATGGCCGTGAAGAGGCCGAGGCCCTGCTCGGACGGCGCTCCGGGGATGCCGATAATCCGCGCATCCTGGGCGCGTTCAACGAGAAGACGCCGGACTGGCTTTCGTTCTTCATGTTCACCTTCTTCACGGATCGTGACGGCAAGTTCCAGCTGTCCGCGTTGTCCGAGTCGGCCTTCGATCCGCTGGCGCGCACCACGCGCTTCATGCTGACGGAGGAGGGCCACCACATGTTCGTCGGCCGCAATGGCATCCGGCGCATCATCGAGCGCACGGCCGAAGTCATGTTGCGCGAGCGCACCGATGATGTCGCGCGCCTGCGCAGTCTCGGCGTCATCGATCTGCCGACCATCCAGCGCTACCTGAACTTCCACTCCAGTGTCACGGTTGACCTGTTCGGCTCCGACCTGTCATCCAACGCGGCCACGTTCTATACGACGGGTTTGAAGGGGCGCTATCGCGAGGAGTTCATCGGTGACGACCACTTGCTCTCGGCGGCCACGTATCCCGTGCTCGAGGTGGGCGGCGAGGAGCTGATCAGGAAGGATGCCCCCGCCTTGAATGCGCTCAATGAGCGGCTGCGCGACGACTTCATCCAGGATTCCGTCTCCGGCGTGGAAGGCTGGAACGTCGCCCTGCAAAAGCACGGGATCGACTTCAAGTTCGCCGTGCCGCACAAGGCGTTCAACCGGCAGATCGGCCAACTGGCCGGCGTGAGAGTCTCACCCCAGGGCCGTGTCGTCAGCGAGGCGGTCTGGCAAAACAACGTGCGCGACTGGCTGCCCACGGCCGCCGATCGCGAGTACGTGCAGTCGCTGATGGGCCGCGTGGTCGAGCCCGGCAAGTTCGCGAACTGGATCGCGCCGCCGTCGGCCGGAATCAACGGCCAGCCGGTCGAGTGCGAGTACGTGCGGTTCAGCTAGTAGAGCCGACGAGCAGGAGGGCCTTCTGCGGAAGGCCTTCCTGAGAATAATCAATCAGTTAAAAAATGGGATAAATAGATCAGCATATTCGCTGAACAGCGAATATTGTCATTTCACCGAATATTCGGCAGACTGGCAATATTCGCTGTACAGCAAATATGCCATGATGGAAGCCCCGCCGCGCGAACAGACTTTGGTTACGCAATTCCTGGAATCTCTCCGGGAGGTCCCTGGCGTACGTCCTGACCTGAGGCGCGTTGAGTCGAAACCCGGGGAGGATGCTCCAGGTTGCGACGCGCAGGTCAATCTGCATGTAGGCGGTAGGTCGCTTACGCTCCGGGTAGAAGTAAAGAAGTCCATCTACCCCAGAGACGTTCGGCAAATCCTGTGGCAATTGAAGGGACAAAATCGTCCATGGCATTCATCCAATTCGGAAACGCAAACCGTATTGGCCGCGGAGGCGATTTCCCCGGGAGCAAAGGAGCTGCTCAGAGCCGAACAGGTGGGTTACTTCGATAGCGGCGGGAGTCTGTTTCTACCCGCACGCGGTGCCTATCTGTATATCGACAAGCCGCCGCCGAAGGCCCTGGAGAGATCGGTTCGCTCCATCTTTTCCGGTAGACGTGCGCGAGTGCTGCACGCGTTGCTCGCGCATCCTCGGGATTGGTTCGGTGTCACGGAGATTGCCCAAGAGGCGGGGGTGGCGCCATCGACTGCATCGGAGGTGCTGAGCCAGCTGGACCGCTTCGAATGCCTGACGTCTCGCGGTCAGGGGGCCGGCAAGGAACGCCAGCTTCGTGAGCCGGGCGAACTGCTCGACACCTGGGCCAAGCAGCAGGCATTGGTGCGCGCTCCTGTGATGCGTCGCTATTACGTCCCAGGCGTCCAACCCGACGCGCTGCTCGCGCAATTGGCAGATAAATTCGATTCTCGCCAGATTGAATACGCGGTCAGCTACGAGGCCGCGGCTCAGCGCTACGCTCCCTTCCTGTCCTGCGTCTCTCAGGTTCGAGTTCGAGTGCCAGTGATTTTGCAAGCCGAGGCGGTCATTGCCGAGCTCGACGCACGCAGCGTCACCGAAGGGTCCAATCTCGCAGTCGTCGCAACCAACTCCAGCGGCGAGCTGCTATTCCGGGAGAAGATCGGCGGCATATGGCTGGCAAGCCCAGTGCAGGTATACTTGGACCTGCTTCGCAGCGAGGGACGCGCCAAGGAACTGGCTGAGCACTTGCGTAAGGAAAGGATAGGAATCTGATGAAGCCTACAACCCATCAAGGCTATAGCAGTCAGCTCACACTGGACTGCGAGCGGGTTCTCGTGACGCTGCTCCGTGGTTTGGGCCCGTGGAAGAACTCGGTGTTTCTGGTCGGCGGGCTGACTCCCAGATATCTGGTTTCGGGGAGGCCTCCCGCCATACCGCCACACGCCGGTACTCAGGATGTGGACGTCGTAATCGATCTGCAGATTCTGGCCGATACCGAGGCATATCACACTCTTGAACAGAATCTGCGGAGACTGGGATTCTCACGAGCCGAGAACGAGAAGGGTCAGAAACTGTCCTGGCGATGGCAGGCACGCACAGAACGAGGTGCTCTGATCGTGCTGGAGCTGCTGGCCGACTCTGCGGAGATCGGTGGCGGCAAAGTGCAGGCCCTGCCGACGGACGGAACGATCTCCGCTTTGAATATTCCCCACTCTTCCATCGTGTTTGATCTGCATCAGGTGGTCGAAATCACGGCCGAGCTTCTGGGCAGCAACGGCCTGGCAACGGAGAGAGTCAGGCACGCGAGCATCGTTAGTTTTACCTGCCTGAAGGTCTTTGCATTCGAAGACCGATTCGAGCGCAAGGACGCGCATGATTTGGTTTATTGCATCGAGCACGCGCCACGAGGTATCGACGACGTTGCAGAGTCTTTCCGAGTGGAACGGGACGGCAAGCACGGCGCTGTGATTCGCAGCGCCCTCGAGATTCTCAGGCGCCGATTCGTAACGAGCGGCGGTGCTGAGGGCTATCGCAAGGATGGCCCAATCGCCGTCGCAAAATTTGAGCTCGGTGAGGAAGAGGATCCAGAGCTGCGCGAGCGAAGGCTGTTGCGGCAGCGTACCGTCAGCGACGTTATCGAAAGGCTACTCGCGCTAATTGGACAGGCCGCGGACCGCAGTGGTCGGATCAATGAGCGGGCAGCGGTTGGTTGGAATTAGAATCTCGCCGGGCGTTTCTCGGCCAGCGCGGCCATGCCTTCGCGGGCCTCCGCGCCGCCAAATCCCATCATCTCGAGCGCGAGGGAGTGCTCGAACGCGGGCCAGGCGGCTCGCAGCCAGTGATTGAGCGAGCGCTTCGTGAAGGCCAGCGCCGTGGGGCTGCCGGCGGCGAGGCGCCGGGCGACGGCCAGCGCCTTTTCCTGAAGCTCCTCCGTGTTCACGGCGAGACTCACGAGTCCGATTCGCTCGGCCTCTTCGCCGCTGAGTGTTTCTGACAACAGCAGGTAATACTTCGCTTTCGCCATGCCGCAAAGAAGCGGCCAGATCACGGCCGCGTGATCGCCCGCCGCGACACCGATCCTCGTGTGCCCATCGATGATCTTCGCATCGCGGGCTGCAATTGATATGTCGGCCAACAGGGCCAGGGCAGCTCCGGCCCCCACGGCCGCGCCATTGATGGCCGACACGATGGGGCGGTCGAAGTCCAGCATGCCCTGCACCAGGGCACGAGCTTCACGCATGACGCGCAGCCGGGCTGCGTCTTGTCGCAGCATCTCCTGGACCAGCTCCGGCGTACCGCCCGCGCAGAACCCTTTACCCTGACTTCGGATCAACACGCAGCGCAGATCCGGCACCTGCGCCAGCCTGGGCCAGAGGTTGCCGATCTCGGCGTGGCCGACCGGGCCGGTGGCCGGCATGCTGGCGGGCTTGCCCAGGATAACGTGGGCGATGCCGTCAGCGTCGATCTCGACGCAGAAGTCGCCGCTTTCCGTTGGAAGACTTTGGCTCATTGCGGTTCTCGCTCATTCCAATAGCAACGTGACAGCTCAGGGACGCCGCTCAACAGCCTTGCTGGCCAGCCATCCGAATCCCTTGGTCATGCGATGCCATATAATGCACTATATTCACGAGGCGTTGGCCAGATAGCGCGGTATAACGCATTAAGCGGGCGCTGAAGACGCTCGAATGGGGGCGAGGCAGGCTGGAGTGGGGTCCAAGTGCCGCGGACGACGGTGTAATAAGAAGGGGGAGCCAGTAATGGGTTTTGATGCGGTCCGTGTGTTGTGACTCGGCGTCCATCGCGTCTTGCGGACTGGTTTCGCGAGCTGCGCGGACCCCTGCGCCGGTTTCTGTCGCGGCGTCGCGGGGTATCTTCGACGGATCTGGATGACATCGCTCAGGAGGTCTTTTTGCGGCTGCTTCGCTACGACCGCCAGGAGCTGTCAGGCGAGCCCAAGAGCTACATTTTCAAGGTGGCTGCTAACGTCGCGCATGACTGGTCGGCGCGTCCCGTACAGCGCTTCCCTCATGACGCCGTGTGGCTCGATGACCTTCGCGATGAAGTGGAGCCCGAAGGAGAGCTCGAGCGCGAGCTGCGTGCCCGACAATTGCGCTCCGCTCTCTTGAGCCTCACTCCCAGGAGTCGAGAGGTTCTGCGGCTGCACTTCGGTGAGGGACTCACTCACGAAGCTATCGCTAACGCTCTCTCGGTCACACCTCGTGTCGTCAAGCGGGAGTTGATTCGTGCTTATGCGAAGCTTCGTGATGACTTGGAGGCGAGGGGCGTCCGCGGAAATATTGCCGCGGCCGGGATGCGCTCGGTCGGAAAACATCAGTGAAAGCGTCGTCAAAGGAAGAGCGCAGGGCGAGAGCGACCGAAGAGGCGGCTGCGTGGGTAGTCCGGCTCGACGGTAACTCACTGACAGCCGCCGAACGACTGGAGTTCGTTGATTGGCTGAGAGAGTCGCCCGTGCACGTAGCGGAGATGCTGCGAGTGCTGGATGTCCATGGTTCTCTCACTGAATATCCCTGGTGGTCCGAGCTTCTCCCGGCCGGGAAGGATTTCGCCTTGGCTGAGGTGATTCCGTTCCATTCGACGGAGACTCATTCGATGTTTGTCCCGAGGCGCAGGGGGGCTTGGGTGAGGCGCTGCGCGGTAGTAGCCGGCCTGGCCGCGGCGCTGGTCGCAGCGGTGGCCCTGTTGGTCCAGCACCAAGACGATACGGTCGTCGTCCGCACTCAGCCCGGGGAGCGCCGGGAGCTCACGCTCACTGACGGCAGTACCGTAACGGCGGCGCCCGATACAGACCTGCGCATCAGGATGAGCCGCGACCGCCG
>DASZVD010000281.1:0-4808 GCA_035547375.1 Steroidobacteraceae bacterium
ACTCAACCCGAACAGGAAGACCGAGTTGGGTGTCACCAGGGTATCCGGTGCCACGGTGGCCTTGATCTCGTACATTCCGATGTCGTAGTTGGCCGGATACTCGGCCGGCGTCGCATCGTGCACCCGCACGTCACAGCCGCCCAGGACCGTTGCCACGGCCCCTCCCAAGAAGAAACACGTGAACACAGTCCCCTTCGACATGCCGCCCCCTCTTTGACTTCAATACAGCTTGCCGATCGTCAGGGGGCGAGTCTGACAAGTCGCGCGGCGCAACACAAGTGTAGGGGATTCTCGACCCGCAAGAGCCCGGCGGGCCGGCCGGGCAGGAGCCGTCGGGAGTCAGATCGGCCGCGCCTGGGAATCGCGCGCCGCCGCGGCCGGACGGCCGCTCGAGGGACCTGGCGGGGCTTACCGCGCCCGGCAACAGGGCAAGCCCGGACGTGCCGCTCAGGAAGCGGCTCGCCCGAGCCTGTCTGAAGTAAAAGCCTGCGGCTTCCTTACTTCTTCTTCTTGGCGCCAGAACGCTTGGCCGCCCGGAAGGAAATCCCTGCGCGCATGGCCTTCTGCTGCACGGCAGCCGCGGTACGCCCGAGCTTCTTGGCCACCTGGCCGGTCGGGGTGCCCGCCTTAGCGAGTGCCTTGAGGGTCTTCAGCTCGGTGGAGCTCCAGGAAGCTCCATCATTCGGGGGACGTTTCGCCATTACTCATTACTCCAAAAACACCCAACCAGAGGGTGAGCGCGCATCATACACAAGTTTGCGACAAAACGCGCGCCTAACAGTGTATTGACATGTTGGATGTCTTGGGAAAGGAGGAGCAGGGTCGCCCCGACAGCCCTGTCAGGGGTCAGATGTTGCCCTCGGCCGGGCCTGAGGCGGCGCAAGTACCCCGATTTCGTGACGCAGCACACGTGTCAGGCAGGAGTTGGCTTGGGGCACACCGCCCGAGGCGTGCAGCCCTGGGGCGCACGGTCCGCGCGCCGCCCAAGCGCCAACGGGGACGCGCGGCCCGGGCGCCTAACGCGGGCGCGGCCACCGCCGGCTGCCCGCAACGAGCCACCGCTCAGGCTGCAGCCACGCCCGCGCCGCCCGCCGGGTGCCCCAACTTGTAACTTTGTAAGTTTTGCAACAAAACCGGCGTCCCGGTCGCCGCTGCCGCACATTTCTTCACAAACCGCGTCTTCACAAACCATGCGGCCGTGCGCGCGCGACACCAGTGCACCGCGCACACTTCCTGACTCGCAGCCGGCAGACTCGTAACTGGCAACACACGCGTGGGTTGGAACAGGCCCGGCCGGCCGCGCAGCGCGTCGCGCCCTGCCACGCAGCGCGGCGCGCTCTCGAGTTCTCGAGCCCGGGCGGGACGGCGGCCCGTTCCCCTTCTCAAGGCCCGAGGAGGTAAATTTCGTTTTATTTTCGCTGGATGCGCCGCGCGGATGCTGGATACGCCGCGCGGGCGGCGGATACGCTGCGCGGGTCGGCAGATGCCGCGGGCGTGGCGCCGAAACCGCCTGCCACGTTCAAACCTGACATAACCGCAGCCGGAGAGTTCCGCGCCGGTGCCGCGGGAGCTGCTTGCGGTGCGCGGAACGCGCCCCTCCGAAAAAGAACAGGCCGCGCACCGGACGGGTGCGCGGCCTGCTCGAGACGCCTGTGCGAACGCTGCGGCTTGCGGGGCTTCGGACCTCCAAGCCCGCGGTCGCGCTGCCTTTATCAGTACCGGTAATGATCCGGCTTGTACGGGCCTTCCTTGGCGACGCCGATGTAGGCCGCCTGGGTATCGGTGAGGACGGTCAGCTCGGCATTGAGCTTCGCCAGCTGCAGCCGGGCCACCTTCTCGTCCAGGTGCTTCGGCAGCACGTACACCCCGACAGGATAGTGTTCCGTGCGGGTGAACAGCTCGATTTGCGCAATGGTCTGGTTCGCGAAACTCGAGCTCATCACGTAGCTCGGGTGCCCCGTGCCACAGCCCAGGTTCACCAACCGGCCCTCGGCCAGCAGGATGAGCCGCCGGCCGTCGGGGAAAATGACGTGATCGACCTGGGGCTTGATGTTCTCCCACTTGTACTGCTTCAGGCCGGCCACATCGATCTCGTTGTCGAAATGTCCGATGTTGCACACGATGGCGTTGTTCTTCATGCGCTTCATGTGCTCGTGCGTAATCACATGGAAGTTGCCGGTGCAGGTGACGAAGATGTCGGCCTTGTCCGCGGCATAGTCCATCGTGACCACGCGATAGCCCTCCATTGCCGCCTGCAGCGCGCAGATCGGGTCGACCTCCGTCACCCAGACCTGCGCCGACAGCGCACGTAGAGCCTGTGCGGAGCCTTTGCCCACGTCGCCATAGCCGGCCACCAGAGCGATCTTGCCGGCCACCATGACGTCGGTAGCGCGTTTGATGCCGTCGACGAGCGACTCGCGGCAACCGTAGAGGTTGTCGAACTTGCTCTTCGTCACCGAGTCATTGACGTTGATGGCCGGGAAGGCCAGCTTGCCCTCCTTCGCCATCTGGTACAGGCGCTTCACGCCGGTCGTGGTCTCCTCCGTCACGCCCTTGATGTGTTTCAGGCGGGTGGAATACCACTTCGGATCCGACTTCAGCCGCGCCTTGATCGAGGCGAACAGCGCCTCCTCCTCCTCGCTGGAGGGCTTGGCCACGACGCCGGAGTCCTTCTCGGCATTCGTGCCCAGGTGCAACAGCAGGGTGGCATCGCCGCCGTCGTCGAGGATCATGTTGGAGTAGCCGCCGTCCGGCCATTCGAAGATCTTGTGCGTGTATTCCCAGTAGTCCGCGAGGGACTCGCCCTTCCAGGCGTACACCGGCGTGCCGCGGGCGGCAATCGCGGCCGCCGCGTGATCCTGCGTCGAGAA
The DNA here is from genome assembly GCA_035547375.1 of Steroidobacteraceae bacterium. Taxonomy (GTDB): domain Bacteria; phylum Pseudomonadota; class Gammaproteobacteria; order Steroidobacterales; family Steroidobacteraceae; genus 13-2-20CM-66-19. The sequence goes on from DASZVD010000281.1 coordinate 2,871, forward strand.
GATGTTGCAGGAGGCCCAGCGCACCTGTGCGCCCAGCGCCTGCAGCGTCTCGATCAGGACCGCGGTCTGGATCGTCATGTGCAGCGAGCCGGTGATGCGGGCGCCCCGCAGCGGCTGCTTGGGGGCGTACTCCTCGCGGATGGCCATCAGGCCCGGCATTTCCGTTTCCGCAATGAGGATTTCCTTGCGGCCCCAGTCGGCGAGCGCCAGGTCGGCGACCTTGAAGTCAGGGGTGCCCGAGGCGGGCTTGAGAGTGGCGTTCATACTGCTTTTCTCCAAGTGGAAATGAGCGCCGTATACCTAGAAACCGCCGCTCCTTCTGAGCCTGGCAGGCGCAGCGGGCTGATGAAGGGCCCGTCCGCCTGTCGCAGCGCTCCTCAGAAGGCACGGTGCCCGGCGCGGACGCGCCGGGGCGAAACTGCCGGCCGTGCGGCCGGGAGCCTGTCCGGCCCCCTACGCCGCGCGAACCGTTTTGCCTTCGGCAGCCAGGGCTGCCGCGCGGTCCGTCCTTTCCCAGGTGAACTCGGACTCGGTCCGGCCGAAGTGGCCGTAAGCCGCCGTCTTTTGATAGATCGGACGCACGAGATCGAGCATCTCCCGCAGCCCGTAGGGCGTCAGGTCGAAGTTCTTCCGCACCAGCTGCGTCAGCCGCTCGCGCGAGAGGCGGCTCGTGCCGAAAGTCTCCACCATGATGGAGGTCGGCTCGGCCACGCCGATGGCATATGACACCTGAACCTCGCAGCGCTCCGCCAGGCCGGCGGCGACGATGTTCTTCGCGACATAGCGCGCGGCGTAAGCGGCCGAGCGATCGACCTTCGAGGGGTCCTTGCCCGAGAACGCGCCGCCGCCATGGCGAGCGTAGCCGCCGTAGGTGTCGACGATGATCTTGCGGCCCGTCAAGCCGCAGTCGCCCACCGGACCGCCGACGACGAACCGGCCCGTCGGGTTGATGTGATACTTCGTGCGCTTGTCGATCCACTTCTTCGGCAGCACCGGCTCGAGAATCTCCTCGATCACCGCCTCGCGCAGCGCCTTGGTGGAAATATCGGGGCTGTGCTGCGTCGAGAGCACCACCGCCTCGAGCCCGACCGGCTTGTCATCCTCGTAACGCAGGGTGACCTGGCTCTTGGCATCCGGGCGCAGCCACTCCAGCTTGCCCTTCTTGCGCACCTCGGCCTGGCGCTTCACCAGCCGGTGCGCCAGCGTGATGGGGGCCGGCATCAACACATCCGTCTCGTTCGTCGCGTAGCCGAACATCAGGCCCTGATCGCCCGCGCCCTGCTTGCGCTCGTCCTTGCGATCGACGCCCTGGGCAATGTCGGGAGACTGCTTGCCGATGATATTGACCACTCCGCAGCTGGCGCCGTCGAAGCCCATGTCGGAAGAGTTGTAACCGATGTCCAGCACCGTCCTGCGGACCAGGGCCTCCACGTCGACCCAGGCGCTCGTGGTCACTTCGCCCGCCACCACCACCACGCCGGTCTTGATGAGAGTCTCGCAAGCCACGCGGCCGCGCGGGTCGTCCTTGAGGATCGCATCGAGAACCGCATCGGAAATCTGATCAGCCACCTTGTCCGGATGGCCCTCGGAGACCGATTCGGACGTGAACAGGTAGTTATTCGCCATGTGCCCCGCCAAAAATGAATGAATGTCCCGAAAGTCCGCTAGTTTAACCGGTCGTTCGGTCGCGCGGGGGAGTGCATACAGCAATTATCGGACCTCGACCTGGGCAGCAGGACGCTCCCAGGAACGAAAACCCCCGGGTCGAAGGGTGGCTTCATACCCGGGGGTCATGAGCGCTCATCCGTGTGTCATGACACGGACATAATCACCTTACTTCGTGCGAGTGCGCCAGCCCTCATGGTAGGTCTCCCGAGCGGCCGAGCCGTACGGCGTCACGGAGACCTTCACACGCAACTCAACCTGCTTGTGGCGCTC
>DASZVD010000282.1:0-4765 GCA_035547375.1 Steroidobacteraceae bacterium
CACCGCGAAATTCGCGGCCAAGCTGGCGAGACCGGTGGCAACAGCAGTGCAAAGGGTGCGCGTCTTGATGGGGCTCATGGCGAATGACTCCAGGGGATATTGGCCAGGTGATTGGGAAGGACGCGTGGATAGATGCAGCCAGCCGCAAAAGCGTTTGCACGGCTCGTCGCGTAGAATGGTGCGATGAAACGCAGGAAAGCCGTCGAGCTCGAACCGTTGCGGCGCCGGATCGCCAGCCTCGATTCGAACAGCATCGACCAGCTCTACGGTCTCGAGCCGGTGTACGAGCCCGGCACCGCCACCGTGGGTCTGCTGGACGAGTTCGTCGCCGTGCGCTGTCCTTACTGCGGTGAGCGGTTGGAAACGAGAGTCGACCTGACCGCGGACGAGCCTTCGTATATCGAGGACTGCCAGGTGTGTTGCCGCCCGATCGAATTCGGTATCGAGCGGGACGAGGCGGGTGCCTTGCTGGGAGTCAGTGTGCGACGGCTGGACTGACAAGAAACGCCGCGCAGGTGAGTGGCGACGGTTATGCAAGAAGGAGCGCTCCGCAAGGTCCTGCTGATCCAGGCGATCGAGGAAACCGATCGCGACGGTGCCGTGTTGCCGCTCACCGAGCGCACCGAGGCGACCCGCGCGGCGGGCTCCGGCAGTGTGCCGACTGTCGCGGCCGGGATGCCCTTGCCCGCGGAAGCCGAGTCGTTTCTGGTCCGGCGCGCGGGAAGCCTGCTGCAATTCCTGCGAGGCCGCTCGCCGGGCCTCGATCATTTTCTGTCGGTTGCCGGGGGCGCCACCTCCTTCGATCGGGCGGCCCTGAGCGGCGCATTCGTGCTGGGCGTCCTGCTGAGCGCGCTCGGCGGCGGCCTGGGCAACCCGAGATTCACGCTTCCTCTCGTAGTCCTCGTAATCTGGAACGTGCTCGTCTACAGCCTGCTGTTAGGTCGCGCCCGGAAGGCGCCGACGGCGCGAGCTTCCGTATTCGGGCGGTTCTATGCGAGCAGGGTCCGCCGTCACGTCGATGACCTCCTCGACCACTCGACGCGCTTCAATGCGCCGCTCACTCCCGGGCTGCGCCGCTTCGCCGCCGATTGGTGGGATATCGGCCAACCCTTGTTCTTCGCCAGGGCGCGCCGGCTGTTGCACCTGTGCGCGGCGTTGGTGGCCATAGGGCTCGCCGCAGGCTGCTACTTCCGCGCCTTCGTGCTGCGCTCGGAGGTCGGGCCGCAGAGCGTGCACTTCCTTCTGACGTTGTTGTTCGGTCCCGTATCGTTGTTGTCCGGGATACCGATTCCCGGCGGTGGGACGGCTGCGACGGCCGCGAACTGGGCCCATCTGATCGCCTGGGCTGCCGGGCTCTATATCGTCTTGCCGCGGATCATTGCAGCGTGCGTTTCTTCCGTGAACGTATGGCGCGTGTCCCGGCGGCTTCCCGTGCCGCCGGGCGTTGTGGGCTATCTGCGGACACTCATCGCGCGTTGAGTTGAGCTTCGTTCTCGCGGTCGAGGCGTGACGCGGCAGCCTCCGCAGAGGCAGAACCCAGCAGGAGCAAATCGACGGTATACGCTTCGGGGCGAAGCAACGGCTACTGAGAATGTCAGCCGAATGTCACGCGTCGTATGAGATGCAGAAAACACCAAGCATAACGACGAGACACGCCAGAACGCGGCGGACGCTGAGGGCTTCGCCTAATACCACGCGGCCGATCACTACAGAAAAGACAATGCTGGTCTCGCGCAGCGCGGAAACCGGCCCCAGCTTTCCGAGCGCCAGCGCCGCAATGACCAGCCCGTAGCTCAACAACGAGACACCACCTCCTATCACCGCCTTGAGTGTCTCCGGCGATCGCGGGTCCACGATGAGCCTTCGCCTCAACAGGAGAAACGCCAAAGGCATGAGCGCGCCGTAGGCAAGGACGATCCAGACCACATAGGACTGGGCATTTCCCGCTAGGCGCACGCCGATCCCGTCGGCGGTCACGTAACTGGCAACGAAGAGTGCCGTCAAGAGTGCGAGCACGACCGTCTTTGTCGATGCGCGCGCTCTGCCGAGCGACAAACTGGCAATCCCCATGGAGACGAGCACGATCCCCACCGACACCAGCCGTGCCGGCCGCTGTCCCGCGAATAGGAGACCGCCGAGAGTCACGAGCAAAGGCACACTTCCGCGGATCATCGGATAGACCTGGCCCAGCTCGCCATGCCGATACGCCTGGGCCAGGAAGATGCCGTAACCGACCTGCAGGACTGCCGACAGGCCTATGTACGTCCAGGAGCCCGGCATCGGCACTGGCAGCAGGATGGCTGCCGGAATGGCGATGGCGGTCGTCGCAAAACTCATTACGGTGACCGCCCACAAGCGATCCTCTCCGCTTCGGAGCAATGCGTTCCAGATCGCATGCAATACGGCGGCGGAGAGCGTCAGAGCAAGGACTGCCGCGCGCATCTCAGCGCAGACTTCTTGTGATGTGCACCATGAACGGCAGCGGGGTACCGCGGATAGCCATCCAACTTTCCTACGCCGGTCCTGACTGGACCAGGCTCCAAGGGTCGCCATGCTCGCGGCCGCAGTCAAGTCGGTCGTTTCGGGGTCGAATGCGTGCTTGTCGCCGACGAGGTTTCGATCCTGCCGCATCGCCAGCGTGCTGGGCGTGAAGAGCGTATAGGGTGAGCGCGCCGAGAGAGGTGGTGAGAAGACGGCAGATCGAGTGAGTAAATCGCTCAGACAGATGTGCGTCAACTCGTCGCGCCGTCAGTCCGTGCGACATCGGCGTGCGCGACTGACGTCCGATTCCGCCGCGCATTCAGCCTAAGCAATCGCCTATTCAGCCAAAGCACTTTCAATAGCCGCGGACTTGTATCAACAGCGGCCTCACGGCACAAGATTGGGTGAGGTTTCATCGAAACGGCTCCTTCGTAAAACGCTGTCGAGAGGGTTGGGGTAAAAATAACTCAGCGCACCGATCACACCATTTTTGGCGTACAGTCAACGCCATTCCAGATGATCGATACCGTGCTCGTGCAGCAGGACAGCTAAGGAGGGACGCGCCATGCCGGCCAAACCCACGACCCTGGTCCCACTCAATCACATCACCCGCGCCATCCTCGTCCTGCGCGGCCACAGGGTTTTGCTCGACACTGATCTCGCCGAACTCTACGGTGTCGCCACCAAAGTGCTGTTGCAGGCGGTCAAGCGCAATTTGGAGCGTTTTCCGAAAGATTTTATGTTTCAGCTCACTTCCGACGAGTGGGCCGCTTTGAGGTCACAAAATGTGACCTCAAACGCGCAACGGGGTGGTCGTCGTTATCTGCCCTATGGCTTTACCGAACAGGGTGTTGCGATGCTGTCCTCGGTCCTGCACAGCGACCGTGCCATCGCTGTCAACATCCAGATCATGCGCGTGTTTGTTCGCATGCGTGAGCTGGTCAACTCCAACCGCGAGCTCGCACGTCGCTTGAACGAGCTGGAAGCACGACTGGATAAAAAACTCACCGAGCACGACCAGGCCATCGCCGCCATCCTCTCGGCCATCCGCGAGCTGATGCACGATCCACCACCGCCGAAGCGACGGCCCATCGGCTTCACGGCCGATTTCGAGGAAAAAGCCCAGCGCCCTTGATTACCCTCGCTGACCAACTTCGACCTGGACGACGGATGGCAACCTTGAGTATTGTCAACATCGTTCCACGATGAGAGCCTGACACTCAGAGGAACGTGTGTTGGCAGCGAAAATCCACAGCCTGATGCCGATCGAGCACATCACCCGCGCCATCCTCGTCCTGCGCGGCCACAAGGTGCTCCTGGATACCGAACTCGCTACCCTCTATGGGGTAACCACAAAGCGCTTCAACGAACAGGTCCGCCGCAACCGCGAGCGCTTCCCGGAAGACTTCATGTTCCAGCTCACCGCCGCAGAGCTGGCAGCTTTAAGGTCGCAAATTGCGACCTTAAAAGGAGGACGCGGACAACACCGCAAATACTTGCCCTACGCCTTCACCGAGCACGGGGCCATCATGGCTGCCACGATTTTGAACAGTCGGCGGGCGATCGAGATGAGCATCTACGTCGTGCGCGGCCTTTGTGCAATTGCGCGAGGTATTGGTCTCCAACAAGGAACTTGCCCGGCGCCTCGATGAGCTCGAGGCGCGCATCGAGAAAAAGCTCGCCACGCACGATCAGGCCATCGCCGCCATGCTCTCAGCGATCCGGCAGCTCATGAATCCGCCGCCGCCGAAGCGCCGGCCCATCGGCTTTACAGCAGATCTCGAGGGGAAGTCATAGCGGCTTCCGGCCAGCCGATGGCTTGTAACCCGACCCACGGGAAGCACTCAACGGCAGGACATGACACCGTCGGTGCCGCTCTCCAGGCGAATGTTGGCGACACTCACCGTCGTGTGATCCGCGGAGTCGATGGCGAAGGGGATCGTCACTCGGCTCAGGTCCGCGCCCGACTTGGCGAAGCAGGCCAGGGGAATCTTCAGGTGTGCCCACTGGCCTGCGGCTGACGAGGTCAGGGGCGGTCCGATCGGGACGGAGCCGCCGCAGCCTGCGCCACAGCCGATGCGAAGTGACACGGTCGCGTTGAGTGGAGCGTCCAGGCGATAGTCGAGCGCGAGTGAGAGCTGGCCATTCGCTTCACGCTGCAGGTCGATCGAGGAGTCGCCGACGAGGCCGGCCCAGGACGTGCCGTTGCCGGTCCAGCGCAACGTTCGAGCGTCCTCCTGAGCTGACTTGTCAGCAGCCGTGATCCTTACCTCCCCTTCTCCGG
>DASZVD010000283.1:0-17452 GCA_035547375.1 Steroidobacteraceae bacterium
GCCCGCCGATGCCGGCCAGGCATCGGCAGGTGCTACCGGGCGAGGTGGCGCAGGTACGGGTGCCCCAGGGCATCCCGCCGGACGTGCAGGCTCTGACGCGGGTTACGGAGGCGGCGCTGCGGGTGGCACGGGTGGTGGCACCGGCGTTGGCACGGGTGGTAGTGCTGGTGCAGGTGGCGTGTCGAATGCCCGAGCGGCCGCTCAAGCCGGTGCTGGCGGAAGCGCCGCGGCGGCGGCACGTGCAGCTGCTTTGGCCGGCGCGCAAGGCGGCGCGCGCCCTCCAGGGCCTTCCGTGGGTGGGGCGCGAGGTGTCGCTCCAACCGGCGCAGGTGTCGGCCCGACCAGCGCCGCGCCGTCCACTGCCATCCCGCCTACTGCAGCCCCGCCCAGCGCGGCTCCGCCTAGCGCGGCTCCGTCCAGCACGGCCCCGCCTGCGGCGGCCCCGGCCCCGTCCAGTGTCAGCCCCTCCAATGCCACCTCATCCAGCGCCTCCGCGTCCAATGCGTCCCCGTCCAGTGCCTCCGTGTCCAGTGCGGCCGGACAGCCGAGAGGGACCACAGACGCTGACGGTTCCTGGGCCTCCATCATCAACCAGATGGACTTGCAAGGCTCCCCGAGGCAGCTCGCGAGTCACTGCGTGTTTCTCGGACGGCAGGGCGGACTCGTACGTCTGGCCCTCGATCCGGGTGTAAAATTCGTCCGTACGGGGTCGCAGGAGGAGAAGCTCGCGCAGGCGCTGTCGCGTTACTACGGCGAGACCGTACGCGTCGAGATAACGGTGGCCCCGAGTGACGTCGAGACCCCCGCACAAGCGGAGCTGCGCACCTCCCAGGAGGAGTTGGCGAACGCGCGGCAGGCATTCGAAACCGACCCGGGTGTCCAGGGATTGCGCGAGCGCTTCGGCGCCACGCTGTTGACCGACACCGTGCGGCCGATCAAGTAATTCCAGTCAGCAGGAGCCCATCCGACCATGCGAGGCAATATCAACAACCTGATGAAGCAGGCCCAGGCCATGCAGGCCAACATGCAGAAGGCCCAGGCTGAAATCGCGCTCATCGAGGTTATCGGCGAGGCCGGGGGCGGCATGGTGAAGGTCACGATGACCGGCAAGCACGAAGTGAAGCGCGTGCAGATCGAGCCGGCCGTTGTGAGCGAAGACCGCGAGATGCTCGAGGATCTGATTGCCGCCGCCACCAACGATGCCGTCCACAAGGTCGAGGCGCGCGTACAGGAAAAGATGTCCAGCCTCACCGCCGGCCTGCAGCTGCCGCCGGGGATGAAGCTGCCATTCTGAGTCCAGACCAGCGGGGTTGGCGCCGGCTGCTGCGTAAGTCCGGTGCCCCGCGCACGCCATGAAGCATTCCCAACGACTCACTCAACTCATCGACGCTCTGCGCGCTCTGCCGGGCGTCGGTCCCAAGACCGCACAACGCATGGCCTTCCACCTGTTGCAGGAAGGCCGTTCGGGCGCGCGCGCTTTGGCGACTGCGCTGAATGCTGCACTGGAGTCGGTCGTGCGTTGCCGCCGGTGCCGAATGCTCACGGAAGGCGAGTTGTGCTCGATCTGTTCGGCACCGCAGCGTGACGCTTCACTGCTGTGCATCGTCGAATCACCTGCCGATGTGGTGGCGATCGAGCTTTCCGGCAGCTACCGCGGCCGCTACTTCGTGCTGATGGGGCATCTCTCGCCCCTCGATGGTATTGGCCCCGAGCAACTGGGCATCCGCGAGCTCGAGGCCATCCTCAATGAGGGTACCGTGCGCGAAGTCATTCTCGCCACGAATCCCACCGTGGAGGGCGAAGCCACCGCGCACTTCCTCGGCGAGCTGGCAACCAAACGTAACATCCGCGCGAGCCGCATCGCTCACGGCGTGCCGATCGGCGGCGAGCTCGAGTATGTCGACGGCGGCACGCTCGCGCACGCGCTGACAGGACGACAGTCCGTCAGCTAGGAGCCTGTCCGAGTCATGATGCGCCTACGGCGGCGGTCAGCGCTCGCCCGAATCGAGTCTACCGCCGTCGCTCAGGCCCCCGGGCGGCAACCAACTCTTCGTACAATCGCCTGAAGCGGCGATAGCTTTCGTAGCGCCGCGCATCCAGGGAGCCGCTCTCGACAGCCGAGCGGACCGCGCAGCCGGGCTCGCGCATGTGGCGACAGTCGCTGAAGCGGCAGCCTGGGGAGAGTCGCTCGACTTCGATGAAACCGAGGCTGCGGCTCTCGAGACGGTCGACGGCGGGCGCGAAATCGCGGACGCCCGGAGAATCGATCAGATGGCCGCCGCGCGGGAGGTCGAACAGGCGGGACGCCGTCGTGGTGTGGCGGCCTTCCTCTTCGCGCACGAGCTCGCCGATCTCGACCTCGGCATTCGGGATGAGGCGGTCTACCAGCGACGACTTACCCACGCCCGACTGCCCCACCAGGGCTGCGATCTGTCCGGCGCAGACCTCCAGGACGGCGTCGATGCCCTCGCCAGTGCGAACGGAGCAGGGGATCCAGCGGTAGCCGGCGGCAGCGTAGACCTCGAGCTGCGCACGCAGTGCCGCGTCGAGGCCGAGCTCCGTTTTATTGACGATCAGCGTGCCCGTAATGCCGCCGGAGGCTGCGGCAGCCAAATAACGATCGACGACGAACAGGTCGGGGACCGGCACCGGGGCCAGCACTACGAGCAATTGCGAGAGATTGGCGACGACGGGCTCCGTGGCGCCGCGGAGATTCGAGCGATAGAGGGCGGTGCGGCGGGGGATCAGCTCGATCACGTGGACTTCGTCGTGGTGCGGATCGACGCGGCAGCGCACCGAATCCCCACAGACCACGGCGAGCCCACGGCCGAACGGGCGGGCCCGCAGCTCCTTGCCGGACGCATCCCGGACGAGCAGGTGCCGACCGAAAGTGGCTGTCACACGGGCTTCGAAGCTGTCGTTCATAAGGCCGTCGGGCGTCTGGTAGACTGATTCGCGGCCCACGCTACCATATGGTGGGCGTAACACGGTTAAACGACACGACACCGCCATGCCGAGCTCCGAACACCTGATCTGGATCGACCTCGAGATGACGGGGCTCAAGCCCGATTCCGATACGATCATCGAGATCGCGACGGTCGTGACCGACAAGGACCTGGCGGTGATCGCCGAAGGCCCGGTCATCGCGATCCACCAGCCCGAGGACGTGCTCGCGGGCATGGATGACTGGAATCAGAAGCAACACGGATCCTCCGGCCTGCTCGAGCGGGTGCGGGCGAGCAAGGTCGGTCTCGCGGACGCCGAAGCCCGGACGCTGGAATTTCTCGCGCCGCTGGTGGCGCCGGGCGCTTCGCCGATCTGTGGCAACAGCATCTGTCAGGACCGACGTTTCCTCGCCCGCTACATGCCCAAGCTCGAGCGTTTCTTCCACTATCGGAACCTGGATGTCAGCACGCTGAAGGAGCTCGCGCGCCGCTGGGCGCCCGGTGTCATGGAGGGCTTCGCGAAGCAAGGCACGCATCTCGCGCACGCCGATATCATGGAGTCGATCCGCGAGCTGCAGCATTATCGCGCGAAGCTGTTCGCGCCGCAGTTTTCCGGCCGGCGGTGAGTTGATTGGCTGAAAGTCGCCTGACGGCGCTTTCAGCGAGACCCTACACGGTCGGCCGCCGGCAAAAGGCGTGACTTTTGCCGGCTACCTTTCCGCGTGGCGCCTGCGGCGCTTCGGCGGCGACTTTCAGCCTTTTGACAAAAAGAGCCAGGTCTCCACGACGGTATCCGGATTGAGCGACATGCTCTCGATACCCTGCTCGAGCAGCCAGCGCGCGAGGTCGGGGTGGTCGGAAGGTCCCTGGCCGCAGATGCCGACGTACTTGCCCTTCTTCCTGCACGCGGCAATCGCAAGCGACAGCATTTTTTTCACCGCCGCGTCGCGCTCGTCGAAGAGCTTGGCGACAATGGAGGAGTCGCGGTCCAGGCCCAGCGTGAGCTGCGTCATGTCGTTGGAGCCGATGGACATGCCGTCGAAGTGCTCGAGGTATTCTTCCGCGAGCAAGGCGTTCGTCGGCAGCTCGCACATCATGATGACCTTCAGGTCGTTCTCGCCGCGCCGCAAGCCATTCTGCGACAGCAGCTCCACGACCTGGCGGGCTTCCTTCAAGGTCCGCACGAACGGCACCATGATCTGTACGTTCGTCAGGCCCATCTTCTCGCGCACCTTCTTCAGCGCGCGGCATTCGAGCTCGAAGCAGGGGCGGAAGGTCTCGTCGACATAACGTGAGGCGCCACGGAAGCCGAGCATCGGATTCTCTTCCTCCGGCTCGTAGAGCGTACCGCCGATGAGATTCGCGTACTCGTTCGACTTGAAGTCCGAGAGGCGCACGATCACGGGCTCGGGTGCGAAGGCCGCGGCGATCTGCGCAACACCTTCCGCGAGCTTGTCGATGTAGAAGCTCACCGGGTCGCTGTAACCGGCCATTTGCCCGCGGATCTGCTCCTTCAGCTCGCCATCGAGCTGGTCGAATTCGAGCAGCGCCCGCGGGTGTACGCCGATCATGCGGTTGATGATGAACTCCAGGCGCGCAAGTCCCACCCCTCGATGCGGAATGCCCGCGAAGTCGAAGGCGCGATCGGGGTTGCCGACGTTCATCATGATTTTCACGGGAATCTTCGGCAGGGAATCGAGCTCGATCTGCTTGCGCTCGTATTCGAGGAGGCCGGCGTACACCAGTCCCGTGTCGCCTTCGGCGCAGGAGACCGTGACCTCCTGCCCCTCGCGGATGGTCTCGGTCGCATCTCCGCAGCCCACGACAGCCGGGATGCCCAGCTCACGGGCAATGATGGCGGCATGACAAGTGCGGCCCCCCCGATTGGTCACGATCGCGGCCGCACGCTTCATGACGGGCTCCCAATCGGGATCCGTCATGTCGGCTACGAGGACGTCGCCCGCCTGCACGCGCGCCATCTCCTTGACGTCGCGAATGATGCGAGCCGGGCCCGCTCCGATGCGCTGCCCGATGCTGCGGCCGGAGGCAAGCACCTTGGACGGGGAGGACTTCAACGAGAAGCGTTGAATGGTCCTTCCGGCGCGGCTCTGCACCGTCTCCGGCCGAGCCTGCAGGATGTAGATCTTGCCGGTGGCGCCGTCCTTGCCCCACTCGATGTCCATCGGCTTCTTGTAGTGCTCCTCGATGATGAGAGCCTGCTTTGCCAGGGCTACGATGTCGTCATCGGTGAGGGAGAAGCGGGCGCGATCCTCACGCGGCACGTCGATAGTGTGCACACGCTCCGCCGAGCCCGCGGGCGCGTAGACCATCTTGATCGCCTTGCCACCCAGGTTACGGCGCAGGATCGCGTGCTTTCCCGCGCGCAGCGTTGGCTTGTAGACGTAGAATTCGTCGGGATTCACGGCACCCTGCACGACGGTTTCGCCCAGGCCGTAGGCGGCCGTGATGAAAACAACATCGCGGAAACCGGAATCCGTGTCGAGCGTGAACATCACGCCGCTCGAGCCCAGATCGCTCCTCACCATGTGCTGTACGCCCGCGGAGAGCGCGACGACATTGTGATCGAAGTTCTGGTGGACGCGATAAGAAATGGCGCGGTCGTTGAACAGCGAAGCGAATACCTCGTGCATGGCCTTGAGGACGGCGGCCTCGCCGCGCACGTTCAAGAACGTTTCCTGCTGCCCTGCGAAAGAGGCTTCCGGGAGGTCTTCGGCCGTGGCGGAAGAGCGCACGGCGACGGCGATCTCCCGGCCATCGCTCATCCGGCGCAGCTCGTCCAGGACGGCTTTTTCGATCGCGGGCGGGAAGGGCGTCGAGAGGATCCAGCCGCGGATCCGGGCGCCCGTGGCGGCCAGCTTCGCGACGTCGTCCACATCGAGACCGGCGAGCTCCTTGCGAATCCGCTCGTCGAGCCCCCCTTGCTTTAGGAACTCGCGGTAAGCGTGGGCGGTCGTGGCGAAGCCGCCCGGCACCTGCACGCCCAGCTTGGCGAGCGAGCCGATCATTTCACCCAGGGAGGCGTTCTTGCCGCCGACGGTCTCGACGTCGTGCATGCCGAGCCGCTCGAAGGGGATCACGTATGCGTTCAAAAGCGAGTCCTCAAGAGGAGTCTGACGGGTGAATGATACGCCTGTTGCGGCACTCTCCGGGCGGCCTCTTTGCCAATCCAACTTCGCCGCTCGCACAGGCGGCGCGGCAGCGTTGGTACCGGCGCGCAGTCCCCGTTGGGACGGGCGCGGGGGCCAGGGGAAAGCGACATAACGCTTGCTACGCGGCCCTGGCGGTGAAACACTTCAGGCTGGGCCACGTAGGCTCAACTCGTCCGGAGACCGCGCGCCGTGAGCCGTCGAACCGCATTCTTCGTTTCCGACCAGACGGGCGTGACCGCGGAGACGTTGGGCCACAGCCTCATGACGCAGTTCGAGGGCGTCGAGTTTCGGGCGGTGACTTTGCCATTTGTGTCGAGCCTTGACAAGGCGCACGACGCCGTGGTGCGCATCAACCGGGCGGCCGAGGAAGAGGGCTTGCGCCCCATCATTTTCAGCACCCTGGTGCAGGATGAGCTGCGCGACATCGTGCTCACCGCCAACGGCCTGTTCCTGGACTTCTTCGGCGCCTTCGTCGGGCCGCTCGAGCGCGAACTCAACACCCGCTCGAGCCATCGCGCCGGCCGGGCGCACGGCATGGCCGACCTGGCGGCCTACACGACGCGCATCAATGCCACCAACTTTGCGTTGACGAACGATGACGGCACCGGCGGTGATTACGGGCACGCCGATATCGTCCTCGTGGGTGTGTCACGCTCGGGCAAGACCCCGACCTGCTTGTACATGGCGCTCCAGTACGGCATCTTCGCAGCCAACTACCCTTTGACCGATGATGACCTCGAGGCGGGAACATTGCCCAAGCGCCTCGAGCCCTACCGTCGCAAACTTTATGCCTTGACCATCAAGCCCGAGCGGCTGCAGCAGATCCGTACCGAGCGCCGCCCCGAGAGCCGTTATGCCTCCCGCCAGCAGGTGACGTACGAGCTGCGCGCGGCGGATGCGATGTTTGCCCGTTATGGCATTCCTTCCCTCGACACGACGGAATGCTCGATCGAGGAAATCGCCAGCCGCATTCTCAACACGACCGGCATCGAGCGCCGCCTGCGGCCGTAGGCGCGGCGCGGATACTCACTTCGCGCAAAAATCAAGGGCACCCGGGCTGCGGCGGCGTCCACGAGGCGCGAAAGGGTGCACGAAACTTGCAAGCCTGTCTGGCTGCCCCAACAAAGCCGGAAATTCCTGCCCTGTCCGGCTTGCACAGTCACCTCGGTGCGTTATAGTCGGGGCGTGATGATGCTACTCGATGACACTCTGACACCGGTCTCCTGGCGCTCGAAGCCCCGCAGCTTCGTGGCGCTCATGGGGCTGTACGAAAGCAACTTTATCCGCTTGAATTGGCTGGCGGGCGCCCTGACGTGCCTGGAAGGAAAGCACCGTTCGGCGGTGCCCGGCGACTGTGACCTTCTTCTCAGTGTCACCGAGCGCTCGCCCTACACCAGCACCCTGAATTTGACGTACCTGCTCGCTGGGGATGCGCCTGAAGCGGCCAACGCCGTGCAATACCCGGACATGCGTGTGCGCGTATATCACGACGCCCACGTGGTCGAGTCGCTGGAATGGGCGGCCTCTCACGGGCAGCCGGTTCTCAAGGCGCTGCGAATCCACGCGGAGCGTGAACTGGATCAGCGCTGGGCCCGCAACGTAATGCTAAATAAGTGGCTGGAATACTGCGTGGAGCGAGGACATCGCTTCTCGGCGGCCACGAGGCTCCCCGCCTGATATGACGTGGGCGGCACTGGCCCGCTCATCTTTCATGAAGGCATTGCGACAGCTCGGTTTTCTCAAGCTCCCTTTTCGCCAGGACAACACGCCCGAGGAAGAGGACGGCCGCGTGCTGGCCCTCTTTCGCAATCGTGCCGAGCTGAAGAAGGCCTACGGGGAGCTGCAGGAAGAGATCTACCGCCTCAAGGACCGCATCAAGCAACAGGAAGGCGCCACCGTGCGCGTCCAGGAAATGCTGGGCGGGCTCGAGATGCGGCTCGGCCTCCCCGATTCCGCTTACCCGACCCTGGTCTTTTACCAGTTGCGCAAGCTCTGGCAGACCGGCCGCGAGATGATCGAGCAATTCGTCGCGGATCTCGCGCGGCAGCAGGAAGAGCGTGAGCGGCGGCAACACCTGGCCGAGCACAACCGCCGCCAATTCTCGAAGCGTGATGCCGCCGACAAGCGCTTACGCAGCGCGGAAACCGCGGCCGCCGATGCCGTGGAGCGCGTCGCGCAGCTCGAGGCCGAGCGCGCGCGGCTCACGCGCTTCTGGCACTACTTCAAGCGTCGAAAGCTCGAGCAGCGTATCCACGGTGCGCAGGGCGCGTCCGTGGCCGCGAATCTGGCGCTGAGCGAGGCGCGCGCGATGGTGGAGGCGATCGAAAGAGCGCCGACTCCGGAATTTCCAGGCCTCACCGTCGAGACTCGCCGCGCCATCAACGTTGCCGCGATCGCTTATGCCGAAGTTCTTTGCGTGCGTCTCCTGAAGACCTCGCTCGTGCAGCTCGCACGAGAAGCCACGAGCCGCCGTGAGGCGAGCGACGAGTACGGCACGCGCGAGGAGTGCGAGGCCACCATGGCGCAGATCGAGCAAGCCCGCGCAATCGTGCAGAGCCGTAACAACATTGCGCAGGAAATCAAAACCCGCAGCGAGCGTATCAAACAGGTGGCGCGTTACCGCAACCCGGCCGATACCACTCCGACAGCCGAATCGGTCGGTTTTTCCGAAGGCGATGTGTTGAGCGCAGACGCTACGGGCGCCAGCGCCGCGCGTATGCCCAACGTCCTCGCCGAGGACACCTGGGACCTGTTCCGTATCCTGTTGCGTTAGCCCCGGCGCGCCGTCTTCTGCGGCGGCGGCTGCGGCCGGGCGCCCGTAACGACGTCACCCATGATTTCCGCAGCCTGCGTCAGCACGATGTCCGGGCTGTCGTCCTTCGCCTTGTCGAGCTCTTCGACCGACTTGTAGGGCGGCTCATTCTTGGCGGCGCGCCGCGCGTTCTCACGATCCAGCCGCTCCTTGTCCAGCTTCGCCCGCTCGTCGCGCCGCGTCTTCAGGTTCAGCGAGAGGCTCTTTTCCTCGCGCACGGTATCGATAGCGGCGATATCGGAGACGAGCCAGCGGTAGTCCGCGTCGTGTTGTGCCCGTGCGTCTTCCTCCGAAGCCAACACCGCCACGGGCGGGACACTGGCGGCAGCCTGGCTCGGCTGGAAGGGGACGCCGGCAATACGATCCCAGGGGAGGGCGGAATCCAACGCGCTCTCGCCGACTTCCTTCATGTCGATGGCCGAAGGCAGCTGCACGTCAGGCTCGACGCCGCGGTGCTGAGTGCTCTCGCCCGTGACGCGGTAGAACTTTCCGATGGTGACGGTGAGCTGGCCGTTCGTGGGTTTCTGCGACCAGCGGTCGAGCGGCACGAGATTCTGCACCGTGCCCTTGCCGAAGGTGCGCTGCCCGATGATGACGCCCCGGTGATAGTCCTGGATGGCCCCGGCGAAGATCTCCGATGCCGACGCGCTGAAGCGGTCGACCAGCACCGCCAGAGGGCCGTCATACGCAGGCGCGGGCTCGGGGTCGTCCAGCACCTCGAGCCGTCCGCTGGTGTCGCGCAATTGCACGACCGGGCCATGGTCGATGAACAGGCCGGTCAGCGCCGTGGCCTCCGGCAGATAGCCGCCGCCGTCGCCTCTGAGGTCGAGCACCAGGCCGTCGATGTTCTCGGCTTTCAGCTCATTGATGAGCTTCAGCACGTCGCGCGTGGTGCTGCGGAAGTTCTGATCGCCGGCATTCTGGGCCGCGATGTCCTGGTAGAAGCCCGGCACGGTGATGACGCCGATCTTCAGCTGCCTGCCGTTGCGCGTGACCGTCTTGAGCTCCTTGTGCGCGGCCTGAGCCTCCAGCGTCACCTTGTTGCGTGTGAATTCCAACACCTTCTCTTTGCTGCCGGGCGCCGCCCCGGCGGCCAGCACCTGCAGGCGCACGTTGGTTCCGGCCTTGCCGCGAATGAGCTGCACCACGTCATCGAGGCGCCAGCCGATGACGTCGGTGAAGGTGCCGTCGCGCCCCTGGCCGACGCCGGTGATGCGGTCGTTGGTATTGAGGGTGCCCGCGACAGCCGCCGGGCCGCCTTCGATCACGCTCATGATGGTGACGTAGTCGTCCACGAGCTGCAGCGATGCGCCGATGCCCTCGTAATTCAGGCTCATCTGAATGCGGTACTCCTCGGAGTTCCGCGGCGAGAAGTAGCTCGAGTGCGGATCGAACGAGCGCGCGTAGGCGTTCATGAGCCCTTCGAACACGTCCTCGGGCGTGATCTGGTCGACGCGCTTCAACACGCGCTCATAGCGCTTGCGCAGCAGCTCGGAGACTTCCGGCCACTGCTTGCCGGTCAGCATCAACGACAGGGCGTCGTTCTTCACCCGCTTGCGCCACAGCTCGTTCATGTCCGCGGTCGTCGCCGGCCAGGGCGCCTTCGTGCGGTCGAACTCGAAGGATTCGTTCACGGTCCAGTCGGGCTCGGTCTTCAGCAGCGCGAGGGCGTTCTCGATGCGCTCGCGGTTGCGCTGTTGGAAGCGGTTGAAGATGAGATACGCCGGCTCGATGTCGCCGGTGTGGATCATGTCGTCGAACTTCAGCTTGTAAGCGGCGAATTCGTTGATGTCGCTCGCCAGGAAGTAGCTGCGCTGCCCGTCGAGGAAGTCGAGGTAACGCTGGTAGACCAGCTCCGACATCTTGTCGTCGATCGGGGCGCGGCTGTAATGGGCTTCTTCGAGGATGCGGCCGATCTTGCGCGCGGTCGCACGTTGCGCCTCGGTGGGCGCAATGGCCCCCGGCGGCAGGACCGAGGGGCCGGCCGGCATACGCGCCGATCCGACCATCGCAAGGGCCAGGATCGTCACCGCGGAGGCGGCTATCCAGCCGGCGGACCGGCGTAAAGGCTTAGACATCGTAACGACGCTCTCGAGTTCGGTAAACTTTGGAACAAGGCTAGAACTTGCGGTGCACCTCAGCAAGTACGAAACGATCGGATGAGCTTTAATTTCCTATGCGTCCATTGACCTTCCTGCTGGCAATCCTCACCGGTTCCACGGTCGCGCTGTCGATCGGCCTGCTGCTCACCTGGGTGGTGATCCTCTTCTTGCCGGGGAACGAGGCTCAATTCGCCCCGGAGCACGGGCCTCTGCTGCGCGCTGTCGCTGTTTTCTCGCTGTTCGCCGCCACGGCGGCGAACAGCCTCTACGCGGAGATGGCCGCCCGCCCGCGCACCTGGCGCTACATGGCATACAGCGCCACCGTCGCCATGTTCGGCGTCGCCATCTGGATGTACTGGCCGAAATAGCCGTGTCGTCCGTACTTGGGGCTTCCGGAACGCATTCAACCGGCGGAAACGGGCATTTGCCGCCAGGTTGCCGCACAGGATCACGCGATATTGGAGTGCCGGCCGCCGAGGCGGGTTCCCGGCAGCCCCGGGGACACTGGACATAATCCGGCGGCACCTTTAGGACTCTAGGCCCGTTTCGGCTTGTTCCGCCACACGTCGTGTTCCCGGGTCGCCCGAGCGTGAGTGACCGTATCGTAAGGATCGTAGCCGCGTGCTTTATCAAAATAATCGTCCGCCAGCCTCAGGCTGAGAGGGGGCCCGGCCGGCTCCGACGCCGCTGCGGGCCTCTCGGCGAGCCGCACAGAGGGCGGTCCCACGGAGTGCTTCATATCCCCATCCCCTTATCGTCGTTTCGAGATCGTTATTCTTGGACTCGGCAGTGAGAATCATGTCACACGGCCGCGTCGGGGAAATGCGATGGGGATCACAGTCGCGCGGGCGAAGGCCGGGCGACCCCGTATAGGAGGCGGGCGAGCCAGATCAGCACGTACGGCCCTATCGCGACGCACCAGAAGGCGAGCGATCCATGGGTGAGCCCCTGGAAATAGTCGGCCAGCAGCCGCGCCGGTCCGGTGCCCGCAGTGGGGTCCTGGGCGTGGGTATAGGTTCCCAGGACCCGATTGCCCACGACCCAGATCAGCAGGGGCATCCCGATGAAGCCCAGTGCCAGGGCAAGGACCAGGATCAGCGCTTCGCGCCGGACGATGGCGCCGGCACTGCGTTCGGGTCGGCTCGAGGCCTGGGGCGGCTGAGATGGTGAGGCTGGCTTGGAAGGGGGCGTCGCCATGAGCTGCAGTCGAGCGGAACGTTACGGAAGCGGGCGGGCATAATAGCGTCCTCATGAAAAAAATCAGAGCAGCAGTCGTCGGTGTCGGCTATCTCGGCCGATTCCACGCCCAGAAATATGCGCAGGCGGCCGGGTGCGAGCTCGTCGCCGTCGCCGATTCGCGAATGGATGTTCGCGATAAAGTCGCGGCTGAGGTCGGCACGCGCGCCGTAGCGGACTACCGCGAGCTTCTTGGTGAAGTGGATGCGGTCAGCGTCGTTACTCCCACGCCCGCGCATTTCGCGATCGCGCGCGCGTTCCTCGAAGCCGGCGCACACGTCTTGGTGGAGAAGCCCATCACCGAAACGGTCGCTGAGGCGCGCGAGCTGATCGAGGTCGCCGCCCGTCATCAGCGCGTGTTTCAGGTCGGGCATCTCGAGCGGTTCAATGCGGCGATCCTGGCCGCCGAGCCGTACTTGCGCTCACCACGCTTCATCGAGTGCCACAGGCTGGCGCCGTATCGAGAGCGCGGAACGGATGTGAATGTCGTTCTCGATCTCATGATTCACGACATCGATATCGTGCAGACGATCGTCGGTGCGCCGATCAGCCGCATCGATGCGGTTGGCACGCCGGTGTTTTCGGAAGAGATCGATATCGCCAACGCCCGCATTCACTTTGCAAACGGCTGTGTAGCGAATGCTACGGCGTCCCGGGTGAGTCTCAAGACCGAGCGCAAGATGCGCATTTTCGAGGACGACGCGTACTTGTCCCTCGACCTGCAACAGAAGATCCTGACGCTCATTCGCAAACGTGGGCCCACGGAGCCGCAGGGCCCGCTGCCCGTGACGATCGAGGAGCAGAACCTCGATCAAGGGGATGCCCTGAAGGCCGAGATCGAGTCCTTCCTCGACTGCATCCGGACCGGCCGTCCGCCCGTGGTGTCCGGTGAGGCGGGCCTCATGGCATTGGAGACCGCCACGCGGATCACGGATCAGGTGATGGCGTCGCTCGCCGCTCGCCGAGCGCACACTGACCGTCTTGAAGTGGGCGGGCAAGAAGTGAAGCGGAGCGGGTGAACGTGGCTATCGATGAGTTACTGCCGGATCTGCGGGCGATCGTCGGTGATGAAGGCCTCGTTATGGGCGACAGGCTGCGTGAGCGGGCGAAGGGGCTCGACGAAGGCGCAGGTGAGGTCCGGGCACGATTCCTGGTGCGGCCGCGTGATGCCCCACAAGTGTCGGCGATCCTGAGGCTTTGTAACTCCCGCAAGCAAATCGTGGTCACGCACGGTGGAGTCACTGGCCTGGTGTATGGCTGCGCCGCCGGCGTTGACGACTTGATCCTCTCTCTGGAGGCGCTCAACAGAATAGAAGGGGTGGACGTCGCCGGTCGCACTCTGCGCGTCGAGGCGGGTGTGACACTCCAGCGCGCACAAGAGGAGGCGGAGCGTCACGACCTGATGTTTCCGCTCGACCTCGGCGGTCGCGCCACCGCGACCATCGGCGGCAATATCTCCACCAACGCGGGCGGTATGCGTGTCATCCGCTACGGAATGATG
The DNA here is from genome assembly GCA_035547375.1 of Steroidobacteraceae bacterium. Lineage (GTDB taxonomy): Bacteria > Pseudomonadota > Gammaproteobacteria > Steroidobacterales > Steroidobacteraceae > 13-2-20CM-66-19. Next base: position 13,767 of record DASZVD010000283.1, read on the forward strand.
CGCAGCCTGGTGTTGGGTGTGGAGGCGGTGCTCGCCGATGGCACCGTCCTGGGCTCCCTGAATCGCATGTTGAAGAACAATGCGGGTTATGACCTGAAGCAGCTGTTCATCGGCACGGAAGGCACCCTGGGAGTCGTTACGCGTGCCGACCTTCGGCTGGTGCCGCGGCCGCGCAGTCACGGGACTGCGTTCGTAGCCTGTCCGGACTTCAAGAGCCTGGCACGCCTGCTCTCACTGATGGACTCCCGGTTGGGTGGGCAGTTGAGCGCGTTCGAGGTCATGTGGCCGGAGTACTACGAGCTGGTGACGAAGCCGGTCTCCAGCCACGCTGCATTGCTGCCGCACGGCCTTGGGGTCTATGTCCTCATCGAGGCCTTGGGGGCGGATCAGCAATCTGACACCGAGCGCCTCGAGCGCGCGCTGGCGGAAGCGCTCGAAGCGGGGCTGGTCGCGGATGCCGTGATCGCGAAATCCGATCTCGAGCGGCGCGCGATGTGGGCGCCTCGCGAGGCCGTTTTCGAAACCCGCCGGCTCGGTCCCACGCATAACTTCGACGTCAGTCTCGCGATCGCGGACATGCCGGATTATCTCGATGCTTTGCGGCGGAGGTTGGCCGAGATCGCGCCGGGCGCGCGTCTGATCGTGTTCGGTCACATCGCCGACGGCAATCTGCACATCATTGTCGCGGCCGGCGACCGGCATGCGGCGACGTTCGACGCGGTGGAGCGCTGCGTCTATGAGCCGCTGCGCTCGATCGCCGGCTCGATCTCGGCCGAGCACGGCATCGGGCTGGAGCGTAAGGCCTTCCTGGGTATTTCGCGGTCACCTGCCGAGCTCGCCCTCATGCGGACCCTCAAAGCCACGCTCGATCCAAACGGTATTCTCAATCCGGGGAAGGTCATCGATGTCCCACCAGCCTGAGCACTTTCGACGCAGGCCGCGTCCGGTCACCGTGGCCGCTCTGCAAATGAACTGCACGTGGGATGCGGATCGCAACATCGCCAAAGCCGAGCAGCTCGTGCGCGATGCAGCCGCGCGCGGCGCACAAATCATCCTGCTGCCCGAGCTGTTCGAGGCGCCGTACTTTTGCATCGAGCAGGATGTGCGCCACCTGAGCCTCGCGCGCAGCCTGGCGGACAACCGTGCCGTCCAGCACTTCAGTGCCGTGGCACGCGAGCTCGGTGTCGTGCTGCCGATCAGTTTCTTCGAGCACGCCGGGCAGGCGTACTACAACAGCATCGCCATCATCGATGCCGACGGCAGGATTCTCGGTCTCTACCGCAAATCACACATTCCCAACGGGCCCGGCTACCAGGAAAAGAGTTATTTTTCCCCGGGCGACACGGGCTTCAAGGTCTGGAACACGCGCTTCGCGCGGATCGGCGTCGGCATCTGCTGGGACCAGTGGTTCCCGGAGACCGCGCGCGCCATGACGTTGCTGGGGGCCGAGCTGCTGTTCTTCCCGACCGCGATCGGCAGCGAGCCGCCACCGGCCCTGCCCATCAACTCCCGCGATCACTGGCAGCGCACCCAACAGGGACAGGCTGCGGCGAACCTGACGCCGCTCATCGCAGCGAATCGTTATGGCCTCGAGCGCTCCTTGCAGGACCCGGAAGGACTGTACATCCGCTTCTACGGCTCCTCTTTCATAGCGGACACGACGGGCGCGAAGATCGCCGAGGCGCCGGAAGAGGGCGATGCGGTGTTGACGGCCACCTTCGACCTGGACGAGACCGCGCGGTTGCGCGACAACTGGTTCGTGTTTCGTGACCGGCGGCCGGAGCTTTACGGACCCATTGCTTCGCTGGACGGCACGTCGGTGGACGGCGCGGTTCGCGGGTAGGGGCTAGCTGTTTGCGATCCACTCCTGCGCGTCTTTGAGCTCGTTCACGAAGCGCGCGTATTCGCTTCGTCGCTGCGCATCATCCGGGATGCGGAGCAGAAACGAAGGGTGGATCGTGACCCACAAATGGGTCATCGCCGTCAGCTTCGTGGGCGCGCCGCGCATCTGGGAAACCGTCACCGGGTGTCCGAGGAGCGCCCGCGCGGACGTGCCCCCTAGCGCCATCACGAGCTTGGGCGCAACCAGCCGCAACTCCTCGGCCAGCCACCAGCCGCAGGCCTCGATCTCGCTCGCGGCCGGCTTGATGTGCAGGCGGCGCTTGCCGCGCTGCTCGAACTTGAAGTGTTTGACGGCGTTGCTGATGTAGACCGTCTGCCGGCTGAGGCCCGCATCCTGCAGCGCGCGATCGAGCATCGCGCCCGCGGGCCCCACGAACGGATGACCCTGCAGATCTTCCTGATCACCGGGCGCCTCGCCGATCAGCATCAATTTGGATGGGGCAAGTCCCTCTCCGGGCACTCCCTGCGTCGCGAGCTTCCACAGCTGGCAGCGCTTGCAGTCATTCACGGCATCGCGCAATTCACTGATCGACGTCAGAGAGCGCGCCCCGGTCAGCGCGTTCGCATTCTCGTCGTCACTGCTTCGCGTGCGCCGGCCGTGCGGCTCGGTGTCTTCCGACTTCATCGTGAGGGGCTAATGAACGGCGCGCCTCGTAGTTCCCGCTCGCGTTGCAATTGCGAAGAAGCGCCTCTCGAGGTCGGCTCGAGCGCTGCGCTGCTCCGCGGTGTAACGTCCATTGCGTGGTGTAGAAAGCGCGTGTTTGCGCAGAAATGCGCGCTCATCACGCAAGCGGACCGGTTGAACTGGTCGGTTCCCGGCCCGGAGGCCGGGAACTGAGCAGTTGGTGGAGGCGGGGGGACAGCACATTCCGCAGCTTTCGCTACGGGCTGGACTATGCCTTCATCCGCGGCTCTCCTGCAGGAGAGCCCAAGGATGCGGAGCGTGTTATTCGGGCGGCCTCGAGGCCATCCCAAATCCTAGTGCCCACCCCGGGCAGCTCGAGAGCTGCCGTCGGCGAGTCTATGAGTCTCTACAGGGCAGGCCTGAAGTTGGCCTTCTTCCTACCCCTCGGCGTTGCCATGCCGCTCCCGAAAGAGCGCCGTCAGGTTTCGCCGATGTGAGCTCCGTTTTTCACTCAATCCTCACGGATTGACGCGACCCATTGATCGAACCCCCGTCCGCAAGCGCTAGACTGCAAGATCTACGTACATAGCCGGTCTTTGATTCTCGCGCCGCGCTACCCGACAGGCAGGAAAAACGCGACGCCAGCGACAGTAACTCTTAACGCTCCAGCCCGTCGCACGCTGCAGCGCGATCCTATGAACGCGTCCCCTGATTCAGTTGCATAGGCACAAGCCGTATCAGAGGTCAGCCGAGATTAGGCGGCTAAGGCGTAGTTGTCGTCGTTGGCAACTATGATTTGCAATGTGATTAACGAGGGCACTGCACCTCGGTACGCCCTTGAAGGTTCACAACCCACGTCGAAGCCGGTCGCCCCCAATGGTCCACCTACAATAGTATCACATCAGGGGTTTTCAACCGGCGTCGGGGCGGGTGCGGAAGGAACCGGGCGCCAGCGCGGCTGCGGAAGGAAAAGGCCGGCCGCTGCGTCCCCGGTCCCCGCCGTGGCTGCCCTTCCTGGCGGCGACTTCAGCGCTGCATTCGAGTGCCGGCGCGTGCTCCGTCAGCGCCGCATCCGGGCGAGGCGTTGCTTGTCGCGTTGCCAGTCGCGCTCTTTCTCCGTCGCGCGCTTGTCATATTGCTTCTTGCCCTTCGCGACGCC
>DASZVD010000284.1:0-1969 GCA_035547375.1 Steroidobacteraceae bacterium
CGATGACGAGACGCTCCGCCGTCTTGCGCCCGATACCCGGGACACGCGTCAGAGCCGTGATGTCCTCGTTCACCACGCACCGCGAGAAAGCCTCGACACTGATTCCAGACAGCAGAGCCAACGCAATCTTCGGGCCCACACCCGAGACTTTGATCAGGTTGCGGAACAGGCGCCGCTCGCTCTCGGTGGCGAAGGCATACAGCACGTGCGCGTCCTCGCGGACCACCAGGTGCGTCAGCAGGCTAACCTCCTCTCCGACGGCCGGGAGGTGGAAGAACGTGGACATGGGCGCCTCGAGCTCGTACCCCAGGCCGCCCACCTCGACCATCAGTTGCGGCGGAGTTTTCGAGGCAATGCGACCCCGGACGGATCCAATCATTCGTTCGAGGCCTGTGTGAGCAGGTGCAGCCGGCGCGAGTGAGCATGGCAGACCGCGATGGCGAGCGCGTCGGCCGCGTCGGGGCCGATACGCTTGGGCAGCCGGAGCAGGGTCGTGATCATGTGCGATACCTGGGACTTTTCGGCGGCGCCGGAGCCGACGACGGCGAGTTTTATCGCCCGCGGCGCATATTCAAACACGGGCAGCCCCCTCGGCACGGCACACAGAGCGGCCCCTCGCGCCTGTCCGAGCTTCAGCGCGCTTTCCACGTTGCGGTTGACAAAGACGCGCTCGACCGCGACTTCGGCGGGTCGGTGCTCTCCGATGAGGGCCTGCAGCCCATCGAAGATCAGGCGCAAACGCTCGGCCATCAAAGCCCCACCGACATTCAGGCAACCATGGGTTACGTGCACGTAATCATTCCCGCGGCATTCGATGACGCCGAAGCCAGTGCGGCGTGACCCGGGATCGACGCCAAGGATACGCACGGTCACACCCGGCTTCGGAACGGCTCGCCCCACGGGGCGCGCAGCAGCGCGGCCGTCCAATGCAACGCGCCCGCCCGACACCGACTTCCGGTCGATACCAAGGATGCCGCTGGCATCCGCCACCGAGGTGGCGAACGCCGCGGGATCAAACCCGCGCCAGGACTTCGTCCGATATCTCGACATTGGAGTAAACGTTCCGTACGTCGTCCAGGTCTTCCAACGCTTCCAGCAAATGCACCATCGATTCGGCCGCCTTGCCGGACAGCGGCGTCGCTACCGAAGCCCGCTCGGTAATCTCCGCCGAGGCCGGCGTGAAGCCCCGCTCCGTGAGGATCGCCCGCACCGTCTCGAACTCGACCGGGTCGGCCAGCACCTCGATGGAGGAGTCTGCGTTCGGGACAACATCCTCAGCACCCGCCTCCAGCGCGACCTGGATGAGCCGTCCCTCGTCCGTCCCTGGTGGAAAAGTCATCAAGCCGACGGTGTGGAACAGGTAGCTCACGGAGCCTCGCGCACCGAGATTGCCCCCGTACTTATTGAACGTCTCGCGTACTTCAGCGCCCGTCCGGCCCCGGCTATCCGTCACCGAGTCAACCACGACCGCCGCACCCCCCGGCCCGTATCCTTCGTAGCGTACGAACTCGAACGGACCGCCCACAGCGTGCACCGGCATCTTCTCCCGTCCTCTGGCCCGTGTCGCCCTGCGACGCTGGATGCTAGCCCACTTGGTGTGACCTGCCATGAGTAGGGAGAGACGTTTGCGCCGTAACGCCCCCGCTGCACCTGCCGCGGTAGAAACCGCGGCGGCGGGAACTGCGGCGGCAGCTTCGGCGCCGCTTGAGAAAACAGGGAGGTATGATAGCCGTAAACTCGCGCGGGCGACACGCCGCCAAGCCTCAGGAGGCTGTCGGACCATGATCACCCTGGCGAGCTCTCAGGCCCGCCGCAAAGAGCTGTAGAGAGTGGAGACCATTCAACTTTGCCCGCCGGCACTGCGCGAGGCGATCGCCGAGGCACGCCGGTCCGTGGAGCTGGCCCTCCACTCGGATCACGCTCCAGGCGGCGAGCTCGCGCTCGGCGCCGAAGCCGCCGAGGTGATGGG
>DASZVD010000285.1:0-21245 GCA_035547375.1 Steroidobacteraceae bacterium
GTGCTTCCCGGCCATCCGGACCTGGAAGGCGTCGATCAGTACGGGGCGAGACTCAGCCTGTCCTACAACGCGACCGAGGATCTCAAATTCCTGTTGCGGTTCTCCATCAGCAAGCAGGATCCGCAGAACTACGCCATCATCGACGGCAGCATCGCACCGGGTGGCGTGGGTGGACTGGGTTATTACCGGACCACGAACGGGACGGCAACGGGAGCTCCGCTGCGCAACGACCAGGTCGCGCAGGATTTCACCCCCAGGCGCGAACAGGACACCAAGGGAGTGGCACTCACCACGAACTGGCAGATGGCGCCCGCCTTTCTGCTCACCTCCATAACGTCCTGGGACGAGGGGAACCTTTATATCCCGGAGGGCACCGACGGAGCGCCCATCGATATTTTCAAGTACGTCGAGATCGGCAAGGACCGGCAGTTCATCGAGGACCTGCGTCTGACCTCGACCGGCGACGGCCCGTTGCGCTACATCGCCGGGGCCTTCTACCAACATGACGTCGTATTCAGCTCGGTTGCCAACCGATTCTTCGACTCCGTCGACGTCAACAACGACGGAGTCCTCAACTACCAGGACTGTCTGGCGTCCTCGTTCGGCCCCGGGGTCGGCTACTCCGTCGGGTCGATCATCAACGCGGGCTGCAACTACCAGAACCGGTATGACCAGATCCGCAACAGCTGGGCCGCGTACTCGGACGTGAGCTACCAGCTGACCGAGCCTGTGAAGCTGCGCCTGGGCGTGCGTTACAATCACGACAACGCGGCGCAGAAGAACGCCCAGGCCCTGCTGCTCGGCAGCGATAACGTTCCGATCGGCAACATCATTCCAGGCTCGGTCGTCGCCGGGGTGTGGCAACCCGTCGAGGCGCTTCCCGGCAGCCCCAACTACAACGCGATCATCGGGTCCACCACGACGCAATATGCTCACAATTCGGCGGTGACGGGGCGCGTGGGAGTCGACTACACGCCCGTCAAGAACATACTGTTGTACGCGAGCTATAGTCGCGGCTACCGGCCCGCCGCGTTCGCCGGCCAGTTCGACTTCTCGGCGTCCGACCTCAGCACCGTGCCGGCCGAGACACTGGATGCCGTGGAGGCGGGGTTCAAGACCGATCTCCTCGGCCGGCAGCTGCAACTGAACGGGGCCGTATTCCATTATCAGTACAAGCACCAGCAGCTGCTCGACGTGCAACCCAACGGGGCGCAGCCGCTCATCAGCCTGGGGAAATCGAAGATCGACGGCGGTGAGCTGGAGCTCGTCGCACGGCCCGCGCAGAGCTTCACGATCCGCGGCAACCTGGGTTTGCTGAATGCGCGGATCGAGGAGGGTTATATCAGCGGCGGCACGCTCAATGCCGCGGGTCATACCCTGCCGAACTCACCGCGCGCCTCGGCCATGCTCGGCGCGGATTGGGATTTCCTCAAGCTCGACCGCACCCGCTATCACCTCCATGTCGACGGCAACTACTGGTCGAAGCAGTATTTCGAGCTGGTCAATGAAGACCGGATCGCGCAGAGCCCCTACGGTCTGTTGAACGCACGCCTCTCCCTGCTCGCCGTCGACGACAAGCTCGAGATCGGCGCCTGGGGCCGCAATCTCACGGACCACTTTTATCTGACCAACGCCATCGACTTCCAGTCGCTCGGCTATGACTATCGCCATCGCGGCATACCGCGAATGTTCGGCATCGATGCGGCGTATCACTTTTGAGCGCCGCCATTGCGCGCCGCCGCCGGGCCGGAGGCCGCCGCCGTGGTGCCGGGAGGACGGGCCGGAGGGTTGCGCGCGAGGAACGCGGTCCTGCCCGCCCGGAGCGCGGCCGAACAGGTCAGCTCTTGTGTATCTCGCGGTAGCGGCCGGGTGTCAGCCGGCAACGGCGGCGGAAGGCCACCGTGAATTGACTCTGGGTGGCGAAACCCACGGCGCGCGCGATGTCCGCCAGGCGCCGGTCGGTCGAGCGCAGCAGCTCCTGCGCCAGCTCGATGCGCTTGCCGAGCAGGAACTGGTAGGGGGATTGCCCCGTCGCTTTCTTGAAGCCGCGGGCGAACCGGAACGAGCTCATGCTCACGACGGCCGCGATGTCATCGATGGAGAGATCCTCCGCGACGTGACTCATCATGAAATCGAGCGCCCTGCGCACCTTGTGCGCGGGGATGTCGATCCGCTCGAGGGTCGTGATCCGGCGCAGCGTGGAGTGCTGCCGCAGCAGGTGCCAGACGAGCGTGTCCGCCATGGCGGCGCTGAAATACCTCGAGCCGATCTGCGGGTGGGCCAGCTCCTCGAGAATGCGCTGGGCCAGCGCGGATACAAAAGGATCCCGGATGGAAATGCCCTCGACGAGCGTGAACGGCCGGTCGCTGACTTCCGCGACGGCCGTCTCGAAGCGGGCGGGGTCGAGGATCATCTGAACCTCGTCGAACTCACCGCACCAGTCCCACTCCACCAGCTGCTCCGCGCCGAGGATGATGATGTCGCCCGGGATGGAGCGGCTCTTGCGCACCATCCCGTTCCAGCGTCCGCTCAACAGGCAAGGACAGTCCACGTGCGCGGAAATGTAACAGCCGCGCACCGGCGGCAGCGCCAACGTATGCCCCTCGGGATACCGGAAACGATACACCGACAGGGCATCCCACCCGAGCCCCTCGCTGGAAGCCAGCGGAGGCACGGTCATCAATTGAACCCAGTTGGCAGGAACGAGAGAACTTGCACTGGCGATGACGTCGGACATACCACTTTCGCACCGGTAAGGCGCTCTCGTCCGGGGATGAGCTATCGCTGCCTGCCCCGGAAGCTTTCGCCGTCAGAGTAGGGGAACCACCAGAAATCGTGCGGCTTCGCGGCCGGGTCGATCATGGTGAATTTCGTGTGGCGGAAGCTGTCCAGGCCTTCCGCGCCGAGCTGCCGGCCGAGGCCCGATTGCTTGCGTCCGCCGAAGGGGCCCGCGTCATTGTCGAGCAGGGGGGCGTTGACCCACACCATGCCGGCCTCGAGCTCCTCTACCGCCTGCATCGTCTCTTGCAGGTCGGTGGTATAGACCGTCGAGCCCAGCGCATAAATGGATCGGTTCGCGAGCTCGATCGCTTCGTCGAGACTGCGCACCCTGGTCACCGGAGCGACGGGACCAAACGTTTCCGTGTTCAAGATTTCCGCGTCCGCCGGGACGTCAACCATCACGGTGGCATCGACGAACCAACCCTTCTTGAGCGCCGCGGGACGTCCGCCACCGGTCGTGACGGTCAGGCCAGCCTCCTTCGCGCGATCGATGAGGCGCTGGTAACGCTGGAACTCGCGCTGCGAGCCCAAGGGTCCCATGTCAACCGCATCGAGTCCGTTGCCGATGCGAACTGCCCGGGCGTACGCCGTCAACTTCCGCACGAACTCGTCGTACACCTGCTCATGCACGTAAAACCGTTCCGCCGCCGCGCAAACCTGGCCGCAATTCAGGAAAGCGCCGAAGGCTGCTCCGCGCGCAGCTACATCGATCGGTGCCGACGGCATCACAATGAACGGATCGTTGCCGGAGGTCTCGATCAGGCAGCGCTTGTAGAGACGCGCACAGGCCTCGGCCACGCGCCGGCCGGTCGGGATGCTGCCGGTAAACGCGACCATGTGGGTGCGCTCGTGCTCGACGAGCCGCTGGCCGACCGGGCCGCCGCCCGCCAGCACCTGCACGAGGCCTGCGGGAAGGTTCGAGAACGCCTCGACAAATCGCAAAGTCGTCAGCGTAGTGATCTCGGAGGGTTTGATGATCACCGCGTTACCGCTGGCCAGTGCAGCGGCCGCCTGCCAGCACAGCAGGCACAGCGGGTAGTTGAAGGGGAGAACGATGACGACGACACCCACCGGGTCCTTCGTCGTGAAGTTGAACTGCCCATCGACCACGGGACCCAGCACACGGCCGGCCTCGTGGCGCGCGATTTCCGCGTAGTAGTCGGTCGCCGTCGATGACCAGATGACCTCATCGACGGATTCCTTGAAAGGCTTGCCCATCTCACGCGTCAGCATCTCGCCGATGAGCTCCTTCGACTCGCGCATGGCGTGGGCCGACTCGTGCAGAAGCTCGGCGCGCTTGTGGTAATTGACCTTCCGCCAGCGCTTCTGCGCCGCGTTCGCGATCTCGACGGCCCGGTCGATCTCGGCCGGCGTCGCGTCGATGAGCTCGCCGATGCGGTCCTCGGTCGCGGGGTCGATGATGGCCTGTGCCGTCGACCCCGAGGCCCGCACGAGCCGGCCGTCGATCAGATGTTGCCCACTCAGCCTTGCAAACTGTTCAAGCGCGGTCACTGGTGCTCCTTACGATTGCCGCCGGGCGACCCTGCCTTTGCCGTGGCCGCAAAGGTCACGTCCCGGGCCGCCCTGTTCATGAGAGTGTCACCGCAGAGCCGGGCCGGGGTCTTTCCGGTTTCAGCACGGCGTGTCTAAACCCTGCCCGAACTTGCCGCCGGGAGCGCTTTGCGATGCCGGGCGATGCTTGCGGGCCACTGTCTTCTGGAGAACGGCACCCGCCCTACGGAGAACGGCACCCCGGGGTACGGCGGCTCCCCTGGGCGGGGGCGCATCAGCCGCGGCGGTACGCCCGTCATGACAACAGCCGGCTCACGCCTCCCGCGCCAAAAAAAACCCCGCTGTTCGCGGGGTTGATCTGTCGCCTGCTTGTGTGTGGAGGAGTGTTTTCGTTTTTGTCCGGTCCAGCGTGGTGGCCGATTCGGCTCCAGCCTCTTTCCGGGTCCACGGCTTATTAGAATCCCGCTTGCTTGCTTCCTTCCCGAGGGCACGTACGCGTGTGCCGTCTTGATAGTCATATAAGCAACGCTCATGCCAGGCGGCGGAAGAGTCCCGCCGATGTGACATGTTGCATCTGCGACGTGGTTCCAGTGTGACGTGGCTCCCGTTATGAGACCTTTTTGGCGCCGCGATGCAGACCGAATGGCAACCGAGCGCCGGGGTGCGCGGCGCGTCACCGGGTGAGGTGTCAAAATCACCGACACGTTCGTGGGACGGGCGTTGCGGCCGGCGCGGCGGCGAGTTGCACAAATCGTTGATTGCTAAATCGAAACTGATTTATTTCGGGGTGTAAATGAACTCGACACGGGGGACGGGAGCCGTGCGCGGCGCGTTTCGCTGCGGCTGGCTCTGGAGCGGCTTGCTGGGCCTGCTGGCGGTGGCGCGTGTGCTGGCGGCTGATTCGGATACGGTCATGCCACGCCCGCCGCAGCTCGAGCGGGATGTGCAGTTCTGGATCCGCGTCTATACCGAAGTCGACACGAACGGCGGCTTCCTGCACGACCAGTACAACCTGGCCGTGGTTTACGACACCCTTCATTTCGCCCCGAGCACTTCACCCAGAGAGCGCGAGCGCATCGTCGATGCGGCACGCAATCGGTACGTCGCGGCATTGCGGCGGATTGCAGCCGCGAAGGACGGACCGCTGTCCGATGACGATCAGCGGATCAAGGATCTGTGGGGCTCCGAGGGCACGCCGTCGCGGCTGCTGGAGGCAACCGAGGATATCCGTTTCCAGCTCGGTCAGGCGGATCGCTTCAAAGCGGGCCTGATCCGCTCGGGCGCCTGGGAAACCCATATCGCGGAGACGCTGGCGAATCTCGGACTGCCTGCGGAGCTGGCGGTGCTGCCGCACGTGGAGTCCTCGTTCAATCCCGCCGCTTACTCCAAGGTGGGGGCTGCCGGCTTGTGGCAGTTCATGCGCTCGACCGGACGTCGCTATATGCGCATCGATAATGCGGTCGATGATCGCTTGGATCCGTTCCGGTCCACTGAGGCGGCTGCGCAACTGCTGGCGTACAACTACCGCATCCTCGGAACCTGGCCTCTCGCTTTGACGGCCTATAACCACGGAGCCGCGGGTGTGCGGCATGCCAAGGAGACCGTCGGCTCGGACGACATCGTCAAGATCGTCCGTAACTACAACGGGCGCGCTTTCGGGTTCGCGTCTCGCAATTTCTACGTCTCGTTCCTCGCCGCTCTCGATGTCGACCGCAATCCTGAGAAGTATTTCGGGCCGATCGACAGGCAAAGCGAGGCGAAGTTCCAGGAAGTCATCGTCCCGGCCTATGTCTCGATCAACTCGCTCGAGCACGTGCTGAAGATCGACGGCAGCAAGCTGCGCACCTTGAACCCGGCCCTGCTGCGCTCGGTGTGGGATGGGCAGAAGTATGTGCCCAAGGCCTATCACCTGCGCCTTCCGATCGATGGCGGCAAGTGGACGAGCGAGACGCTCGCAGCGCGTCTGAATCCCTCCGAACTGTTCGCCGGTCAGCCGCAGCCGCGGCGCTATCGCGTCCACAAGGGTGACACGCTGGTCAGTTTGGCCGAGGAATACGGGGTGAGCGCCGAGGCTATCGCGCGCTTGAACAGGATGAGGACGAGCGCGAAGCTGCGCCCCGGCCGGACGATCACGCTGCCCGAGCAGCAGGTTTCGGCCATCGCTGCTCTTACGCCGGCTCCTCCGCCGCCACCACGAGCGCCTGCGACGCTGGGTGCGCCTAGTGCTCCGCCGCCGGCAGCAATGCCGAGCGCGCCACCGAGCGCCCAGGGCATAGCGCCCGGATCTGCTCCTACGGAGCCAGAGGAAGGCATTTACATCGTGAAGAGTGGCGAGTCGCTTGCGGACATCGCTGCGAAAGTCGGTTCGACCGAGGAGCAGCTTCTGCAGCTCAACGGCATCCGCAATCGCGACTTCGTTTTTGAAGGGCAGCAGTTGGTCACCAGGCCGGGTGTTCAATTACCCACGCAGGTCTCCACGACGGCGACTGCCGGAGCCCCCGGTGGAGGGCAGGGTGGGGCTCCCGCAGGCGCGGTGCCCGTAGCCGTTGCGGAAGAGGAGAGTAACGAGGACGTTGAGGCGGCTGCGAAAGAAGTGAAGGAAACGAAGGCGCATGGCCCCGCCGCGAGTCCGCAGCCGGTTTCGGCGGCGCAGGCGGAGGAGGTCGGTCCGGCACTCGGGCCGGTGGCCGACGACGTGCAGCAGAGTGCTGACCCCACCGATTACTCGGTGGCTAAGGACAATACGATCGTGGTTGCCACCGCCGAGACGCTGGGTCACTACGCCGACTGGTTACATGTGACGCCGGTGAGCCTCCGTAAGCTGAACAAGATGGGGTATGGAAAACCCGTCGTCGTTGGACGCAAGCTGAAGCTGGATTTTCACCGCGTGTCGCACGAGGCGTTCGAGCAGAAACGCCGCGAGTATCACCAGACGCTGCAGGCGAGCTACTTCGCTTCCCACCGGATCGTGGGAACCGAGGTGTATCTCGCGCGTCGCGGAGACTCGATGTGGACGATTACGCAGCGCTTCTCGGACGTTCCGGTCTGGCTGCTGGAGCAGTACAACCCCGACCTCGACTTCGCTGACCTGCATCCCGGCACGCAGATCGTCATGCCGCGTGTCGAGGCTGTGGTGGCGAACGGGGGCTAGGTGCGCGTGGTGCCAACGGGCTCAGCGGTTGCCGAACGCCTTGAGGCGGGTCAGGCCCTTGTTGTCGGCGGCGAAGTGCTGGGTCTCGCCGTCGTCGGCATGAGTGTCGAGCCCCATGGATTGGGCGTTCGACAGGCAGTGCAGCACGTCCCGCGGCAGCTCGAAGTACCAGTGCTGATCCCAAGGGGCCGGCGTCTCGTAGGGCGCCTTCGACATCCCCAGGCTCTTCAGGCTGCTCTCCATGGGCTCGAGCAGGAGGGGCTCGCCGTCGCAAATGAGTTGTGGATTCAGCTTCGCACCGCTGATCGAAGGCGCCGCGATCCACAGATATTGGGCGTGTTTCCCCATCCGGTCGGTTTCGAAGGGGGCGACGTAGGCGAAGGGGTCGCCGGCGGCGCCGCGCAGGCTGTCTGACAGCAGCTCTACGGGCTGCGCGAGGGCGATGACGGTCGTTCCGGTGTCAGAATCCAGGTGTTCCACGACCTGCTGGGACGGCGTCGTCTCGCAGGCGCTCAGGAGTGCGAGGGCGCCTGCCAGACACCAACAGGAGACGGAACGAACGGGCGTACTGCTGAGCTTCACGGCGTGCGCTCTCTCACGAGAAATGGGCGGCCGCGGCGGAAAAGAGCGGGTTCGGGGCTCTTGAGCGGCCATTGGGTGTCATTATAGGTGGCGGGCGCATCAGCCGAACCGAAAGTGTGATCCAAGGTCAAACTCTCGACTCCGGAGGGGGTTCCCATCGTCTGCGGTCGGCGACGGTGTGACGGATGTACATCGCTCCGCGCAGCCGGTGCGCTTATAATTCGCGAAGGTGCTCAGCAAGTACTTGTTTGCTCGAAAGATGATGGCTGTTTCCCGGATCTGGAGAGTGCTCGCCGCCGTGGCGCTGGCCGGCGCCGCCACGACCGCCTTCGGCGGCGACCCGTTGCCACAGGCCGAGCGCGTGATGTTGCGTTCGACGGACAGCCTGCCGGCGGTCGATCACGTTGTCGTGCACAAAACGGAGCGGCGTCTGGAGCTCCTCCACGGAACCACCGTCGTGCGCTCGTACAAGATCGCCCTGGGCCTGAACCCGGTGGGGCAGAAAGAGCGCTCCGGCGACTTCCGCACCCCTGAAGGGCGGTATTACCTGAGCCGCCGTAATCCGCGCAGCGATTTCTTCCTCTCGATCCAGGTGTCCTACCCGAACGTGGGGGACCTGAAGCGCGCGCGAAGGAATCATTGGGACGCCGGCGGGTCGATCATGGTCCACGGGCTGCCCAACCAGCTCAAGCACGATCCGACTTACTACGAGAGCCGCGATTGGACCGACGGCTGCATCGCTCTGTCGAACTCGGATATGGTGGAAGTCTGGCTGCTCACGCCGGATAACGTGCCGATCGACATCCTTCCTTAGTCCGGGAGCCGCAGCTCCCAGGCACACAACGACTCGGGGACCTTCCGTGGTGGACAGCAGCATCGTCGTTCCCGAATTCATTGACGCCCGCGTAGGGCCCCGCGGCAGTCTCGAGAACCTGTCCCAGGCCGAGATCGGCAAGCTGCTCGACTCCAGCCAGGGAGGGCTTTACCGCCTCTTCCGGCAGTGCGCGCTGGCGGTATTGAACAGCGGCGCGGGCACCGACAACGCCAAGGAGATCTTCGATCGCTACCGCGATTTCGAGATCAAGATCGTGCGGCACGCCTGGGGCATCAAGCTGGAGATGCACAACGCGCCGGCGGCCGCCTTCGTCGACGGCCAGATGATCCGCGGGATCAAGGAACACCTGTTCGCCGTGCTGCGCGACGTCGTGTTCATCTCGAACGAGATCATCGACAGCGGCCGCTTCGACCTCGCCGATCCCGCTGCGATCACCAATGCCGTCTTTCACGTCATGCGCAATGCGCGCCTGCTCGACTTCAAGGCCCGGCCGAATCTGGTCGTGTGCTGGGGCGGGCACTCGATCGGCACCACGGAATACCAGTACACGAAGAACGTAGGCTATGAGATGGGCCTGCGCGCGCTGGACGTCTGCACCGGTTGCGGTCCCGGCGCGATGAAAGGGCCCATGAAGGGCGCGACGATCGGGCACGCCAAGCAGCGCATCGAGCACGGGCGCTACATCGGCATCACCGAGCCCGGCATCATCGCCGCCGAGCCCCCGAATCCGATCGTGAACCATCTGGCGATCATGCCGGACATCGAGAAGCGTCTCGAAGCGTTCGTGCGCCTCGCGCACGGCATCGTCGTCTTCCCCGGAGGCGCGGGCACGGCCGAGGAAATCCTCTATCTCATCGGCATTCTGTTGAACCCGGCCAATCGCGACCAGCCGTTTCCGGTCGTGCTCACCGGGCCGCGCGACAGCGCGGACTACTTCGAGCACGTGAGCCGTTTCATCGTCGGCACGCTGGGCGAGGAGGCACTGCGCCGCTTCACCATCATCATCGACGATCCCGCGGAAGTCGGCCGGCACATGGTGCGCGGCATGGAGGCGGTGCGCGAGTTCCGCAAGGAGCGCAACGATTCCTACAACTTCAACTGGCTGTTGTCGATCCAGCCGGAATTCCAACGTCCGTTCGAGGTGACGCACGAGTCGATGCGCGCGTTGCAGCTGCAGCGCGATCAGCCGCTCCACGAGCTTGCCGCGAATTTGCGGCGCGCGTTCTCCGGCATCGTCACCGGCAACGTCAAGGAATACGGCATCAAGGCGATCGAGCGGCACGGCCCGTACGAGCTGTCAGGGGATTCCGCGATCATGGGGCTGCTCGATGAGTTGCTGGCCGGATTCGTCGCGCAGCGGCGCATGAAGCTGCCGGGCTCGGACTACCGGCCTGTGTATCGCCTCGTGGCCTGAAGCTTCAGGCCTGAAGCATTACATAACGCTTCAGGCATTTAACAACACGCGACGATTTACCGAAGCTGCGTCGCACCGTATGCAACCGGCGACATGAGCGTGAACCAGTTCCTGCGTCGCGGGCTTGAGCGCACTTAGTCTGGCGGAAATATTTCAGGAGCTTCTCATGAGCTCATCCGACAGAGGGCGCGGCGACGCGCCAGACTTGCACTCCCCGCCGGCCTCATCCGGCAGCAACCCAGGCTCCGTGGATGCCGCGGACGCTTATCCGAACTGGTTGGATCGCATGCAGCGCGCCCGCGCGCGGCACGCCGCCATCACCAAAAACCTTTACACCTGGTCGAGCTACAAGAACTGGGCGGAGAAAATGAAGGACAGCTGGGAGGAAGGTGAAGCGGCGGCCAAAAGCGCGACCAACGCGCCCAAGCCTCCCGGACCGGGCCACCGCAAGTAATTCCAGCCGGCGAGGGCCGGCGCCCGCTTTGCCAGGAAGGATGGCGGGGCGAGCCGCCGCGGATGGGTCGGCGGCGCGTTCAGCTCGATGAGGGCTGCCGCACCACTGGGGGAGGCTGTACCGGGGAAGCCTGCACCGGGGAAGCCTGCACCGGGGAAGCCTGCAGTGGGGGCTCTTGCACAGGAGACGGTTGCGCTGGAGGCAGCTGCACCGGTAGCGGCGGCGATGCGTCCGGCGAGCGGCAGAGCTTCTCGTGGCGCTCCGCGATCGGCAGGCGTGAAAGCTTGCGTGCGGCGGCGTAGAACCGCGGCAGATCGTTTCCCTCCTCCGCCAGGAGTTTCTCGAAGCCGGGCACGCAGTCGTAGTAGTTGGCCAGCGATGCCAGGCGCGCGTTGTTCAGGCCCTCCTGGATCCATCGTTCGTAGAGGGGGATCGGCTGTCCGGTCTGCTGCTCGAGGTCCCGGATCTGCTGGGCCAGCTCCGCGAACGCCTTTGCCTTTTGCTCTCGCATTTCAGCGACGGGTGTTGTCGACGCATAAAGTCGTGCGAGCCGTGCGCGCGTCCGCGCGAAGAGATCCACGTACTGCTGCTCTCTCGCGCTGTCCTTGCGAAATTGCTGATACTCGGCCGCACGCCCGTTGGCCGTTAACCAGCGTTCGAGTCCGGCGTTCTCCACCGTCGTCGCGAATGCCTCGTTGAATTGAGTATCGTTCTTTACGTAGAGCAGCTGATGAGCCAACTCATGAAAAATGATGGACGCCAGCTCTTCAGGGCCGTAGCGGATCATGGTGCTCAGCACCGGGTCGGCGAATTTACCGAGTGTGGAGTAAGCGGGTACGCCATCGAGCGTGACGTCGAAACCCCGCTCCGACAGCCCGGCTGCAAACGATCGAGCCTTCTTTTCGGCGAAATAGCCGCGATATGCGACGCAACCTGCTATTGGGAAGCACCACTGCTTCGGGTGGACGGAGAGCTCGGGAGCTGCGACGACGTTCCACACCACATACTTTCTGTGAACGTCAACGTAGGTTCGATAGCTTCGGTTGTCGGGAAGCTTCAGCTCACGTGAGGCAAATTCACGTGCCGACTTCACCTCGGTGAGGGTGTTCCGCAGTGTTCCAGGAGTGCGGGGGTCGGCGATCACCTTGTCGATAGGCTGGCGCGCCCGCATGACGTGCCATTCGCCGTTCGCGGCCTGTATGACATACAAGGTACCGCAGCCTTGCAGAGCCGCGAGGAGAGCTGTAATCAGCAGCCAGCGCATGCGCACTCGGGTAAAATTGAGGTATGGAATTGTACTTGGTCGGTGGCGCGGTTCGGGACCGTCTGCTCGGGCGCCCGGTCGTTGAGCGGGACTGGGTCGTCGTTGGTGCGCGGCCCGAAGAGCTCGAGCGTGACGGGTTTGTGCCGGTCGGGCGGGAATTCCCGGTTTTTCTGCATCCGCAGACGCACGAAGAGTATGCGCTCGCCCGCGTTGAGCGGAAGACCGGTCTCGGTTACCGGGGCTTCACCACGCAGTTCGCTCCAGATGTCACGCTGGAGGAGGATCTGAAACGCCGGGATTTGACCATCAATGCGATGGCCGAGGCCCCCTCCGGCGAGCTGATTGATCCTTATGGCGGCCGACGTGATCTCGAGGCACGCGTGCTTCGGCACGTGTCGGAAGCCTTCGTGGAAGATCCGGTTCGCATTCTCCGCGTTGCTCGCTTCGCCGCTCGCTACGCCGATCTGGGCTTTCGGGTAGCCGAAGAGACCGTCACGCTCATGAAGCGAATGACTGAGTCCGGCGAAGTTGACGCGTTGGTGCCCGAGCGGGTCTGGCAGGAGACCGAGCGTGCTCTGGGCGAGACCCGACCGGACGTGTTCTTCGAGACCCTCCGCAGTTGTGGAGCGCTGAAGAAGATCTTTCCGGAGATCGAGGCGCTCTACGGCGTCCCGCAGCCTGTGCGCTGGCATCCCGAGATCGATACGGGCGTCCACGTAATGTTGGTAGTACGTTACGCAGCGAAAATCAACGCGTCGACGCCTGTGCGTTTTGCTGCGCTGATGCACGATCTGGGCAAGGCGCTGTCCCCTCCCGATAAGTGGCCAAGTCATCGTGGGCACGAGGAAGCGGGAGTTCCGCTCATCGAAGATTTCTGTGACCGCCTGAAAGTCCCGAACGAGTACCGTGAGCTGGCCGTGCTGACTGCGCGTCACCACGCTATGGTTCACAGGGCCGCCGAGCTTCGCCCCGCTACGCTGCTGAAGCTCCTCGAGACCACGGACGCATTCCGCCGTGCCGAGCGCTTCACCGAGTTGCTGTTGGCCTGTGAATCCGATGCACGGGGGCGCGCCGGCCTCGAGTCGCAGCCGTACCCCCAGCGCGAGTATCTGCTCCGTGCCCGGGATACCGCCGCGGCCGTGAGTCTGTCTGAAGACGAGAAGCGCGAGCTCAAAGGTCCCTTCCTGGGTGAGCGTCTGCGGGAGAAACGGCTCGATGCGGTAACGCAGGTGAAAGAGTCTTTCAGACTGCTCGAGCGCCCCCAATAGGCCCGAGGCCCGAGCGAGGACGCCGCGAGCGCTATTTGCCGCGCGTATTGCGGATGACGCGATAACGGAACCAGTTGATGCCGCCCGGGAGCTTGCGGTGCTCGATCTGCCGCAGGGACGCGGCCGCCTTGGCGGGCGCCTTGCCGGGGATATCGAAGAAGCCGGCGACCCCGGCCCCACCGTCGACGACCGGGACGACCACGTGGCTGATCTCGTCGACCCAACCGGCTTTCAGCACCGCGCCGTTGAAAGTGCCGCCGCCTTCGAGCAACACCTTCCGCAACCCCAATACGGTGCCCAGCTTCCGAAACGCGGTTCGGACGTTGACCTGGTCCCGCCCGCAGAACAGGTACGAGACGCCGGCGTTGCGCAGGTGCGCAAGATAATCGTCGCTGACGAGATCGCTCACCAACAGGACGACGTGATCGCCATTCACCGTGCTCCGCTTGTAACGAAGCACTCCCTTGGCATCCGTGCCGATGGCGAACCGCTTCGCTTCGGGGTCGGCGATGAAGTCCTTGCGCTCGACGGGGGCGGCGGCCGGTCTGAGCTGCACGCGGCGATCGGCAAACTCGCGCATGGTCGTCGTGCCGACCACCCAGGAGTGGATCCCGAACGTTGCGGCGGTGGTCTCGAACAGCTCCAGGCTGTTCAGCGTCTTCGGCCATCGCTCACCGAGGATCTTGCCGTCGATGGTCGTGCACATGTGACAGATGACGTAAGGTTTCATAGCAGGTCGTAACCCCCGAGCATCGGTGAACGTTGTCACGCGCCGCCGTTTTTTGCAACGGCGCCGAGCTCTTGGCCATGCTCGAGGCTGTGGAAGTGCGTGCATCCTGTGAGGAAGTGTAGGTGGCGGCTCCGCCCGGTGGCGTGCTTAACTTCCGGCATGCCGAGCGGGGAGCACAACGAGTGTCTGCTGTTTCTGTCGCATCACACTCAACCCGGCGCGATGGCGGCCCTGGCGAAGCTCGCGCGGGAGTGCGGCGAGCGTTTCACCCTCGTGCCCGTGTTCGACCAGACGAAGGGCGCTTTCCCGATCGAGGCGATCCCCGGGGCCGTGAGCGTGACCTGTGCGCAGGCGAGCCGGTTGCTGCCCTATCGGAAGAAACACAGCCAACATCCGGGAACCTTCTGGTCCCGCAACATCGATCTGCCGTTGCTGTGGTACTTCCAGCAGCACCCTGAGTACGACTACTACTGGGTGATGGAATATGACGTGCGCTTCACCGGCCACTGGATGGAGTTCTTCCGGCACTTCGCCGCCAATCCGAGTCACCTGTTGGCGACGACGCTCTTCGATTTCGACTTCCGGCCGGACTGGGACAACTGGAAGACACTGAAGAGTCCGCGCCGTGTGCCCGACCGCGAGCGCGTTCGGGCGCTGCTGTCGTTGTACAGGTTGTCCAACCCCGCCTTGCAGGCGTTGCACCGTGCGTATCGTGACGGCTGGAGCGGGCACTACGAAGTGACGATCCCGACCGTCCTGAAGACGGAAGGGTTGGCCCTCGAGGATTTCGGCGGGAGCGGCCGGTATGTCGCCGCGGGCAACGTCAACCGCTTCTATCGCAACAGCCCGGACATCGCGGGCCTGGCGCCGGGTACGTTCACGGTCGCGGCCAACCGGATCTCGGCGGAGTACCCGCCGAACCTGCTTTGGCATCCCATCAAGGGGTAGGTGATATCAAAGGTTAGCCAGCGCCCGGGCAATCTCACACGCCAGGCCCGGTCCCCGATAGATCAAGCCCGTGTAGATTTGCACGAGATCCGCTCCGGCACGGCGCAGGGCTTGCGCATCGGCGCCCGAGGACACGCCGCCGACGCCGATGAGGGGCATCGAGGGGCCGAGCGTCTCGCGCAGGATCCTGATGGCGGCGGTGGATTTCGCAAACAACGGCCGGCCGCTCAACCCACCGGCTTCCTGAGCGTGCGGCTGGCCGGTCACGGCTTCACGGGACAGGGTCGTGTTGGTGGCGATTATTCCTGCGACCGGCACGGAGGCCGCGGCGGCCGCCGTCTTCCTGAGCTCGGCTTCCGCCATGTCCGGCGACAGCTTCACCAGCAGCGGCACGTGACGCGAATGGATTTTTTCCAGCGCGCGCGCTTCCTCGAGAACGCCCGTGAGAAGCGGGACGAGATGGCCGGCGTCCTGCAGGGATCGCAGGCCTGCCGTGTTGGGTGACGACACATTGACGGTTATGTAGTCGGCTACGGGATAAACCGTCCGCAGGCAGGCCACGTAGTCGTCTATGGCACGTTCGAGTGGTGTCGTGGCGTTCTTGCCGATGTTCACACCGAGCACGCCGGCGGACTTCCGTGCGCGAAGACGGGCGACGATGCGTTCGGCGCCGTCGTTGGGGAATCCCATCCGGTTGATGACCGCGTTGGCCGCGGGCAGCCGGAATACTCTGGGCAGAGGATTCCCCGGCTGCGGTCGTGGGGTCACCGTGCCGACCTCGACGTGTCCGAAGCCAAGCGCGAACCAGCCGTCGACCGCCATTCCGTTCTTGTCGAAGCCGGCGGCCAGGCCGATGCGGTTGGGGAATTCGAGGCCGAAGGCGTGTACGGGTGTCGAGGCCGCCGCAGGTCGTCGCGGCGCGCAAGTGCCGAGCAGCCGCACCGCGTTCAGTGTCAGTGCGTGAGCCTTCTCGGGAGGCAGGAGAAAGAGGGCGGGCCTGGCGGCTTGGTAGATCATCGCGCGACGGTGTCAGTGAGACGGATCCAATGTCTCTATGGTGGCTTCCGACGGCGGACGCTCAGTACGCAGCCGCGCGCTGACAGTCTCGGCGGTCTGCAGGACCCGCAGCACGTTGTTGCCGGCGAGCTTCTCCAGATCCGCATCGCTCCAGCCCCGGTGCACGAGCTCGGCGAATATCGCCGGAAATTTGTCGACGCCGTCGAGTCCTTTCGGCGTCGCCTCGACCCCGTCGAAATCCGATCCCAGCCCGACGTGGTCGACGCCGGCGACGGCTCGGATGTGCTCGATATGATCCGCCACGTCCGCGACGGTGGCTTCGGGTGCCGGATGGGAGCCTTTCCAGAGGTCGAGCGCGGCCTTGGCGCGCTCCGGCTGGCCTACATAGAGGCCGGCATAGGGCGGGCTGTTGAAGCGGGCCACTTCCGCGGCGTAGTCCGCTTCCCAGCGCGCCCGTGGAGCGGAGATGTATCCCGGGTTGAAGTTGACCATGACGACTCCGCCATTACGAGCCACGAGCTGGAGGATGTCGTCCGGCACATCGCGAGGGTGGTCGACCAGTGCCCGCGCGCTGGAATGGGAGAAGATGACCGGTGCCGCGGTGACCTCCAGCGCCGCTCGCATGGTTTCCGGCGAGACGTGACTGAGATCGATCAGCATGCCGAGACGGTTCATTTCCCGGACGACCTCCCGGCCGAAGGGGGTGAGGCCGTGGTGCCTGGGATTGTCCGTCGCCGAATCGGCCCAGTCGGTGTTCAGCGTGTGCGTCAGGGTCAGGTAACGCGCACCGGCCGCGTACATCTGGCGCAGGGCGGGCAGGGAATTGTTGATCTGGTTGCCGCCCTCGATGCCGATCAGGGAGGCGATCCGGCCGGCACGGTGGATGCGGCGCACGTCGCCGGCCGTGTACGCGAACTCGAGATCCTGCGGATAGCGCTCGACCATCCGGTGTACGAGATCGATCTGCTCGAGGGTCATCTGGATCGCTTGCGGTCCGCGGATCTCCGCAGGGATCCAGACCGACCAGAACTGGCCGCCGACGTGTCCCTGCCGCAGGCGCGGAATGTCCGTCATCAGGGCCGGGGCGTCCGCGGGAGCCGGCAGGGCCGCGGTGTTCGCGTGCAGATCCACTTTCGAGAGCACCGAGTGGAAGCGGTCCCGAATTTCCCACGGCAGGTCGTTGTGCCCGTCGATCAACGGTGCTGCTGTCAGAATCCGGGCGATGCGCGTTGCGTCGTCGATCGGCTTCGGGGCGGCAAGTCCCAGGGCTGGCAGGACCGCCAGGGCGGCTATACACCGATGGAGCAGGCGCATGAGGTCTCCTTTGGAGCGCACGAATGACACGTCTCGTGACGCAGCATTCTACTTAATGCTCGTGCCACGCAACAACGTGACTCGAGTCACGCTGCGTTCGCCGTAGCGCGAGTAGCCTCGCCGCCGTTTCAAGCCTGGGTGCATTGGCGCACGGACATAATGGTTGCCTCGGTTTCGGCCCGCGAGGGCCCGTTGCAAGTCAGGACTACGACAGCCGACACGTCGTATATCCGACAGCTCGAGCAGGCCACTGATCCTTGGAGCTTCGTCGAGACGCTGCGTGGATTGCGCGCCGCGCCGAGCAGCGAGAAATGGCTCGTAGCGCGTGACACGCGAATGCCGGTGCTCTGGCTGCGGGGAGACGGGCTGACCTACGCCGCAGATACGGCGACGGTGCGGGCGATCCGGCGGGGCTCGATCCGTCTGAGCCGGCTCACCCTGCGCAAGCCCCTGGAGCGGGCCCCCACGACGGAGCTGCGCTCCGGCATGGAGCTGAGTTGGTTTGCCGGATACCACGCCAGCGGGCAGCTCAGCCCCCAACTCAGCGCTGACGTTGGTTACCGGGTGGGTCGTGCACCCAGCTTCGGCTTGATCCGTCCGCTTCCTTCGCAATTGAGGGTGGCCGCCAGCCTGGCGTCCGCCGCTGCCAATCTGAGCGAGATCGTTGCGCGTGCGGGCGTCTCCGCACGGGAGGCGATTCGTACGCTGAACGCTCTCTATGCCTGCGATCTGCTCGGCCTTGCCGGGCCCGAGGACGTTGCGCCGATCGTTGCCGGTGTGGCGGAGGCGCGTGGTGGACTCACCAAGCTCCTGCACAGCGTCTGCAAGCATCTGGGTCGAGCCGCCGGCTAGCCGGTTCCGCGGATCGCGGGCGGCTCCGGCCTGCCGAAAACAGCAGGTATTCGCCGGAGCCGCGCCGAATCGATAGAATCGGGCCTTCTTCCCAACAAGGCCAAGAACGATCGTGCGTCTCCCAACTTTGTGTGCTCTCACGGCTCTGTGGCTTCCCGGAATCGCTCTGACGGTCGCGCAAGGGGCGCCTCGCGTGCTTGCCCCCGAGGACTATCTGAAGTTTGCGGACGTCAGCTCGCCGCAGGTGGCGCCGGATGGCACCGCGGTGGCGTACATCGTCACGACCGTCGACCGGGCGGCGGATGAAGCCAGGGGTGCCGTCTGGCTCGTCAAATGGGACGGCAGTGAGGCGCGGCAGCTCACTCGCAGCGGGGATGCGAGCCAACCGCGGTTCAGCCCTGACGGCCGCTTTCTGAGCTATGTCAGCACGTCCGCGGCAGACTCGAAAGCGCAGATCTGGATACTCGACCTGCGTGGCGGTGAGGCACGCCAGGTTGCGCATCTCACCGGGGATGTTGCCGGGTATGAATGGTCGCCGGACGGGAAACGGCTCGTGCTGTCGATGAGCGATGCCGGGGCGGACGGCGGCGACAAGACGCCGCACCCGATCGTCATCGACACCTTCCATTTCAAGCAGGACGTCGATGGTTATTTGACGAGCCGCTCCCGCAAACACCTCTATCTCGTGGACGTCGTGAGCGGGGCGCTGACTGCGCTCACGACCGCACCGGAATACAACGATGATCTGCCGGCCTGGTCGCCCGACGGCAAGCTCATCGCCTATGTCAGCAACCACGGCAAGGAGCCCGAGCAAACCGGGGTGGACGAGATCTACCTGATCGAAGCCCGGGCGGGCGCCGTGCCGCGCCGTCTCGCGCAGGTCTTTTCACCGAATCACCAGCGGCTCGCCTTCAGTCCCGACGGGAACCGGATTTCCCTCCTCCAGGGGCTCGAGCCCCGGCTCAACGCCTACATCATGGACCGGCTCGCGATTGTCGACGTCAGCGATGGCCGCCTGCGGCCGCTGACGGACCGGTTGGACCGGGCGGTCGCGGCGCCCGTGTTCAGCTCCGATGGGCAGTCGATCTCGATTCTGGTGGAGGATGACGGGTCCTTCTATCCCGCCCGGGTGAGTGTTGCGACCGGAGAGGTCGAGAGACTCGTCCAGGGCACGGTCACCGTCCACGACGAGTCGGCCGCCGCCGGGCACACCGCCGTCCTGTCCTCGGGCGACACGCAGGCCGTCGAGATCTTCGCCCTGGAAAACAACCGCCTCCGCAAGCTCACCTCCCACAATGACGCGCTGCTGGCCGAGCTGCGCTTCGGCGCGGTCGAGGACATCCGTTTCAAGAGCAAGGACGGTACCGAGATTCACGGCAATCTCGTGAAGCCGCCCGACTATGTCCCCGGGCGCAAGTACCCGATGATCCTGTGGATCCACGGCGGCCCCAACGGCCAGGACCAACACGAGCTGGTTCCGGAGAGCTATTGTCCTCCCCTGGAGCGGCAGCTGCTCGCGGGCCAGGGCTACGTCATGCTCGCCGTCAATTACCGCGGCAGCACCGGCCGCGGCGCGAAATTCGCGCAGAGCATCGCGGCCGACTGGGGCCACAAGGAGGTCGAAGACCTGCTCGCGGGTGTGGATTACGCGGTGCGCGCCGGGATCGCCGATCCGGCGCGCCTGGGTATCGGCGGCTGGAGTTATGGGGGAATCCTCACCGACTACACCATCGCTCACGACGGCCGCTTCAAAGCCGCAATCAGCGGCGCCGGCAGCGGGAACCAGACCGGCATGTGGGGGGTCGATGAGTACGCTCTGCAATACAACAACGAGCTCGGGCCGCCCTGGAAGAGCGCCGAGCTTTATATGAAGGTCTCCTATCCGCTGTTCCATGCCGATCGGATTCACACGCCGACGCTGTTCATGGGCGGCGATAAGGATTTCAACGTGCCCATCGCCGGGGGCGAGCAGATGTATCAGGCGCTGCGCACGCTCGGCGTGCCCACCCGACTCGTCATTTATCCGGGGCAGAATCATCTGTTCACGCGACCGAGCTTCCTGAAGGATCGGGCCGAGCGTTACATCGCCTGGTATAGGCAGTATCTGCCGGCGTCGCCCTGAGACTGACGACGCAGCACTGTATTGGGGGGCCCGTGCGCCATAAGTCGCTCTATGCGTTAGTCTCGATCGTCGCAGCCTGCGTAACAGTCGCGCAGGCCGCAACCCATACTGCGCAGATCGATGCCACGGTGGAGGAGTGGCTGCGGAGCACCGGCGTCCCGTCGGTGTCCATCGCCGTGGTTGAGAACGGCGCTATCGCTTATGTGCACGCGTACGGCAAGGCGCAGCTGTCACCTCCGATCCCCGCCACGCCGGCGTCACGTTACGCCATTGCGTCGAATTCGAAGGAGTTCACGGCTGCCGCCCTGTTGATTTTGGCCGAGCAGGGCAAGCTGTCTCTGGACGATCCGGTGAGCAAGTGGTTTCCCGACCTGGGGCCGGCCTCTCACGTGAGCGTGCGTCAGCTTCTCACTCACACCTCCGGCATACGCGACTACTGGCCGCAGGATTTCGTGCCGCCCGAAATGCTGCGCCCGACGTCGGTGACCGCATTGCTGAACGAGTGGGCCCGCCGTCCGCTCGACTTCGCTCCGGGCACCGACTGGCAATACTCGAATACAGGCTACGTGTTGGCGGGCGCGATCGCGGAGAAAGCCGCGGGACAGCCGCTGGTCGCGTTCCTGCAGGAGCACGTATTCGCACCCCTGAAGATGAATCATGTGACGGAGGACGACACAAAGCCGCTGCCGGCGGGGGATGCGGTGGGCTACACGCGTTACGGGCTGGGACCGCCGCACCGTGCTCCGAAGGAAGCGCCGGGCTGGCTCTATGCGGCCGGCGAGTTGGCGATGACGGCCGGGGACCTCGCACTGTGGGACGTCAGCCTGATCGATCGCTCGTTGTTGTCCGCAAAGTCGTACGAGGCAGCCCTGACTCCCGTGACGCTGGCCGACGGTACGAGGCGGGATTACGGGTTGGGTCTGGACATCCAGAGCGTTGCGGGGCGCAACCGCATCGGGCACACCGGCGAGGCCTCGGGCTTTCTCTCGGCGAACCGGCTC
>DASZVD010000286.1:0-39683 GCA_035547375.1 Steroidobacteraceae bacterium
CCCCCCCCCCCCCGCGCCTCGAGGTCTAGGCCGTCCGCGGAGTGAGGCCCAGCCAGCGCAGCATGCGTGCCTCCCGGCCGTGCAGCACATTGGCCAGGATTTGCCGGTCCGACTGTGAGATCGCGGGGCTGCGCAGGTAAACCAGCACACCCAGGCCGCACAACACCACGCCAACGGCCAGATTCCCCAGTGCCGACAGGGGCAGCACCGTCCGCAGCAGCGAGCAGGCCAGCACCACGGCGCTCCAGACCAGGGTTCCCATGACCAACACGGCGGCGGCATTGCGCCAACTGACGTGCTCGCGCAGGTTCCACCAGACGAACAGATTGCGCAACAGATGGAAACTGCCCGTGGACACGGCGGCGCCGTACAGGCCGAACATGGGTACCAGCACCAGCATCGCGACGACCTGGTACACACCGAACAGCTCACTCACCAGGATCAGCCCCGGCCGCTCGAAGTATTGCGCGACCAACGTCACGGGAACGGCCAGCACGTTGGGGACGGTGCTCATCGCAATGACGAGCGGCAGCAGCGCGGAGTCCTGCAGATACTTGCCCCCGAAGAACACCTCGACGAGCTCGCGATGATAGGCGAGCGCAAACGCGATCGCCGGAAGCTGCACGACCAGGTTGATGTCGACGAGCAACGTGAAGTAGCGCGGCAGGCGGCTGTCCGCCTCCTTTCCCGGTACCGCGAAGAACAGCGGCTGCACCACGTTCTCGAACAGTTTGATGGGAATGATGTTCGTGATCATCTCCACTAGCCGTGCGTAGAAGGCGTAGGTGGCGACCGCCACCGGGCTGAGCATCGCCCCGACGAAGAAGTTGTCGGTCTGCGCGTAGACGAGCAGCGAGCCCGCGTCGTTGAGGTGATTGTAGACCGCATACCGGGTGAGTCGCTTACGCTCGGAGCTTGTCAGGCGACCGGCAGCCCCCGGGGTCTCCTGCGCTCGAATGCGCCGGTGGACGACGACCAGGAAAAGATAGGTCACCGAATAGGCGGCGATGTCGGCCAGGATCGCCGCCCGCAGGGTCAGCTCACCCCGGCTCGACAGGAACGAGTACACCACCAGCTTCACGACGGCCAGCGCCGCCAGGGAGCCCACGCTGTAGATGTGCAGCATGTGCGCAGCGAGCGACAGCTGGAGAATGATCGACTGGAGGTAGAGAACGACGAGAATGGCGAACAGGGCAAAGTCGGCCCGGTACGCCTGCAGACTGAAATGGGGCGCGATCAGGTTCCAGGCGAGCAGGATGATCCCGAGCATCACGATGCTGACGGCGAAGCGCGCCGTCGCGACGAACCGCACCAGCCACGCGCCGAGCGACGGCCGCTCCGAGCGCAGATACTCGGGCTGGAAACGCCGCAAGGTCTGCTCCAGCCCGAACGAGGCGAGCGTGGAAATCACCGGGATGAAGGAATAGAAGAGATTGTAGATGCCGAACGGCTCCTCCCGCATCGCCCGGACGAGCACGATGTAGCTCAGGACGGTGGCGAGCTGCGAGACGGCCCGAAAGCCGATGGTCTGGAGCAGCGAGCGGCGCGCGCGTTGTGGCGAATATAGCGTCATCCCGCCCCCGCGGCCGGGCTCAGCTCGATGATGGAAACGAAGTCGCTCGACCATACGACACGCGGAGCGTAGCGCGCCAGATCCTGCAGCAGGCGCTGCTCCTGATCCGTGTACACGACCAGAAACCCGCGCGGATGGGGCCGCAGCGTCGACTCGAGAGCCGCTTCGGTGTAGAGAAGCGGCCTGTTGGTCCAGCGCTCCAGCGTCCCGTGCCGGCAGGCCCAATCATAAAAGGATTCCTCGCGCCAATCGACGAAGAAATAGTCGACGCCCGGGTAATAGAAATCGAGGCTTTGATATCCGCTGATGACGACGTCCCGGCCCCGCGTGACGTGCTCTCTCAGCCAGCTCGCCATCGCCGGAGCATCCGGACGAATCACCAGGTGGGACGCCATGTTGGGATCCGCGCCGGCCTGCGTGACCGAGGCGGCACGCTCGACGTCGAACAGGAAGCGGTGGTTGTAATCCTCGGTAGCCGCGAACCCGAACAATGCAATGCCGGCCGCAAGGACGGGGGCGCCGCGGCGCCCGCGCATGAGTGCCGGCACGAGCTGCCACAGCGTACCCAAGGCCAGAATGATCCCCAGGGGATACAGAAAGAAGGTATAGCGGGTTTCCACCCGGGGCGGCTCCGTCAGAGCGGTCAGGACCAGCATCGACAGAAAGAGCGCGAATGCCACGCGTTCCGCGGACGGCGCCCCGCCGCCCGCTCTCGTGATGCGGACGAAAGCGACGACCAGCAGAATCGACAGCGCCAGGCCGAGTACCGGCAACGTCCGTGCCCAGGGCCACAGTGCGACCGTAAAGAAATCCGGCAGGCGAGCGAGCTCGTAAACGAACAGCGCCAGCGTGCGCGCCGCACTCCCCGCGTGCAGTGACCGCCAATCGATTGCCACGGCCGTGAACGCCAGCCAGTAAACCAGACAGGCGAGCAGCGCCAGGTGCAAACGGCGAGCGGCGGGAGAGAGTATTTCCGGCCATGCCAGCCAGCCGTACACCACCAGCAACGCCAGCGCGGCGCCGGCCGCTGCGAACTGGCCACACAAGGCGGCGAGCAGGACGAGGAGCAGTCCCAACACCGTCAGCGGACGGGACCGGAACCGCAGGACCCAGGGTAACGCGGCGCCGACGGCAATGATCGGCAGGAGCGCTCCAAGCAGCCAACCCGGGTGCGACAGCGAAAGAGTGAGCGGTTGCGGCGCCAGATCGAACAGGCCGCGGC
Organism: Steroidobacteraceae bacterium; assembly: GCA_035547375.1. Lineage (GTDB taxonomy): Bacteria > Pseudomonadota > Gammaproteobacteria > Steroidobacterales > Steroidobacteraceae > 13-2-20CM-66-19. Next base: position 2,796 of record DASZVD010000286.1, read on the forward strand.
CACCCTCCAGGGAGACCGGCGGACTGACGGACGGAAAATCCAGCGCGGCATTGGAGACCGGCAACGCGCCCGTGTTGAGCCAGTAGCCGAAAGCGGCCAACCCGACGAGTCCCAATGTCTCGAGGCCGAGGCGCAGCGACCAACGGGGACGTTGCGCGAATCCAAACAGGGCCAGCAGGTTCGCGGCCGGCAGGAACACGCCGCCTTCCCAGGTCAGCAAACCCACTACGCTCAGGAGGGCCATCATGCCGAGGGCTTTGCGGTCCCGGTCGAGCCCATAGCGTATGAAAAACACCGCATACCAGAGGAACACCGCCTGGAAGGGCGCATACATGCGACCGAAGCGCGCCATGGCGATTTCCCAGACCGAGATCGACAGAATCGACACGACGAGCCAGGCCACCGAGGCGTCGTACAGGCGGCGCGCAATAAGGAATGCGGCGGGCAGAGCCAGGAGGCTCGAGATCGCGGCAACCAGCCGCACCGCCACCACGGGAGCCACGCCCATGAGCTCGAGTGCCGCGGCGCCGTACTGTAATGTCAGCCCCCGGCCATACCAACCGCCGCAGAGGAATTTCGGCAATCCCGTCCGCAACACGTTGTCGACGGAGCGGACGATATAAAACTCGTCCACCGCGAGCGGCGCCACAGCGAGGCCCTTCAGGCGCGCGATGAGCCCCAGCACGAAGGCAACAGCCGCGATGGCGAGCAGCGCTCTGCGCATCATTCAGCGGGGACGTACACGGAGATACACGGCGAGCGTCTGCTGCGCGATGCGGTCCCAGTTGAACTTCTCTGCGACCCAGTCCCTGCGCTTGCAGGAAGCCGCATCGTCCGGGGGTGTGCGCGCAAGCCGCTCGAGGCGCTCGGCCAACGCGCTCACGTCGCCGACCGGGAAATAGCTTGCCGCGTCGAGGCCCACCTCGAGGTTGGCGGGAATGTCACTGGCAATGACGGGCAACCCGTAGCTGAGAGCCTCCAACATCACTATGGGGAGCCCCTCATGTGACGAGGGCAAAACGAAAGCCCCCGCGTGGGAATATATTTGCTGGAGTGCCTCCCCTTTGAGGCTTCCGGTCAGCACGACACCCGCCTCGCGAGCGCAACGCTCGACCTCATGGGAGTAATCGTCCGACCCGATTGCCCCCACCAGCGCCATCTTCCAGCCCGTATCCCGCACCAGCGCGTAGGCGCGAATCAGATCGAGCTGGCGCTTTTCCGGCACCATTCGGCCGACGTGCAGGAAATAACGCTTGGGCACCAGACCATAGCGGCGCACGTGCTGCGTGTCGACCCTCGGCTCCGCCGCAGGCACTCCATTGGGTATCAGTTCCGGCTCGACGCCGTGCTTCGCGCGTACCAGCTCGACAATCGAGGCCGAGATTGCAATACGTGCGTGCGCGCGCCTCATTCCGGCACGCTCGCCAACACGTAGCACCCATCGGGCGAAGCGCCCCCATTTCTGACGCTCATAGTCCGGACCATGGTGCGTCACCACGACGCGCAACCCGAGCAAGCGCGCAATGGGGGTCACGATCGCGGGCCCGATCGCGTGAATGTGCAGAATGTCAGGGCGGATCACACCGGCGTACACCACTCCGAGCAGCGAATGAACCAGAGCCTCGACGCCGGCGCGCCGCGGTGACGGCAGGCGCCGCAGCCGCACCGCACCGAAAGCCCCCCTCCCCTTGGGAACGAACCTGGAGCGTACGATCGCTTCCACTTCGCAACCCAGGGCCGCCAGTCGCGGGTAGAGCTGCTGAGCGTGGGTCTCCACTCCCCCATCGACATCCGGCAGCCCCCGGATACCGAGGACCATGACTCGGAGGCCCCTGGCGCGAGCGCGTACGGCGTCCTGCTGGCGCGGCAGCTCCACGGTTTCCAGCGCCATGACTCTCACGAGCCCTCGCTATGCATCGCATGCTCGCACGCAGGTGTGCCCCTTCGATCTGTAGAGACGCCAACCTGGCTGTAAACGTCGTTGATGCGCTCGCGATAGAGTTGCGCGCTGAATTCTTCCTCGACCCAACGCCTCGCGTTCACGCCCATGTTGCGCAACTCCGGATCGGATCGATCGGCGAATTCGCGCAGCGCTTCCGCCAGCGATTCCACATCGCCACTGGTGAATCCGCGACCCGTCACGCCCGCGCGTATGAGCTCCGGAATCCCGCCGATGCGGGCGCCAATGACAGGCTTTCCGAGCGCGTAAGCCTCGAGCACGCCCATGGGCGCGTTCTCGTAGCACTCGGAAGGCATGACCACCGCCCGTGCATTGCGAATGACCTCGTGAAGCGCGGCACCCCGGAGATAGCCAACGAATGTTGCGTCGGCGCGCAGCTCCAACGCCAGAGCGCGAAGCTCGTCGAGTTGCGGCCCCGAGCCGACGATCACCACCGGACAGCGCCCGCGCGCGGCCGCGCGAATCAAAGTGACCAGACCCTTTTCCCGCGACAGTCGCCCGAAATAAACGAAGGCGGGGCCAGGCTCGTACCGGGGCTGGTAGCGCGCCGCGTCCACGAAGTTCGGCACGTGCGCGAACAACGACTCGTGAAATCCCCACTGCGCGAGCTTCTCGATGAAGAACCGGCTGGGCACGATGAAACGGTCGACGCAGTTGCGGTACGAGCCGATCAGGCGGTGCAGGGTCGCCTCGATCATGGCGACGGCACTCAGCGCAGCCGAGCCTTTTATGCAACGGTGCAGCAACACGTTGTAAAGGCGTCCTTGCCGGCACCGCTCGCAGATACCATCACGAGCGAGCATGGTGTAGGCCGGACAGGCGATCTTCAGGTCATGAAGGGTGAGCACGGTGGGTACACCGCGACTCTTGAGAAGCCCGAGGATCGAGGGCGAAAGATGATGATAGATGTTGTGCGCATGGCAGACATCCGGCCGCGCGATATCGAGCAACGCCCGCAGATTCCGCCGCGCCTCGAGGGAATAGATCGTTTTCGGCAGGCGCGTGAGCTTTTGCCCCAGCGAGTACTGCACCCCGAACTCGATCTCCTCGACGAAATAGCGCGACCAGGGCGTCGGGAGATTCTGCGGGTGGCGCATCGCAAAGGGCACGACCCGCCAGTCCTGGGCCTCGAACAGCCGGTTGTGCTCGAGGAAGACGGTCTCCGCGCCGCCGCGATAGTAGTAGTAATTGTTGATCGACAGGAGTGTCGCCATGATGACTTCAGGAAGCCTCCCGGGGCAGCAATTCGAGATAGCGCCGCTCGACGGCATCCGCTATTCGCGTGTAGCTGCGGTTCGACTCCACCCATTCACGTCCGCGCACACCCATTTTTTCGAGCTCGCGGGGATGCCCGAGCAGCCAGCGCACCGCGCGCGCGAAATGCCCGGCGCCCCAGGGTGCGCACACACCCGCCCGACTGGCTCGCAACACGCTCTTCTGCTCCGGAATATCGTTGGCGACGACCGGGATCCGCAACGCGAGATATTCGATGAGCTTGGTCGGCGAAGACACCCGGAACACCTCGGACGGATAGATCGGCGAAAGCGCAATGTGCGCCTCGCGAATCCTTTCGAGAGCACGGGCCCGCGGCAGCATGCCGGTAATCTCCATTTGTTCGGCGACACCCAGCAGTGCCGCGCGCTCCTCGATCGCCCGGACGTCCTCGGGGACGTAGGCCCCTCCCACCAACAGCAGATGGGCGTCGACCCCTTGGCTGCGCAGCTGCGCCAGCATATCGACCAGCACGAGCAAGCGGCGCTCGGCGGCCAGCGCGCCGAGATAACCGAGCACCACCTTGGCTCCATCGCGGCGCGCCACGTGCGTGGCCGGCGGCAGATCGGAAAGATCCACGCCCATGGGCACCGCCGTCAGCCGCGCCGGATCGACTCCGTGAGCACACAGCTCCCGCTTCATTTGCTCGCTCTGCACGAAGGCCTGATCGCTGTGCGGCAGGATCCAGCGATACAACACGAGGCCCGAGAAGGTGCCGCGCAGGTAGTTCAGCGCCGGCCAGCGCGACCGCCGCTCACGCGCATACTGCAGGTCGATCTGCGGGTAGGGAAATGACAGCCAAAAGAAGAACTTCAGCCCACGCCAGCGTGCAATGAGCAGCCCCAGCGAGCCGATGAGAAACTTGTCCCGGATCTGGATGGCGTCGTAATCGCGCCGCGAGGCGGACAGGAGATGACGCAGATCGTGCCAGAGGTGCACCGCCTCCCGCAGCACGCGGCTGGGCAGGCCGCCGCCGCGCGGACCCTGTGCGAGAAAAACCGGCCGCCCATGCCAGAGCGGCCGGTCCGCCGCTTCCCACGAAGTATCCGCGAGCATGACGAAGTCAATATGATGGCCGCGCCCGATCAACTCCCGCCCGAACAGGACGTCGACGTCCACGAGCCGCAGAGGAAACGGCTCGCGCGTGAAGAACAGGAGACGAATGACGGGACGGCCGGAAGATAGTGTGGCGAGGGGCTCGGGAGTCGCGCGACTCACCGCGCCCGCCGGAGCACTATTTGTTGCCGTAGTAGCCGTAATGGTAGCTCCTCTCGGCCTCGCGCGAGCGATTCAACACATAGCCCACCAGCGGGAACTCTGCAATCAGGTCGGTCGCCCGCTCGAGGCTCGGGCGCGGCGTGGCACCTTCGCTCACTACCATGAGGAGCGCGTCCAGGACCGGCGCGACGATCAACGCCTCATCGGTACTGAGCACCGGTGAAAGATCGACCAGGAGCACGGGATTGGGAGCAATCGAGCGTGCGCAGTCGAGGAGGTCCTGCAGACGCCGTGTTCCCAGCAACTCCGAGGCGTGATCGGAGCGGCGCACGTTGCCGGCGCAGACCAGATTGTCCACACCGATCGAGAAGAACACTTCATGAGCGGCCGCGCCGCCTTCGAAATAATCGAGCACGGTGCGGCGCGGCTCCACCCCGAGAGTCCGGCAGACACTCGGGTTGCGCAAATCGAGATCGATGATGATCGGTGTCGCGCTCGCCTCGCGCGCAATGCTCAACGCCAGGTTGATCGTGGTCAGGGTCTTGCCGTCCGCCGGCACCGGGCTCGTCACGCCCAGCATGGACCAGCTGCGCTGTGCCAGCCGGTGCAAGAGCCGTGTCCTCAACATGCGATAGGCGCTGTCGGCACGGTCGTCGCTGGGAGCGCCCAGCTTCGGTAACAACACGCGATTGCTGCGGCAGATTCCCACGCTGGGCTCGAGCCCCGTGATGGGAAACGACGCCGAGGGCCGTGACTCCACCACGCTACGCTTGCGCGGACGCTCCTCCCGCGAACGCAGGCGGTCATCTGACACTCGCCGGTCATCCGATCGCCGGTCATCCGCTCGGCGGTCCTCTATTCGCCGGTCCTCCCCGAGTGAGCGCTCGTGCGCCCGCAAGTGCTGCTTTGCCTTGTCGAGTGTAGCTTCGATAATGGACATAATGCGTTCCGATCCGGCTTCAGGGCGCGCGTGCGATGACGAGACCGACGACGACAACGAGCACACCATAGACGAGCACTATGGTGGTCATCTTGGCTGCACGGCGTCTGCCGTCGGCTGGGCTCAGCAAGAGTGGTACCGCGGCAAGCAGCGGAACCGAATCGGACACATGCAGATCGGAGGAGCCGCGCACGCTGGGGTCCGAAGTCTCGGCGATCGTCATGTACAGCGCGGCCAGCGCGGCACCCAGCACCAGGCCGAGACAGATCAGGCCGACACGATTGGGAGAATAGGGGCTGGTTGCCGCAAAGGGGGCCCGGACCATGGTGAAGCGCTCGCCCCGGTTCTGACTCTCGAAGGTCTCCGCGGTCTGGGCATTGCGGAGCTTTTCCTGGGTAGCCAGATATTCCGTGTTGGCGACCTCCCGCTGCCGCGAGATCTGCGCATATTCCTTTTCGGCCATCGGGCTGCTGCCGGCGGCCGACAGGAAGTGATTGAGGCGGTCACGCGAGGTCTCCTGGGCAGCTTGCGCGACCGCCAGCTCCTTGCGGGCGGCCTCGAGCTGATTCTCCACACGCAGATACTCAGGATTGTCGGCCTTCGGAATTCCCGCTCCGGGACCATAGTGGTGCGCTATGGCATCGATCGCGCGGCGCAGCCGTTTGACGTCGGGATGATCGGGCGTATAGCGCTGCTCCGCATCGGCGAGCTGGGCGCGCAGTGTCGCCAGATCCGTCGTGTCGCCCTTGGTCGACAGCAGAGTGGGACTCAGCTGACTCAGCTGCAGGCTCAGATACGACACGTGCTGCTCGTCCGACACGATCTCGCGTTGCAGGCCCGCGATATCCGCCTGCAGCCGATCGACCTCGTATCGATTGCGCTCCTGGGCCTCGGGCAAGGCGTCACCATACTTCTGCCGCAATGCCGACATTTGCGCATCGAGCTGGCGCACGTGGGCGTCGAGATTCTCGGCCTGCTTCGCCAAAAACTGATACGCCTGGGTTGCCGCCTCCGATCGCGTGCGCTGATTGTAGGTCAGAAAGAGATTGGCGAGCCGCGCCGCCACCGCCGAGGCGCGCTCCGGATCGGGGTTGTCGTAGTCGAGCTCGAAGGCGTTCGACTGGTCGAGCGGCTTGAGAGTCACGGGATCGACGCGCGACACATCAACTGCCGCGGCAAGTTTCCGGGCTTTCTGCGAGATCGAAAGCTGCGGCTCCTGCGGATACGGGTCGTACTCCTTCACCAGGTCCTTGAGCGTGTCGAGCGCCATGACCCTGCCCTGCACGATCTCGATGCGCTGGTCCATGTAGCTGACCACGGTGCTGCGGATCACGTCCGCGGGAACGGAGGAAGGCTCGAGCACGATCACGGCGCTCGACCGATAGGCGGGCTTCAACGAGAACGCCAACACGACGGCGACGAACACCACCGCCGAGAAGATCGCTATCGCGGGCCCCCGGCGGCGGCGCATCACCGCGCCATACGTGCTGAACAGATCGTTACGGCTGCCCGTCGTCATAGTGGAAGCTGCCTTCTCGCATTCCCTGTCCGCCGCGTGAATGCGTCATGTGAATGATGGGCTGCCGACCGGGAAGGTTGTTGCGGCGCACACAGTCCCCCCGCGGTTTTGGTTGTTCGTGCCACAAACCGTAGCAATTCTCCCGCCCTGCGCGGACGGAGAGTCTCAGCAAGAAACGAACCCGGACGCGGGCTTGGCCGGGCGGGCCCGGGCGCCCGAACGGACGACCGTATCCCCACCCCCGCCGACTCCTACCTCACCGTCCACCGTCCTGGCTATTCGATGCCAGGATCGCCCCCACTGCGATCCCGCCGAATTATTTCGCAGCGTCACCACAAGCGGCTAAAAAGCTGTTCGCAACGTCCTCGAAAATAGAAAATGCCCGGGCATAGGAAGGAGAGGATGCTTCGTAGACCAGCGGCAGGAGCGTGTCCTCGTAGCGAGCCTGCAGCTCGCGGTGAGTCTTCGCCTGAACGAGGGTCTCCCGCAGCACCTGAACTGGATCGGCATCGAATTCAGGATTCTGTCCTGCAAACTCTGCTCGATCCTTGACCACCAGGGCAGCGAAAATTCCTTGGGCCTCCCCAAGAGCGCCGGAAGCGTTCTCAGCTATCCGTGCCACGTCGTAGATGTGGCGAACCAGGGCCTGGTCCATTTCCCCTTCCTGATAGCCGCGCCACTTCCAGGCACAGCGACGTAGCAGGGAAAGTACCTTTTCAGCTGCGGTTTCACTCACGGAAATGCAATGAATCGATACCTCAACGGTCTGAGGCAGTCCGGTGAGATTTTCGTAGAGGTAACCGAACGTCCGCTTTTCGATGGGCAAGAGCGGCGGCCTTTCGATCAACTCGAGTTGCAGCTCCGGTCGAAGGCTGGCGTGTGGCTCGTAGCCGGATTGGTAGCCAGCCCCTATGCAACAGTATCGATGTTGATCCCTGATGTGTGGGCTTTTACGGCCTCCACTGCTGATCAGCGGTAGGTCGAGCCGTTGGAAAATGCCAAGTATGCTGTCGTGGAGGACCTTCAGGCGAGAACGCCGACCGAATTTCGGGCTCAAAGGAGTTGCGGGAGGCTTGAGAAATACCTTGATGTCAATGTCTTCCGACATCCGCCCAATCAGACGATGTGCCTTCGCAAGACAAGTGCCTCCCGAGAAAACAAGGACAATCTCCGTGTCGTGGCGCGTTGACTCCCGGCGCTTGTCGAGATTTTGGAAGCCATCGTGCTCGACGACGAGCTCGCTCAGACCCTTGAGCAGATCAGTGACGTGGATGTCCTTTTCCGCAATCGAGGTGGGAAGCTTGAGGAGGCCTTCGGCAGAGAGGTCCTCAAGCCGTTGCCGCTGCTCGGCCGTAATCGTTCTCATACTTCAGAGCGCGACCGCCGACCGAGATCCTTCGGCTGATACGCCGACGGCCGGTGTTGGCTACAAAAGTGCCCGGAATCTGTGTGGTGGCGCCCGCGTTATACGCCGCGGCGCCCTTTCCCGGCGCCACAGGTATACCCAGTTTGCCCAAAGCTTCAAGGCCCAATGTTTCGAGGCTTCCAGCAGGAATGATTGCGCCAGTGACCGAACTCTGTCGTGTCTTGGCGTACACACCGGTACCAATGCGGACGATCACGCCGCGCGCCTGAAGAGCCTTCAGTGCCTCGGTGACCTGCGAGGCACTGCCAAGCCCCGCGAGTTCCTGGCGCAGGATCACGTTACCGGGCCGCTGCTTTATCGCACGCAGCATGCGCTCCTGTAGCTTCATCACCCACCTCTTCGAGGTCATTATAGTGACTCAAGATTAAATGTCCAGATTTCTCTATATAAAATAATCCCTTATAGCTCCATAGCTTGCCGGTAGATCGGCAAGTACTGCGGTGGGTGTTGCAATGCGTCACCAAGCGCCCGCAGCAGATTATCTTGGAAAACCAATAAATTACGCTCGCCCAGATCCCCGCATAGCGAAAGATAGGTTGGGTCAGTTACTGGTGTTGCAGGCGCCCGCGAAGAGGCTCGGGCAGGCCGTAGCCGCGACGCCCTTCTGGGAGTCGATGTACGGCTGGACTCCGGTAGCCCAGGTCATGTCGGCGCTGAACTCCCCGGCCGCCGTGTACTGCCAGATGATGTGCGTGGCGCCCAGCGTATTCACGCCATAGCTGAACAGCTGGGCCACGGTTCCGTAGTTGACGGCGCCAGGGTACTGGACCTGGAACACGAGCGGGACCTTACCCTTGTAGCTTGGCATGCCGTTCGAGCCCGTCGCGTAATCCTGGCCCCAGTCGCCCGCGACGGTCGGCTCGATGTCCGGCTGGCCGAAGCCCGCCTTCTGCTGCGCTGCGGTAGCAATGATCTGCCCCAGCATGGACTCGTTGCCGCCGTTGGGCAGCCAGTTCGTCATCGCCGCGACATTCGTCGTGGGGAAGGCCGCCCGGGCAGCCGTGATCCAGCGCTGGTACTGGGTGATGAAATTGCCGATCGAGTACCCGGCGGGGCTCTTGGTGAAGCTGATCGAGGTCTCACCCTCATAAATGAAGGCCTCGACCAGCGGATCGGAGTCGAACTGCTTGCCGAGCGCCTGGATCAGCGCGATCAGCCGGTCGGTGGTGGCGGAATTCCAGATGGTCGGCATGTAGCCGTAAGCGAAATCCACGACCTGTCCGGCACTGATCAGGTACTGGGGGAAGTAGCCGCTGGCGTTCGCCCCGGCGGCCAGCGTCCCGCCGTACTCCTGGCCCACCACATTGATGATCAGGCGCTTCGGGGTCGCCAGGGAGCGCAGATAGGCGAGATCCGAGGAGATCTGCGAGAAGTCGTACTGGCCTTGCTGGGGCTCGAGGGACGCCCAGGTGTACATCTGCTGAACGCCCTGGATGTTGGAGTCGTTGTCGATGGACTTGGCCAGAAAACTCTGCAGCTGGCGCCCGGAAGCCGCCTTGCCGTAGTAGGCGCGGTCGGTCGCGGAGACATAGTGTCCCGGATGCCACTTGATGCTGCCCGTGGCGGTCGCCGCGCACTTGTTGTTCGCGCACAGGCTCGGCGGCGCCTTCGGCGGCGCGCCGGTCGCTTGCGCGCCGTTCGCCGCCAGCAGCATGCCGGCGCAGCTGATGCCGGCTAGCAGGATTCCGCGCAGATTTGCGTTGCTCATCAGAAAGCTTCCTCAATAGGTCGTGAGTGTCCCGGACCTGCTCGAGGCGTAATCTGGCAGCGCTGGGAGGATGGGTGCGTCGAAACGACAAACCAACCGCAACGGAAGACATGACTCCGTTGGCAACCCCGCTATCCAGGCCAAATATTCGGACCGGAGGTTTTGCGTCCCCACCTTTCGATGGGTTTGCCTTGGGAACAAAGCTACCGTGCCCGGCGGGAATAGGTCAACTGTGCGAGAGTTGCGACAAGCGGTCATGCTTCACAGGATTGTCGTTCCGTCCGGGTCTCGGCCGAGCCGACGATGAGCCCGGCCAGTCGCGCGGCCTCCTTCATGGAGTGATGCTGAGCGGCGTACTCGAATGAGCGCAGTACGAATCTCGCGCGCGCCTCGGGCCGTCCGACAAGATCCGCCAGCGCGTCACGCAACGCGGCGACGTCCGCGGCGCAACGCCCCAACCCGAGCCGCTCCATTCCGTCAAAGGGATCCACCCGGCTCAAAACGACCGCCCCGCGCGCCCACGCCTGGATGAACGTGTTGGGAAAGCCTTCGTAGTCGCTCGTGTTGACCAGGAAGCTTGCCGTCGCTATCAACTCGTTCACGCGCGCGAGCGGCAGCTCGCCGTGAAATCTGAGATTCGGCCGCGCCTCGATCGAGCGCATCAAAGGGGCGAGACGCGGGTCGCTCGGAGGGCGCCCGACCATGTGAAACTCGAGATCGGCGCGCCCGGCAAAGGCCGCGGCGAGCTCGACGAACAGCTCCGGCCGCTTCAACTGCTTGATGTTGCTCACCCAGAGGACGCGCAGCGGGCCCGCCGGCTTCGGCGGCAACTCGCGCGGCAGCGGCTGGAAGTTGCCGACCTGGGCGCTGCTCGAGCGCCCGAGCTGCTCCTCCAACAATCTCGCCTGCCTGCCGCTTTGCACAATGATCCGGGTCGCGTGACGTACGCCCCAGCGCCCGATGGCACTCTCCAGCAACTGGAAGGGCGCATTGAAGGTCAGTCCGCCGATCAGCAGCCGCCGCTCGGCATCCTTGTCACTCGCCACGTGGAAGAAAAATGGAATGCCGGCCCGGGAGGCATAGGCGGCGCAAACCCCCGTATAGCTCAGCCTGCCTCGCTGGTACACGACCGAGGGTTGAATATCCTTGAGCGCGCGCAGCAGCCCGGGGGCATCGAAGAACGTCGCACGACGCCGCACCCCGGCCGCACTGCCGATGCAACGCACACGGTATGGCAAGCTCGCCGCGGCGCGGCCGGACGGCACGCTCCGGGCGAGGTAGTAAACGCCGACTCCCGGCCGCAGACTCAGCTCATGGGCGAGCAGATGGGCCTGGTACTCCGCACCCCCCATGAGTGCGAGCTGATGATGTTCTGTGACCACGCAGACTCGCATGCCGATCGCTCGCTCATGGCACTCCGGGCGGCTTCAAGGCCTGATAGCCGAACCCGATCGAGACGCCGTTGTTGGCAGCACTCGGCTCCCCGTGAAACCCCTGCCAGGTGTATTCGTAGTCTACCCGGAAGTACCACGTCGGAGTCACCATGTACCGCGCCTCGACGTAGGCACGGGTGTAATTTCTAACGGGAAACAAGTTTGCGCTCTCGCCCACCGCGCCGTCGTGGATGTAGCGCAGGGCACCGATGAATTTCAGCCGCTCGGTCCATCTGCGATCGTACTGTAGCCACATCTCATTGCTGGCGATCATCGCGCCCGCGCCCGAGGGGGAGAGAATGCGATCGACCGTGAGTCGCGTCGTGCTGATCTCGCCCTGATAGACCAGCCCGGCCGCCGCACCCCACTGCGTGGTACTCCCGTTGAACACCACCGGGTAGGTCTCGTCCGTCTTGTCCCGCTCGGCATTTCCCGACAGCAGCAGGCTCAACCGCTGCGTCCATTTGCGATTGTATTCCACCTTCAACCCATAGCCGTTGGTACGCGCCACGCCTCCTGAATCGAAGCGCGCGAAATACCCTCCGTACTTCAGCGTCGAAGTCTCGGTCAGCCGTTGCTGCAGGCTCACGGTCGCCGAATAGTAGTTGAAGCCATTGAGCGCGTTCTCGACGGCCGTCGAGCCGGTATCATTGTAGGACTCGTGCAGGTAGTAGAGATCGGTAGTAAACGACAGGCGCTGGGTCATCCGGTACGACCAGGACGGCGCGGCGTAACCGAGTGTCCTGATCACGCCTTCCTGCACATACCCCGTATCGGCGTTCGGGCGCACGTTCGGGTCCAACGGATTGTAGAGCGCCGAGGACAGCTCGGCGTAGGTCGTATCCTCGCGATCGAAGCGTCCATACAGGGAGAACTGGCTGCGCTGCGTGTTGAACAGCCATCGCAGATCGACACGGGAGTCGAGCTCGTAGATCCCTTGCTGATCGGGATAGCGCATGTAGTTGAAGTACGGCCGTATCGCGGTGTCGGAAGTTTGCGTTATCCACCCGATATCAGCCATCGCAAGGCCGCCGTATCCGTAGGCCTTGGTATTGGTAGGATCCATGTTGATGTTGCTGTCGTACTCGCCCGTAGCTTCGACCCTCGGTACGAAGTACTCCAGGGCGAGAGCGGGCTGCCCCACCGACACCACGACGCAAGCTGCGCCGCCGAGCGCAATGCCGCGCCGCCCCCTCCGGCGGGCCCCGTTATGGCACGACGACGACATCACCGCTCTCCAACGTCACGTTCTGCTCCAGGTGCTCACCCCGGCTGACCTGGCTGTACCGGAAGTTGGCGACGCGCTGGCCGCTGGGTGTTTGACGCAGGATGATGATGCTATCGAGCTTGGCGAAGGGCGTGCCGCCTCCGGCGAGACTGAGCGCCTGGAGCACATTGAGCTGGGGGTTCATGCCGAACATCCCGGGCTTGTTGACCTGCCCGATGACGAAGACGCGATTGCCCTCGTTGGCCGTGAGCGACACCGTGACGACCGGCTCGGGGATGTATTTCTTCAGCCGGTTCACGAGCTCGGCGCGCACCTCGCCGATCGTGTGTCCCGCGGCGACCACCTCGCCCGCCAGCGGGAAGCCGATCTTGCCGTCGGGAGCAATGATCAGAGACTTCTGCATCTCGGTCTCTTTCCAGACCGACACATCGATCTTGTCGCCCGGATTCAACCGATAGTCGGCCAGGGTCACTGCCGTGGTGTTCGACTGTGGGGCCGTCTGGGCAATCGCGGGTGCAGCAATGACACCCCCTACGAGCAGGAACGTTGGCAGGAAATTGGCAGCGCGCATCACTCCACCTTTGGTTTGTTGGTCTTGAATACACCGCCGCGCCGGACGGTTCCCATGGCGCACCGCAAGAAACGGACCCGCGTCATCATCACTTGCAGCGTCCCCCGGGAAGGGTCTTTTCGTTAGACGCTCTTAGTATGCTTTGTCGTCGACGATCACCTTTACAGCCGTCTTCGCGAGGATCTTCAGGTCCAGGAAGACGGACCAGTTGCGCAGGTATTCGAGATCGTACTGCACCCGCGCTTCCATCAGCCGCACGTCCTGGGTCTCGCCCCGCAGGCCGTTGACCTGCGCGAGCCCCGTGATGCCGGGCAGGACTTTGTGCCTCACCATATAGCCCTTGATGAGCTTTCGATACAACTCGTTGTGCGCGACCGCGTGCGGCCGTGGACCGACGAGGCTCATGCTACCTTGCAGAACGTTGATCAGCTGCGGAAGCTCGTCGAGGGAATAGCGCCTGAGGAAGCGCCCTAACGGGGTGATCCGGTTGTCGTCACGAGAGGCCTGGACGATGCGGGCACCGTCTTCCGTAACCGTCATGGTACGGAATTTGTAGACGACGATTTCCCGGCCGTCGAGTCCATAGCGACGCTGCTTGAAGAGGGTCGGGCCCGGCGACGTCCAGCGGATCAACATCGCGATCACGAGCATGCAGGGTGCCGCGAGCACCAGCGTGCTGCCGGCGATCAGGATATCGGTCATCCGCTTCGCGACGCCGCGGAACCCGGCGAACGGCGTCTCGCACATGGCGATGACCGGCACCCCCTGTATTTCGCCCGTGCGGGACTGCACCAGATCGAAGATCTGAATGTCCGGCACGTAGTAGACCGAAGCCGTCGTATCCCTCAGGTCGTTCAACAGTTCCATCACGCGCTGAATGTGCCGGATCGGCAACGCGATAAAAACAACATCCGCTGCCTGCGCCTTCACGAAGGTCACCACGTCACCAAGCGTTCCCAGCAGCGGCCAGCTCCCCGCGATCTGCAGCCGCTGGGCGCTGCGATCATCGAAGAACCCGAGAACGGACATGCACACGTCGGAATGGCTCGTGAGCCGACGCGCCAGCTGTAGGCTGGCATCGTTGTAGCCCACGAAAGCGACCCGGCGGGTGTTGGCGCGATCTAACATAATGTGACGCATCAACACCTGCCCCGCGATGAGCACGGGGATCAGAAGAATAGGAGTGGAAATGGCCCACGTCACGAACACCCGGCGGGAATACCAGGCCGAATATTTGGTCATGTACGCAACGGCCAGCAGGATCGCGAGCAGCACGAGCCAGCGCAGGATGACACTGACCGGCAGCGGTGTTGCTCCCGTGAGGAGTTGAGTCGATGCGTTGTGCGTCGGCGGCAGGAGGACGATCGCCAACGCCGCGATGATTGTCGCGCTCACCGCGAAAGGTGTGTCGAAATCGACCTGGTAAATACTACACAACCAGTACAGGTTCCCGACCGCGACGGCGGCGGGCGCGAACGCCTGCAGCAAGGCCGCGAAAGCAATCGGAAAGGTCTTCTTGAAGACGACCGGCTGATACAGGCCAGGCTCCGTCATGTCGATACCTGAATGTTGGTTTCTGGCGTCACGCACCAGCCTCCCCGAGCCGCTGTTTTAGTTTGGCCATTCCGTGATCGGTTGCGCCGCGCCATAGTTGCGGCACGGAAGCCAGCAAGCAGCGGTCCCGCAGACTGCTGCGCTGCACACCGCGTACCGCTCGCGTGTTGCGCTGCACCCGCCCCATGTTGCGATGCACTGCCTCGCACGCTGCAACGCATTCGCCTCATGCCGTGATGCACTGGCTCACGACGTGATGACTATTTCGCGCTGCGGCGCACCTGATGCCGCTTCAATGTCGCTGTGCAGCGACCTGCATTTTTCGCTTATTAATCAGTCCCTTTGGTACAAATCAGCGGCGCGTCATCTTCAGCTCGTCGGCGTGGGGCGACATGACATGAGGCTGGCGGCTCTGCCGAGCTTCCGCTTCCAGAAAACAAACACATAACATTCAAATACTTGCACCACCTGGCACGGTAGCTGCATCTAAGGTTGCGCGAGCCGCGGGCCCTGATCAGCCGGCAGCTCGCTCAAAGGCAAACCCGTCGAAAGGCGGGGGCGCAAAACTTCCGGTCTAACGGCACGAAGCCCATGACAGCGGGGTTGCCGGGATGGTCGCACCATCTCGTGAGTCAGCAAGCTGAAGCTGCGCTGGGTGCTCGTGCAACCTCCGTAACAAGACTTCGTCCGGACCTTGACCGGTTTCGGAGTCTTGTTTCGGAGGTTGCATGGGGAACGCTAAACGGGGGATCGGGGCGAAGAGTCTCGCCTGGACAATACTAATGAGCAGCGCGGCAACGATCGCGCTGACGGGCTGCGGTGGAACGTCGGGCTCGGATGCTGCGAGCACCGCAGCCGCCACTACCACCGCCACTACTACACCAGATACGGCTACATCGGCCTTGGCGAACTCGGGTACCTCCAGCTCGTCCGGCAGCAGCGGCTCGAGCAGCAGCACCTCGAGCGGCAGCTCGTCCTCCAGCGGCGGCAGCTCTTCTTCCGGCGGGGATACGTCTTCTTCTGGCGGCAGCAGCTCATCCGGCGGCAGCTCGTCCTCGAGCGGAAGCGGCTCGAGCGGTAGCAGCTCGAGCGGCAGCTCAGGCAGCAGCGGCTCCGGCAGCTCCAGCTCCGGGAGTGCCACCCCCACCGTCACCCTCGCTTGGGAAGTCCCGACCGAGCGCACGGACGGCACGGCGCTGACAAATCTTGCCGGCTTCACGATCCACTACGGAACGAGCTCGGGGAACTATACGCAGACGATCGACGTCACTAATCCTGGCCTGACCACCTACGTGGTCGATAATCTGGCCACCGGCACTTATTACTTTGCGCTGACCGCTTACGACGCGAGCGGTAACCAGAGCACGATGTCGGCCGAGACGAGCGCCTCGATAGCCAACTAGTTTATGGGCTGAAAGGCGCCTGGCGGCGCTTTCAGCGAGACGCTACACGTCGACCGCCGGCAAAAAGCGTGGTTTTTGCCGGCTACCCCTCGGCGGGGCGCCGGACGGCGCTTCAGGCCTTGGACTCCGGTGCGGGGCCACCTACGGGTGGCTCCGCCGGTGGCTCGGGCGTGGTCGTCGCCGTATTGCGACCAAATTGCGCCGCGCCGATCCGATGCTTCTCGAGCAAGTCGTAGAGCGTCGGGCGCGTCACCCCAAGAAGATCCGCGGCGCGAGACAGATTGCCTTTCGCGACTGCGAGAGACTGCCGCACAGCTTGTGCTTCCGCGCGCTGGCGCGCGACCCGCAGGTTGAGGTATTCCGGGTCGTCTCCCGGATCCTGCAGACCGAGATCGTGTGCCGTGACCACCGCGCCCTCGGCCATGATGACCGCGCCTTTTATACGGTTCTCGAGCTCGCGGACATTGCCGGGCCAGCGATACGCCTGGATGGCGCGAATCGCATCCGGCGACAGGCCCCGGGTGGGCTTGTTGAAGCGGGCCGACATCTCCTGCAACAGGAACTGCGCCAGCAAGAGGCTGTCACCCTGCCTGTCGCGTAGCGGCGGCACCCGTATCGTCACCTCACTGATGCGGTAGAACAGGTCATCGCGAAAGCCGCCCGTGCCGATCAACGTGTCGAGATTGCGGTTCGTCGCGCAGACGATGCGCAGATCGAGCGGAATCGGCGTGCGGCCACCGATTCGCTCCACCGTGCGCTCCTGCAGGACGCGCAGCATTTTTGCCTGCAGCGAGGCGGGCATCTCGCCGATCTCATCCAGGAAGATGGTGCCACCATCGGCGGCCTCCAGCTTGCCCGGCGTACGCTTCGCCGCTCCGGTGAAGGCACCTTTTTCGTAACCGAACAGCTCGCTTTCCAACAGCGTGTCCGGAATGGCGGCGCAGTTGATGGCGACGAACTGTTGGTGCGAGCGGCCTGAGAGACGGTGGACGGAGCGAGCCAACAGCTCCTTGCCCGTGCCGCTGTCGCCGAGCAGGAGCACGGTCGCATTCGTGGGCGCGACCTTCTCGATGGAGCGGCACAGCGCGCGCATCGCATCGCTCACGCCGATGATGCCCTCGAGAGCCATCGAGCCTGTCTGCTCCCGCAGGCGCCAGTTCTCTTCCTCGAGCTCGCGGATACGGAAGGCGCGCCGCACGACGATCGAGAGCACGCCGGCGTCGAGCGGCTTGTGATAGAAATCCGCGGCGCCGAGGCCGACGGCGGCAACCGCCAGCTCGCGAGCATCGTGCTCCGTCATGGCGATGATTTTCGTATCGGGCGCGAGATTCAGAATCTGGCGCAGGAGCTCCAAGCCCTGCGCGCCAACGGCAGGATCGCGCGCCGCGCCCAGATCGAACAACACCACGTCGGGCTCTATTCGGCGAACCAGAGCCAACGCATCATCCGAAGTCTCATGCACCGTAACGTCGAGGTCGGCGAAGATTCCCTCGAGCTCGCGCCGCAGGGCGCGGTCGTTCTCGAGAATGAGTAACTTGCGTCGGTGCATCTCGGCAGCCATCAAAGTCCTTATATTCTATCTTACGCGGTGACTCGCAGGACGCTCAACGCGCTCCCTTGCCCATGAACACGACCTCGGCGGTCTGTACCAGGATCGCGAGGTCGAACAGCAACGTGTTGTTTTTTATATAGTACAAATCGTACTGGAGCTTCTCGAGCGCATCCTGCTCGGAAGAGCCGTACGGATAGCACAGCTGCGCCCACCCGGTGATCCCCGGCTTCACGCAGTGACGCTGCACGTAATACGGAATCTTTTGCGAGAGCTCGGCCACGAACTGCGGCCGCTCCGGCCGGGGGCCGACGAAGCTCATGTGCCCGGCGACGACATTGAGAATCTGCGGGAGCTCGTCGATCCGCAGCTTGCGGATGATGGCCCCTACCCGCGTGACTCGCGGATCCGACTTCTGCGCCCACTGTGCCTTGCCGTCGCGCTCGGCGTCCGTGCGCATGCTGCGGAATTTCAATACCGTGAACGGGCGGCCACCGAGACCTACACGCGCCTGCCCGTAGAACACGGGGGCGCGCCAACCATCCTCGATCTTGATGGCGACCATGGCGAGAATCATCAGGGGCAGCGACAGGATAACCAACACCAGGCTGGCCAGCAGGTCGAGCGATCGCGACGAGAACAGTCGAAGCGGATCGCGACGGAAGCCTTCCCCGAAAATCATCCAGCTGGGATTCAACACATCGATGCGCACGCGACCGGTCTCCCGTTCGAGGAAGGTCAGGAGCTCGGTGACATCGATGCCGGCTAGCCGGCACTCGAGCAGGCCCAGGATCGGGAAGCCACGGCGTCGATCCTCCATGGCCACCACGACCTCATCGACACCCAGACTGTTGCATAGCGCGAGAATGCCGTCCGGAGCCTCGAACACACGCTCCATGGGCACCGTGATGCTCTCGCCGTCGGGTTGCACGAACCCCAGGATCTCGAAGCCACGCCGGTCGGAGCGGCGCCGCAAACTGGAGATTGCAGCGGTTCGCTGCCCTACTCCGTAGACGAGCACACGCCGCTTGAAGAGACTTTCGTCGATGAGCCGCATGAACAGCGCACGCGTAATACCCATGCCGAGCAGTGAAAATACGAAGGAGAGCGCGAGGACGCCGCGCCCCAGCCACAAGCTGGGAGCCACGTAGAACACGGCAGCGGTGACCACGTTGGCGGCGGCGAGAGCGGCGAACGCCCGCACCAGAACGCCGACGGTTCGTGCCCTCTGGCGCGAGCTGTAGAGACCGAAGGCGAGTACGCTGACCAGATTGGCGGCGCCCACCACTCCTGCACACAGCCACAACCACCAGCCAGCGGCCTCCTGGCCATTCGGGAGCACCGGGTGCCACGAGCCGAAGCGAACTCGAAAGGCAAGAAACATCGCACCCGAGAACACGCACGCTTCCACCACAGCGAGCGCCGCTACCGAGATGTGCACGTACTGGCTTAAGAGGCGAACTCGCATAAGCGTTCGGGGGTGACGGCATCACTTTCAGGGTGCTGGAACCTCGCGAACTTTACAGCAGGGTGTAAAGGAATACCCCCATGTCGCTGTGAAGGCACTCACAATTGCACTAAACTCATGCCCGGTGTCGATCCCATTGTCCCCTGGTATACGGAGCACCACGCCTCCGAACGCCCCACGGCCCCCCTATGGGCGACGATCGCTCTCCAGAAGAACCCGCGCACGACCGCCGACGCACATGCCCGGACCCGCCAGTTCCGAGCCGCCCTCGGCGCCTTCGCCACGGGTGTGACCATCGTCACAACTCGTAATGCCGCTGGCGAAGACATTGGGCTCACGGCCAATAGCTTCAATTCCGTGTCGCTCGAGGAGCTGTCGGTCACCTTCGCGACCCGCGTGAAACCGACCCCGGCGCGCCGCCACCGAGCCCGGGCCCGCTCAAAACTGAAAATAAATGAAGGGCAGTGCCCGGCCGTGCTGCGCAGCCACGTAGGACACGACAATCGTGCAGACCATGGCGTAGCGCAACACCAGGCGCCGGCCCGCGCCTCCCGTCGCCAGCTCGAAGACCCGTGCCTGGTTACGATAGACGAACTCGGCCACCCAGAACGCCAGGACCAACGCCCAGAGCCAGCGGACGTCGAGGACGTTCAGCCGCCGGACGGTTTCGTGTCCGGTGGGAGCAAACATCCCAGCCAACACCGTCCAGAAATCTCCGAGCGTGCGCGCCCGGAACAGTATCCAGCCAATACACGCGACGGCGAACATCGCCGTGGTGCTGAGCAATGGGTGCAAGCGCTTCGTGACGGCACCGCTCGTGAAAGTCACAAGTGCGCTGCTCGGGGGTAGCTCGGAATAACGCTCCGACAGGTAGAGATAGGCCGCAATGACGCACCCCCAATACAAACCGAACACGAGGAAGGTCCAGCTCGCACCGTGCCACAAGCCGATGAGCGCCATGGAAATCAGATGCGCTCGATACTTGCTGCCCCAGCCCCCTTTGCGCACGTAGTGCAGCGCAAGTGGGTAATACAGATAGTCCTGGAACCATCGCGAGAGACTGATGTGCCAGCGCTGCCAGAACTCCACCGGCGAGCGCGAGAAGTACGGCAGGTCGAAGTTGACCATCAGGTCGATGCCGAGGGTGCGCGCCGTGCCTCTTGCGGTATCCGAGTAGCCCGAAAAATCGCAGTAGATCTGGAACGCGAAGAACACGGTAGCGGTGAACAACGTGGCGGCCGAATAGGCGGCGGGATGCGAGTAGACCGCATCCACATAGGGCGCGAGATTGTCCGCAATGACCACCTTCTTGAAGAGGCCCCACACCATGAGCTGCAGTCCGGTCTCGACCGCGGCGCCGCTCCAGACGCGCGCGCGCTTGATCTGTGGAAGGAGGTGCGTCGCGCGCTCGATGGGACCCGCCACGAGCTGCGGAAAGAACGCCACATAGACAGCGTAGTCGAGCAGATTACGCTCCGGCGCCACCTTGCCACGATAGGTATCGATGACATAACTCAGGCTCTGGAAGGTGTAGAAGGAGATGCCGACCGGCAGCACGACCTGCAACAAGGGCAGATGGGGCTGGAAGCCCAGCAGTCGCAACAGGTCGGCCGCCTGCTGCACGAAGAACCCCATGTATTTGAAGACGGCGAGAAGCCCGAGATTGATGACTGCGCTCGTGATCAACACGGCACGGCGGCGTGCCTGCGTTTGCGCCGCTCCGATCAACAGCCCACAGGTGTAGTCCAGGAGCGTGCTGAACGCCAGCAGCAGCAGGAACTTCCAACTCCACGTGCCGTAGAACACGTAGCCCGCCACGAGCAGCAACGCATTCTGCGCGACACGGCGACGTACCAGCCAGTACAGGCTGAAGACGCTGAGAAAAAAGATGAGATAAAGAGGCGAATTGAACAGCATGGGCGATGTGCTTGGCGAAATGTCAGCCTTCGAGGCGTTCGCGTAAGTGTCCGAGGAAATTCCCTGCGCCCATGCCATCGGCCATGCGGTGGTCGAACGCCAGGACCAGGTTCTGATGGTGCTGCTGCGGCTCGGGGGCGCAGATGCCGAGGATCGCCGACTGTCGATCGTTCAGCACCGGCACGAAATGAGTGACTCCTTGTGCGGACAAATCCGTGACGGTGAACGTGCCCCCGCTCACGTCGGCCATCGACAGCTCGTTGCGCATGTACCGCAACATCAGCTCGCGCACCATTCGGCACACCTCGAGCTGCGTCAACTCGTTCGTGGCGTGCAGCACCGGCACCCGCAGAGACCGCCCGGCGTTCACGGCAAACCCGACCGCGACCTCCCGGTAGGTCGCGGCCCGGCCATTCTTGAAGTATCCGTTGAGCTCGGGAAACTCCGGCAAGACCGCCGCCACTTCGCGAATGACCAACTCGAGCAGACTCACCGGGCCGAGCTCCGCCCCGAGCGCCCGCAACTTCGCCTGCACGCGTTCGCAAGAGACAGGCAGGGTCACCAAGCTGGGAACGATCGAACGATAGCTCTCGGCAAGACGCGCCGCCTCAGCTACTTTGGCCGCAGTCTGTTCCAGGGGGACGCTGCCGTCATCCGGCTCCGCGGAACGCAGCTGCGTCTGCGACTGCTCTCGGGCCGCGGCAATCCTCTCGACATCGGCGACCGTGACGTGCTCGATCCCAGCCAGCTCATCGAGCGATACCCCGAGCTCACGCATGCGCCGCAAGGCCTTCCGGGTGATTCGGCCGTCTCCGGTAGCATCGACCGCGCTCGCTGGAGACCGCGAAGGAGCTTCGTTCGCTACAGGAGGACGCGCCTCTCGCTCGTCCGAAATCCATGCAAACACTTCACCCACGGCCACTATGCTTTTGGCCTTCAACTCGTAGCCAACGTAACCCTCGCGGTCAGCGTTCACATCGAAAGTCGCCTTGGTCGTCTCGAGCGTGGCGATCGCCTGTCCTTCGGCAACGTGCTCGCCTACGGGCACGAGCCAGGCAGAGATGATGGCCTGATCATCATTGACGTTCATGCGAGGCACGACGAGCGGGAGCGACTCACGCATCGAATAGCTCCACGCAGGCGTCGAAGAGTGCGTGAGTGCTGGGTAGTACGCGCCGCTCGAGCTCCGCCGAGCTGGGAATCGGCACAGCTTGGGCTGCGACTCGACGAGCCTTCAATGGCCGGCTGCCTTGATATTCCACGGTGACGCCGGCGATGACCTCGCTTGCGAGATCGAACCCCGCGGCGCCCTCTTCCACGACCAACAGGCGACCCGTGCGAGCCGTCGATTCACGCACTGCCGCGAACTCGGGAGGCGACACCGCGAGCGGGAAAACGAGCTCCGCGTTGATCTCCTCCCGTTCGCGCAGCATTGCTGCAACCTGCTCGGCGACCCACGACATTCGGCCGAATGCAACGATGGTCAGGTCCGAAGGCTCATCCGGCGAAAGTACCGTTTCAGGAAACGCCGCCACTGTCTCAGACAGTGCGTAGCCGTTGGGCAAGGGAGCGGTCGCCCGCTCGCGATAGAGGAGCTTGTTTTCGATGAGCAATACCGGGTCGTCGACCGTGTGCACGGCATCGTATAGGTGGCCGACATGCGCGCGACCGTGCAGGACCACCACGATCAGCCCTGGCACGCCCACAAAATGCTTCTCGAGATTCTGACTGTGCGTAGGACCGTAACCCCGTCCGCCGCCCATCGGCGTTCGCACGACGAGGGGCGCGATCACTTTACCGGCATACATCCCTCTGAACTTCGACGCGTGATTGGCGATCTGATCGAAGCACAGCGTCAAAAAATCACCGAACATGATTTCCACGATCGGCCGCCGCCCTCCCAGCGCGAGACCGTTGCCGATCCCTACGATCGCCGCCTCACTGATGGGTGTGTTGAGAACGCGGCCTGGAAACTCATCTGAAAGCCCGCGTGTGACCTTGAACGCACCGCCATATGGGGCGCGGAGGTCTTCTCCGATGAGGACGACGCGCTCATCCTGAGCCAACCAGGTCCTGAGCGCCGCGTTGATCGCCTCCAGCTGCGTGCCAGTCTCGAGCTCGACTCTGCGACGTTGTACAGCTCCCGCGGGGCGCACGACTGGCGCCGGCGGTTCGTGGAGTGGCGACTGCGCGGCGAGCAAGACCGCGCGCTCCACTCGGTCACGCGCCGCCGAAAGGAACGGCTCGCCGGTTGAACCGAGCTCCGTAAGCATCTTGTTCAGGGGATCGAGAGCGGCGTAACGGGCGATCTCCGCGGGATCACGCTCGTCATCCCCCTTGGAGTGAGCCGCGAGACGATAGGTATCGACGCGTACGAATGCAGGAGACGACTCGTTCCGCACGTACTTCACGGCATGCTGCAGAGTTTCCCCGAGCGCCTCGTACTCCCACGTGCTGCCGGTAAAGGTCCGGATTCCGAATGCCGCCGCGCGCATGCAGATATCACCCGCGAGGGTCTCGCCCTGGCTGGTGGATTGCGCGTAGGCGTTGTTTTCCAGCAGCACGAGCAGCGGGAGGTGCCACTTCGCGGCAATGTTGAAAGCCTCGTAAATGACCCCTTCGCCGAGTGTGCCATCGCCGATGCAAACAGCGACGATCCCGGATCTGTCACCGAGCTTCTGCGCGAATGCCAATCCGGCCGCCACCGGCACTATTCCGCCCTGGATACCATTGCTGAAGAAGCGCCGGCCGCAAAGGTGCTGACTGCCGCCGACACCCTGACAAACCCCGGTGCACCGGCCCATGACCTCCGCGATCAACCCTTCGACGTCGTCCGTCCAGGCCACGAAGTGACCGTGACAACGGTGATTCGAGAAAATGACGTCGCGTTCCATGTCGAGACTCTCGGCCAGCACCACCGCCGACAACTCCTGGCCGATGCAGGTATGGGTCGTGCCGGCGAGCTTTCCCTCCGAAAACAGCGACAACAGGCGCTCTTCCATCACGCGAATGAGGTACGCCCGTTGCAGCCGTGCGTCTTGCATTATTCTATGGCCAGCCGCGCTGCGACCCGCTCGCGCACGGCTTTGATGCTGACCAGGTCAGTGGCGTCCGTGCCATCGAAGCGAAGGCCGAATTCCTGCTCGAGCGCCACGAGAAACTCGACGTGCTTGAGCGAAGTCCAACGGGACTCGTGCACCCTGTCGAGATCCCCATTGAATGGCACACGTGAGCCGAACGCGGTGCGAAACGCCTTGTGGATTCGCGTCAACAGCACATCGTCTATTGGATCGATGCTCATTTCTGCCCCCGACTTGCAGCCAAAGTCGCGGCTACGGGCTTACCTTGCATCTGCTCGATGACATAACGCGCGAGGAGCTCATGCCCCTGCGGGGTGGGATGATTGTTCCGCCGCATGACGTACAAACCCTCCGGGTCGGGCGCCGCGAGGAAGGCCGGCACGGTGTCGATCACCTCGACACGCATGCCCCGCAACAACGCCGCGAGCCGGTCGTGATGCAGCGGTTCGGGAAGATCATGTGCCACGACTTCCGCATAGAGAGGCACGATCACCACGATGAATCGCCCGCCCCAGGACTGTGTAGTGTGTTGTGCGAGAGCGATGATCTGCTGGAAAGGACCGAGGTCCGGAGGCGGTTCGGGCTTGGCGAGCCGCTCGTTCAAATGCAGCCGCCAGCGCAGCGCGGATAGCGTGAGAATTCCCGAAAATTTCTGTTTCCGTACCGTGCGAGTCATGACGCGCACTCGGTAGTCCAACTCGTATTGCGCCCCTACAGCGACATTGCGCCACGCCTGGTCGATCTCTTCCACGTGCTGAAGGAGATGTTGCGAGAAGTCGGGCTCCAGATAGCGGCGGAGAATCGGATCGGCCATTTCATCACGCGTATCGGCCGTCAGCGGGTGCATGATCCACAGCACGATGGGCGGCCTGAGCGGCTCGACATATTCCCGGAAGGAGGCGAGCATCGAGACGGCGCTGCTACCGGCCATGCCGAAGTCGGCGAGTTGCGGGTAGAACTGCCGCAATCGCGCCACAAGTCCCTGCCCATCGGGCACGCAGTGCCCAAGGGTGAACGAGGCGCCGACGGCCGCTACCTGCACGTTGTGGCCGCGGATCAAACCCGGGGGATTGTTGAATCCGAGCTCGTCTGTGTGATAGACGAGGTAGCGTCCGCTCTCGTTACATTCGACGACAGCGGCATTCGATGCGTGCGACAGTGGGAACAAGCCGTCAGGGAGCTGTTGACGAATGTAGGGAAGACGCGGCCATTCCCGGGAGATCCCCGGCAAGGCGTCCTTGCCGTGCGCACGCAGATCGGCCACGACTTCCGACTTGGTCCGTCCGTCGAACGGCACATCGAGCTTGGCGGCATCGACGACTCGTCCCTCCATGATCGAAGCCGGCTCCGGAGCGACGATCCGCACCAGCACATCCGCCGCCAACAGCGCCACGGCGAATGCTATCAACTCCAGCGCGATCCGCCTGACACCATTGGCATGCACGAGCAACGCCGCGCCGCCACTGGCCAGTGCAGTGGCGACCAATACGGCCATCACGGCGACGGCCGACACCGTCGACATGGCCGACAGCCGGCCCGAAACGATGATGACTCCCGCACACCCGAGACAGCCGAGAGCCGCTGTGCCGAGCGCCAGCCGCGCGAGCCATGCGCTGCCCCTGAACATATGTCACCGATCGGGCGAAATTCCTGGATTAGTTATACTGAGCGACGGATACGCTCTACGGGCCTGACACCGCCCGAGACTGATCGGCCCGTGTAAATACTAGCGCACGCGCAGCGGATTCAAATGATATTTATTGGACAGGTTGAAAGCGAGTTGAAAGTCAGCCGGCGCCCGAACTGCAGCGACTGTACATAAAAGAGCGCCCCGTCACGGACTTCGATGCACTGCAGTAGGAGCATCCTTTTTTAAGGATCGGCCGCGGCGTAGCTTTTCGGACACGGGGGTTCGTACTTGATCATCGACGGCGCTGGTGTTCCCGCGCACAGTAAGCTGAGCACGGATATCTGCATCGTGGGGGCTGGTGCTGCAGGTATCACCCTCGCGTTGGCATTGGCGGATCTCAAGATCGACGTCATCGTGCTCGAAAGCGGCGGCCTGGAGCCGACCGAGGCCGCCCAGGACCTGACCCACGGCCAGATCGGCGGGCTGCCCTATCCGCCCCTGGAAACGACCCATTTGCGCGTTTTTGGGGGCTCTACCATGCACTGGGGCGGCTGGTGCCGCCCTTTCGAGCCGATCGACTTCGAGCACCGGCCGTGGGTGCCCTACAGCGGCTGGCCCATAGATCGCGCCACCCTGGACCCCTACTACCCCCGTGCGCAGGAAATCTGTCAGCTCGGTGATTTTCAATACGATCCCGCCGCCTGGGACCTGGCGCCCGGATCACTCCCCCTGACCAGCGAGCGCGTCCAATCTCGCCTCATCCAATTCAGCCCTCCGACCCGCTTCGGGATCCGCTATCGGGCGCCGCTGATACAATCGACCCGGGCGACGGTCTATCTGAACACGACGGCGACACGGCTGCGCCTCGTGCAGAACGGACGAGCGATCGTGGGCCTCTCAGCCGACACGCCAGCCGGGAACGCCTTCGATGTCAGCGCCAAGCGCTACATCGTGGCAGCGGGCGGCATCGACAATCCACGACTGTTGCTTGCCTCCAACGATGTGGCAGCGGCCGGTGTCGGCAATGACAACGATCTCGTGGGCCGCTTCTTTGCCGATCATTTGCAGCTGGATACGGCCGTCTTGCTGCCGATCGCTCCGCGCACCGACCTTGGGCTCTATCAGCTCGCGTCCCGAAACATCCCACGACGACTCAAGAACCACGGTCGCGGCGCCAATCTCATGGCTTACCTGACGCTCGATCGCCAGGTGCAGGAGACGCGACGCACGCTGAACTACAGTGCCAACGTCTTCGCAATCACGGAAGAAGACTACGCCACCCTGCGCGCGGCTGCGGACAGCGGCTCCGCGTCGGGATTCGGATGGGACCGACTGACCAGCTCGATCGGCGAATTGTGGCGCGAAATCTCCTCATCCAGCGCCGCGAACGCCGCGACTGCGGTCGGCGGTGGCCTCTATAAGATCGTCACCACGCAGGAGCAGGCCCCCAATCCTGCCAGTCGAGTCCGGCTATCGAGCGAGCGCGACGCTTTCGGAATGCCGCGGACGCTGCTCGAGTGGCGCTTGACGGACCTCGACCGCGACACCATCGAAGTCGCGATCGATGAGCTCACCAAGACGTTCGGCGCCAACAGCGTGGCGCGCATCCAGTACGGACTCGATCTGCACCACAACGGCTGGCCCGATAAAATTCCGATCAGCTGGCACCACTGCGGCACGACGCGCATGAGTACGGACCCCAAGCAGGGGGTAGTGGACCCCTACGGCCGGGTGCACGGCATCGACAATCTATACGTGGCCGGCTCGTCCCTGTTTCCATCAAACGGCAACGGCAACCCAACATTGACAATTGTCGCGCTCGCGCTGCGGCTGGCGGAACATATCGGAGCGACGGTGACATGAAATCGCGCAACCCTGCGACCTGCAGCCGGCGCACAGCGCTCCTCCTCGCTGGTGGCGCCGCCGCAGCGGGCTTGAGTCTCCTGCCGATGCTCGAACCAGGCACGCTCGCGAGCCTCGCCAGGCGAATCCGGCGGCACCTCGAGGGCTTCGAAGGACTATCCGACGCCGCGATATTCTGCAAGATCCGCACCGACATCGAGGCTGACTTCCGGGACGGGCGCCTGGTGCGGCGCGCGGGTTGGACTATCGCCGCCACCGAGGCCCTGCTGTTCGAACGCCTGGACCTTTAGCCTGGAGGGGCGCTTCGGCCCCGATCGAGAACCGCCTCGGTAAATGCCTGAGCGCTTCGGTCCCAGGAAAAGCTCGCGGCCCGCGCAAGAATCTTTGTCGGATCGAAGGCTCGCCGCCGCGCGGCGCGCAAGGCATCCGTCAGGCCCGCTGACGCTTGGGGGTCGTAGAGAATTCCGCATTCCTCGCAGATCACTTCCTCCAGAGTCCCCATGCGCGGCGCGACCACCGGGCGCCCGAAACTGATCGCCAACATGACCGCCCCGGAAGTGAGGATTTCCTTGTAGGGCAACACCACGGCATCACAAGCGTTCAAATAGACCTGCACATCCTCAGGCGGCACGAATCCATCCACGACCGTGGTGCCCCCACCCGCTTCGGCCTGAGCCTGAACGATTCGTTGCCGATACGCCGCTGACTGAAATCGGCCAACGATCCACAGCAACGAATCGTCCTGCATGGCCGCATGACTGCGCACGAGGTACTCGAGGTTCTTATAGGGCCGACATGCGCCGATGAACAGAAACATGTACGCGCGCGGGGCGATTTTCAAGCGCTCACGCGCGGCCGCACGACCGATGACGTTCGGATAGAAGTCGATCCAGTGACCGTGCTCGAGGAACACGAGATCGGCCTGCTTGACCCCGAACTCCCGCATCACCCGTTCGGCGGCCCCCTGACCGTGGACACAAACATGCGAGGCCACCGCTACGACGAAACGCCGCGCCACCCGGTGCGCCAGTGTGGCCCGCCCACCCTCATGTGGATACAGGTTGTGCGCAGTCCATACTATGCGAACTCCGCGCGCGCGCAACAGCCCGAGAAACAGCACGAACCTCAGCAGATCGAGCCAGGTCTTGCGCCGAGATTCCGGGTGATAGTACAGAAACGACGGCCAATGAATGCCGATAATATCGCGGCGCCGAGTGTGCCGGTGCAGCCACCTGCCCGACCACTGCGCCGGCTCCACTTCGATCCCGCGTCGCTTCAGTGCGGCATTGAAGCACGTCGTATAGTCGTCTCCATACGCTGTCAGCGTGAGAACGCGAGCCATAAACTGCCGGGACGGCAGCTCGCGGGATGCCACGGAGGATTCCCCGCTAGCCAGCTGATCGATGCAGGCTTCGCTGTTGTCGACCGGGATCAGGCCTTGAGCGGGAGGAGTGTCGTTGGCAGGCATCACTGAAGTCCGCAGCTTACCCATAATCACGCGGCCGCAGGAACACGCCCCACCAGCCGGTGAACCGCGGCACGCACCGAGGCGCGCTCCGGGGGATCCAGGGCGAACACCCAGGCGCCGATCGCCGCCAGGGGAAGGACCGCCGCGACCCCCGCAAAATAGCTGGCGAGCCCCGTTGCCGGCCAGAACCGCTCCACAAGCACGGTCGCGCAGGCGAACGGGATGTTGGCGGCGAACGGCCGCAGCCAGGAGCTCCAGTAGTAAGCGCGCCAGCCTATGCCGAGATGGTGCCGGGCGTACCACGGCAGCACGACCAGGGCGACGACGAGGTTCGGCCCCGTGATCGCCCAAGCCACGCCCACGAGCCCGACGGTACGGACGAGCACGATGCTCAGCAGGAGGTTGATCCCTGCCTCACTCAAATTAAAGGGAACCAGTCCTTTGTGACGCCCCAGCCCCAGCAGCGCGGCGTACAGTACTTGCCCTGCGCCGGCAAGACTGAGCGCATAGGAGAGAATGGCGAGAATCTGACCGGAGGTGTGGGCATAAGACTGCCCCATCCATAGGCCGATGAAATGGCTGCCTCGGAAGATGAAGGTCAGCGTGATCGGCAGGATCAGCAGCGTCGCGACTCGTGTGGAAACGAGCGTCGCCCGGGCAACTCCCTCGATTCCATGCAGCTCCAACGCGCTCGTACGGGGTGTGATGGCGGTGGACAGCCCTCGAAGCACGTTCCGTGCATAATCGACGAGACTCGACGCTATGGCGAACAGCGTGACCGCAGCGACCGGCAGGAAGGTTCCAATGACCACGGAGTCGCTGTAGAACACGATGGAGCTCGCGAACATCAACAGCGTCGAGGACCAGCTGAACGAAAGAATCTCGCGGAAGGCGACCGGGTCCCACGACCCGAATCGCCAATGCAGGCCCGGGTATAGCCGGCGAGCGAAGCCCGCATTGGCCAGCAATTTGATGACCGCCGCACCGAGCTGTATGAGAGCGAGCGCGATCAGACCCAACCGGGCATTCAGCGCCAAATACACGCAGGCGGCGCGCAGCAACCCCACGCCGATCTCGATTTGGCCCGCTCGATCGAAGCGCTGCAGACCGATCACGATGCCACCGAACGTGGCTCCCAACAGCGTGGCGGCCATCGTCACCCCACCGATACACAGGACGACTCGCGCCGTCCACGCCTCGTCGGGACTGATGTGGATGTAATGAACCAGGAAGATTGCCGCGAGCGTGGACAACACGATCGCAGCCCCCCCCATCACCGTGAAAATGGACAGTGCTGTCGATACGAGTCGCGACGCTTCCCCATCGGCTCCCTCCGAATGAAGTTTCGCTACGTACCGGGTGACCGCGCCGCGAACCCCCAGATCCAGCAGTCCCAGATAGCCCACGAGGGATCCGAGCAGGACCCAGGCGCCATACTGGCTGTCGCCGAGACTCCTCACGACGAACGGTGACAGTACGAATGTAATGGCAACGCCGAAGGCGAGCGAGCCCCAATTCCACAGTACATTGCCCGCCAATGACGGCATGTGCTGGCGGAACCCGACGGCCGCAGAGCTCACAGTGTCCGCTCATCGACGAGACGGTCGACACGCTCGGTCATCGGATACGTGCCGGCGCAACGGCACCGCGTTTCCACATCCCGCCACTTTCCCCGATTCCTGAAACGTTCGCTCAGAGTCAACCGATTTCACTCCTCGTCATCTGCGTTGCGGGCAATTTGAACGGCGCCAGTGAAACACTCGTTACAACGGGGGCGAGCCGGACACTACCTCGAACCCGGTTGCGACTGTACGCGCCAACGTCTCTCCAGGCGAGAGGTCTGGTCTCACTTGTGAGATCCGTGGGAGACTTGTAACAAATCTCAAGCGACCGTAAACGCAGGCGCCACCGGCATGGCGTCGGCTCTCGACCTCAGGCGTATGGCCGAAATACCGGCTTGACGGGCCTGCCCACCAGGTACTTCTCCACGCCATCCTCGAGAGCCTTGCGATAGATGGCCAAGGCCTCCCCAATGATCTCGATGGTGAGGTCGATATCGCGATCCGAATGGGAATAGCTCACCACCAGCGCCGGAGCGATCACCCCACGCCGTATCGTCTCTTGCAGGAACAGGGTGCGAAAAGGCTGGCTGGGCCGACGATCCGCATCATTGGTGGCGTAAAGCAGGCAGCAGTCACGCCCGAGGCAGTGAAAGAAATCTTGGAGGCCCAACTCGTCGACGATCCGCGTCACGCCTGCGCGCAGCCGTCTGCCCTGGCGATGCAGGAATCCTGTAACGTCTTCCTCCTTGTAGACACGCATCGTGGCAATGGCCGCGGCGAGCGAATGTGTCTCGGCCCCATGCGTTGTCGACAAGAGGAACACACGTTCGCGGCTATGATCCAAACCGCCGAGCTCCATGATATCGCGCCTGCCGGCGACCGCGGACACCGCAAAGCCGTTCGCGAGCGCCTTTCCAAAGGCGGAAAGATCAGGTGTCACGGCGTATACGTGCTGAGCTCCGGAGCGATGCCAACGGAAACCCGTGATCATCTCGTCGAACACCAACACCGCGCCGTTGCGGTGACAGAGGGACTTCAGTCCCTCGAGAAACCCCGGCGCAGGCTCGGCGATACGCGCCGCTTCCAGCACGACGCAGGCGATTTCCCCGGAGCGCGCCCGGAAAAGCTCTTCGACCGAAGCCAAGTCGTTGTACCGGAACTTGACAGTCATGGCACGCGTCGAGGCCGGAATACCCGCCGGCATCTGCGTAGTCCCGATGAACCAGTCGCTGGTCGAAAAGAAAGGGTGATCCGCGCAAATCGCTATCAGGTCGCGGCCGGTATGCGCACGCGCCAGGCGCACGGCGGCGTCCACAGCGGTGGAGCCGTCCTTGCAGAACTTCACCATTTCCGCGGTTGGAATCAGGTCGAGGAATGCCTCCGCACATTCCAACTCTATCGGCGCCGGTCGTGTGAAGTTGACTCCGAACTGCAGCTGCCGTGCCACCGCCTCCACGACCGGTGCGTAGGCGTGCCCGAGCGTTACCGCACGCAGCCCCATGTTGTATTCGATGAACTCGTTGCCGTCCAGATCCCACGCGTGGCAACCCTTGCCCCGCGCTATGAAAGCAGGAGCGGCTTCAGGAAACTGATCCTCGCCCTTGGCGTAGGTATGCGCACCGCCCGGAATCAGCGCACGCGCACGCGCGGCGAGCGCCTTCCCCTCTTCGAGCTTCGTGACGCCCAGAGCAGTGGGGATTTCAGAAGCCTGTGGAACTGATTTTGCGCCCATGAATCCTCTCCGTAGCCGGTGTCTTCAGTCCACGCCATTGGTGGCAGGGTGGCGCCCCCAGAGCATCCACGGACACTGCCCACGTGCTTCCATACGATCGAAGCTGATCTTGTCCTTGAAGGTGTCCATGCACTGCCAGAAGCCGTTCCAGCGCAGGGTGGCCAGCTTGCGCTCGGCGATCAAGCGGGCGAAGGGGTGTTCGACGAGTTCCTCGCCCTCCTTGATGTAGTCGAAAATATCGTGCCGCAGGACGAAGAAACCTCCGTTGATCCACAACTCCTGATCCGGCAGGAGGCCAACACGTGTCACCAGCCCGGCGTCGCTCGCGTATACCGCGTGAAAGCTCTGAGCGCTGCGCACCGAGGCAAAACTGGCTACGACGTCGCGGCTCCTGAAGTCATCGATGAGCCTGTCGAGGGGCAGGTCGGACAGCCCGTCGGCGTAGTTCGCGAGGAATGCGTGCTCGCCTTCGACGTACTTGCGCACACGCAGCAGTCTCTGTCCGATATTGCAGTGCAGGCCCGTGTCGACGAACGTGATCTTCCAGCCCTCCATGTCCCTGACGTGCACGTCGATCTTGTTCGTGTCTC
The DNA here is from genome assembly GCA_035547375.1 of Steroidobacteraceae bacterium. Lineage (GTDB taxonomy): Bacteria > Pseudomonadota > Gammaproteobacteria > Steroidobacterales > Steroidobacteraceae > 13-2-20CM-66-19. The sequence continues at coordinate 35,887 of DASZVD010000286.1, forward strand.
CAGGACCGGTGAGCGTGAAATCGTTGGTCATCGTTTCCTTGTAGTTGAGGAAATACTCGCGCACCAGGTCGCCCCTGTATCCCAGGCAAAGGATGAAATCCTTGTGCCCGTAATGCGCGTAGTAGCGCATCAGGTGCCACAGAATCGGCCGGTACCCGATGTTGACCAACGGCTTGGGAATGGTGTCCGAATGCTCGCGTAACCGCGTACCCAGACCGCCGCAGAACAGCACGACCTTCATTGTTTTAGTCCTCGCTTGCGGGGCGCCTTCTTGTTGACCTGGCGGGCGCCTGGGCCAGTGCGGCGGCGGCCGGCGGCATCCAGCAGCCCAGCGGCCTCCAGAGCCGTCGCGGCCTCGCGAATCGCATCGAAACCGATACCCGAGCGCCGCGCGATATCCAACAGCGACCGCGAGCCGTCCGACTGGTTCAGGACCCACAGCAAGGCGTGCTCGCGTTGCGCGGGACTGCGACCGCCGACCGAGCCGTATAGACCACGCTTGCCCAGCAGTGGCTCACCCTTGGGGCTCAGATTGACGAACTGCCCATTGCCCTCGACGACGGAGACGATCCGCTGGCAAGCTTCGTAGCTGCGCTGGAGGAAGTCGGGAGCGATCAGCGACAGGTCGTCAGCGGAGCTGTGGTACTGCGGATAGCCGCCGTTGACCGAGCGCGTGAGGCGACCGACGGGAAGATCGAATCCCGGAGAGCACAATTGCCGCTCGTCGTAGCCGTAAGGCGCGAAGGGAATCACCTGCGCTTGCGAATCGATCGTCGGCAGGACATAGGCTGCCGCGACATCGATATCCGCTGACTCGCGGCGGCTCATCTTGTACGTCAGCGGCCCCGGGTCCCCGAGCAACGCCAACACGAGGCCGTGCCGGATACGGTCCAGCCTTGCCTCGTTACGCTTCAGCCAGCACAACGAGCCGATGGTTCCAGGCGCAAACACGAAACGGTAGGTGTAGCGGTGCGGCTCTCCGGCTATCCACTGCGCGAGCGCCGTCGCGATGGCGATACCACTCGTGTTGTCGTTCGCCAGCGACGGGTGGCAGACGTGCGTGAAGAAAATGAATTCGTCACGCGAGCTGCCGGGTATCACCGCCTCACCATAGGTGAGCGAGCCGCGCTGCAGGGAGCTGTTTATGCGCACTGCGTACTTGCCGCTGTCCAGGCGCCGCCGCTCGTTGTCGCTCAGGCAGAATCCCCAACTGCGCCGATAGTAACTGGTGCGGTAGGGTATCCAGTCGGGGTGCTCCGGGATTGAATGCAGATGTAGCATAAGCTCATCGAGCGACAGCGCAGTGCTTGTCGGCTCCGAATAGCTGACGATGTGCAAATTGTGCGCGCGGAAGTCGACGACTCGCCGGCCGTCCGGAGCGGCGATGTACGCGTCCTCGATGTTCCACTCCAACGGCACTTCCCAGTCGAACACTTTGCTGCCGCTCGGCACTTCATGCACCCGCAGAGGAACGCGTGCGCCGACCAGACGCAAGGTCTCGCGCACCCCATTGCCCGTTATGCTCCGGCAGATGGGATAGAGCTGGCTGGCGAAGTCGTAAAGCTGTTGGCCGACCGACCGCATCAGCGCACCGACGGCGCGGCCGCCGCGCGCCGCGCCAGCTCATCCTCGAACCTGCCCCGATCGAAGTCGGGACAGGCCGCATCGCGTTCGCTGATCACGACGTCATCCAGTGGCCACTCGATACCGAAAGCACGATCGTTCCAGCGTACGCCCGAGCTCAAATCCGCAGCGAAGAAGTCCGTCATCTGGTACAGAACCTCCGTACGGTCGGCCAAGGTCTGAAAACCGTGCGCGACACCGTGCGGAATGAACACGGAATCGCGATTGGTTTCGTCGAGCCGCACCGTGCGGTGCTGGAGATAAGTCGGCGAAGCGGGGCGCAGATCAAGCAGCACGTCGAAGAGGCTGCCGCGGATGCAACGGACGAGCTTGCCTTCCTGCGAGGGAGGCCACTGAAAGTGCAGGCCACGGACGGTCCCCCGTTGTTCATTGTACGAGATGCTTGCCTGGACAGCCGCGGACGGCAATCCGTGCGCCGAGAATTCGCTTACGCAGAAGGTGCGCGCGAAAAAACCCCTGGAATCGGCTTTGCGCTCCAAGCCGATGAGCGCCGCGCCGGAAATTTCAAGTGGCTGAAATCGCATCTCAGCGCCAGCGGAAAGCCGCGACGATCCGCTCGGAGCGCGGCACGGCGCCGACGTAGCCGTTCCCCTCTGTGACGAACACCCGCATTGAGGCTTCTCCCCACCTGAGCTCTATGGATTATGTGTAGTGCGCCATCCGTGGCTTTTGAGAATTTTAGCCAAGACGCCCGGGATAATGGTTGATGCACGACACATTTGGCGCGATGCAACAGGCCGCCGGCGGGCTCGCAGAGGGTCGGCGGCCCCCAGGAACCACGCGCGCTCGATCCTACAGCCCCAGAGCGAACAGGGCCCGGCCCGCGGCGACGAGGATAGTTTGGCGCCCGTCGATGTCCACGGAGATTGGCGCGGCAACGGTGCGGCCGCCCAGGAACATACGCCATCCCTCGCGGCCCGTATGGGAATCCACAGCAAACATCTCCCCGCCCGAACAACCGAAGACCAGACCGCCCTCGGTTGCCAGCAGCCCGCTGCTACCCAGGTGCCGGGTTTCAGGGGAGAGATATTCCCAAACCTTCTCGCCGCTGACCGCATCGAGCGCGCGTACGACGGCAGTCACGGGAGACACGGACTCATTGCCGCTGCCGACGTATAGCTCACCCGTCACGTGGCGGACGAGATCGGGCGCGGATTTGGTGTAGACGGAGCTGCCCTCGGTGGCTTGCACCAGGAAGTAATTCAATCGGGGATCGAACGCGACCGCCTGCCAATTCGTGCCGCCGCCGATACCCGGATACGTGAGGCTGCCGCGCTCCGATACCCGCCCGGCTGCGCTCAGCACAGGGCGCCCTCGTGCATCGATACGCTCCGCCCAATTCTGGCGCACGAACGGCGTGGCGCCCAGAAACTCCCCGGTTACCCTGTCCAGCACATAGTAGAAGCCGTTGCGATTCGCCCACAACATCAATTTCCGAGGCGTTCCCTTTACGGGCAGGTCGGCTAGCACGGGAGTCTGATTGGAATCCCAATCATGTTCGTCGTGCGGAGAAAACTGAAAGTGCCAGACGAGCTTGCCTGTCTCGGGCTGCAGTGCGAGGACACTGTCCGTGAACAGGTTGTCGCCAGGGCGCAAGTCGCCCACATAGACCGGAGAGGGATTTCCGACCCCCCAGTATAGAAGGTGCGCGGACGGGTCGTAACTGCCGGTCATCCACGTCGGACCGCCACCGTTGCGCCAGGCGTCAGACTTCCAAGTTTCGCTCCCGGGGCTCCCCGGCGAAGGAACTGTATCGAACTGCCATAATTTCCGGCCGTTGCGCGTGTCGTAGGCGGCGAGCAACCCGCGAGCGCCGAATTCGCCCCCAGATACCCCGATCACCACCATCTGGCCAAAGGCGAGCGGCGCGCCCGTAATTGAGTAGCCTTGTGCAGGATCGGCAACCTCGACGTCCCACTTCACGTCGCCGCTGCCAGCGTCGACGGCTACCAGGTGCGCGTCGAGCGTGCCCAGGTAAAGCGTCGAGCCGGTCATGGCAAGCCCGCGATTCACCCGCCCGCAGCACAGTGGCAGTTTGCTGGGGAGCCGGTGCTGATAGCTCCATAGCTTCCTCCCCGTCCTGACATCCAGCGCGAGCACGTCATCGGGCGGCTCGGTGGTGAAGATCACACCATCGACCACCAGTGGCGTGG
>DASZVD010000287.1:0-5257 GCA_035547375.1 Steroidobacteraceae bacterium
ACCTCGTTGTCCTTCGTGAACGCCACGATCGAGGGAGTCGTCCGATCGCCCTCGCTGTTCTCGATCACACGGGGCTTGCCGCCCTCCATGATGGCCACGCACGAATTGGTCGTGCCGAGGTCAATGCCGATTACCTTTGCCATAGGGTTACTCCGCCAACAAATCTCTTACTTAAGGGGTAGTTCTGGTTGCTCTTCTTGGGGAGGGTGCGTAACGGATTCAAGCCCGAACCCCATCCTCCCGCCCAATCTCGTCCTGCTCTCAAGGTGCCTTCGCCACGATGACCCGCGCCGGGCGCAGCAGCCGGCCATTGAGCTCATAACCCGGCTGCACCACCTGCAGGACCGAATTCGGCTCGGCGGTGGTCGAAGGCTGGGCCAGCATGGCCTCGTGACGGGCGGGATCGAAGGGCTCGCCGGCCGGGTTGATCACGCTGACCCCCAGCTTCTCCAGCGCCTTGGCGAGCAGCTGCAGCGTGGCTTCGGTGCCCTGCTTCAGGGATCTGACGTCCGCCTTGTCCGCGCTCTGCAGGGCCAGCTCCAGGCTGTCCCGCACGGGCAGCAGCTCGGCGGCGAACTTCTCCAGACCATAGCGGTTGGCGGCCTCGATGTCCCGCTGGGCCCGCTTGCGCACGTTGTCGAGCTCGGCGACCGCGCGCATGTACTGGTCCCAATGGGTCTTGGCCCGCTCCTCGGCCGCGCTCAGGGCCTGCTGCAGCCGCTCGAGCTCGACCAGCTGCGCGGCCGTCTCGGGCAGCACCGCGGTCTGCTCGCCTGCCAAATGCCGGTCGGCCCCGGCCTCATCGGTACTCATTCCCAAAAACCTCCTCATACTCTATTGACCGAAAGTCGCCCGCACCGCGCAGGCTGTGCGCTTTCGGCGGACAAAGCTCCCGCCTTCGTTTCAGCGCCGCCCCTGCCGCGGTAGCCAGCTACGCGCCCCAGGCAAAAACCACGCCTTTTGCCGGCGGCACGCCTTTTGCCGGCGGCCCACTGCGTAGGGTCTCGCTGAAAGCGGCCACGCCAAAGCGCCGTCCGGCGCCCCCTGCCGCGTAGCCGGCAAAAACCACGCTTTTTGCCGGCGGCCGACCGTGTAGGGTCTCGCTGAAAGCGGCCGTCCGGCCGACTTTCAGCCCCTAAAGTAGGAGGCTCAGCGCCGCGAATTCAAGGCGGCGCCCAGAAGTTTTGCCGTCATGTCGACGATGGGGATGACGCGCTCGTACGCCATGCGCGTGGGGCCGATGACGCCCAGCACCCCGACCACCGAGTCCCCCGCCGCATAGGGGGCCGTGACGACGCTGCAGTCGTCAAGAATCTGGTAGCCGGACTCGTGCCCGATGAAGATCTGCACGCCCTCGGCCTTGAGGCTTTGGTCGAGCAGATGGAGGAAGTCGCGCTTTTCATTGAACGCCTCGAACAGGCGCCGCAGCTTCTCCACGTTCGTGAGCTCGGCCACTCCCATCAGATTGGTCTCGCCCTTGATGACGTACTCGAGCCGGTCGTCCTCGTCGGACTCGAACACGTGCTGCGCCACCGAAATGGCATCCAGCATGACCTGGTTCAGGTGCGCCTGGGTCTCGGTGAGCTGGCGCAGGATCTCCTGCCGCGCCTGGGCCAGGCCGCGGCCGCGGAACTGCTCGTTGAGGTAGTTCGCGGCGCGCTTGAGCTCATCGGGCGAGAAGTAGCGCTCGAGCTGAATGATGCGGTTCTGCACTTCGCGGTCGTTGAAGACCAGCACCACCAGCACGCGATTCTCGGCGAGCCCGACGAACTCGATCTGCGTGATCGAGGCCTGCTGGGCCCGCGGGAGCGTCACGACGCCGGCCAGGCGCGTGACACTGGAAAGGAACTGCGACGCCGTGGCGACGAGATCCTTGGAGGAGCGCTCGCGGTTGGTATCGAACTGGCGCCGCATCTCCGCTTCGGCGGCCTCGTCCAGCGGCTGCACGTGCAGCAGCGTGTCGACGAAGAAGCGATAGCCCTTGTCGGTGGGAATGCGGCCGGCGGAAGTGTGCGGCGAGGAGACGAAGCCGAGCTCCTCGAGATCGGCCATCACGTTGCGGATGGTGGCGGAGCTCAATTGCAGCCCGGACTCGCGCGACAGCACCCGGGAACCGACAGGCTGGCCGTCCCGAATATAGCTTTCGATCAGAATCCGCAGCAGGTGTTGAGCGCGATCGCTCAATCCCTCTTCCCGACTTTCGTGCGCCATACGCGCCATCAATACTGCCCTGATTGCGCACAATGCACATAGAAAGCGAAAAAAGCCAGTCGTGCGGCCGGCGCGGGACCGGCGCAGAGCGGCCGAAAGCGCCGCCGAAGCGCCGTCCGGCGATTTTCAGGCAATGGGACCAGCCCGTCCCCCTGATGGCCCTTCTCGCCGCGACCGTGTTACAAAGGCGCCGCCTCGCAAGGCCGCGGGGTCTCACCCGGAATCTTCCGATGTCTTTTCCCGTCCGCGCCTGCGCCCTGGTCGGCCGATTCGTGGATCCGCGCGTCGCGGAGTCCGTGAGCGTGCTGCTCCCCCACCTGCAACAGCGCCAGATCAAGATCCTCGTCAGCGCGGAGTCCGATTTCCCGCAGGGCGTCGCCGGTGTCACCCGCACCTCCGAGTCGGAAATCGGCAAGCGCATCGACCTGATCATTGCCATCGGCGGCGACGGCACCCTGCTTTACGCGGCGGGACTCGTCGCGCGCGACGGAGTGCCCCTGCTGGGAATCAACCGCGGACGCCTCGGGTTCCTGACAGACGTTCTCCCGCAAGACATGATTGCGTCGGTCGACGATGCCATCGCCGGGAAACTGGCAGCCGACCAACGCCCCCTGCTGGCCGCCACCCTGCTCAAGGCGAACGGGCCGCCGGCCGAGGGACTCGCTCTCAACGACGTCGTCCTGCAGAAGCTCACCACCGGCCGGATGCTCGATTTTGAGACCCGGGTCAACGGACGATACGTCAACACGCACGCGGGTGACGGTATCATCGTCTCGAGCGCGACCGGATCGACGGCCTACACCTTGTCCTGCGGCGGCCCCATCATCGAGCCGCAGCTCGACGTGCTGGTCATGGCGCCGATCTGTCCGCACACCCTGTCCGACCGCCCGATCGTCATTTCCGGGCGCTCGGTGGTCGAAGTGGAGTTGCTCGAATACCCGGAGACCCGGGCCGAGCTGACTTGCGACGGCCGGGTCCTGGGGTGTATCGAGGCGGGCGATCGCTTGCAGGTGAAGACCGCCAGCGAGCGCATAACGCTGCTGCACCCGCCGGACCATGACTACTACAAGCTGCTGCGCTCCAAGCTGCACTGGGGTCGGGGCAGCGTGGAGCGTTGAAGGAACGCCATGCTCACTCATCTGCAGATTCGTGACTTCGCCATCATCGATGCCATCGAGCTGGAGTTACGCCCCGGACTGACGGTCCTCACCGGCGAGACCGGAGCGGGCAAGTCGATTCTCGTGGACGCGCTCCAACTCCTGGCTGGCGGCCGCGCGGGCGCGGAAGTGGTGCGCCACGGATCGGAGCGCGCGGAGATCTCCGGTACGTTCGATCTCGCGCAAGCGCCGCGCGAATTGAAGCAGTGGCTCGAAGAGCAATCGATCAGCGGCGGCGAAGATCTGATCGTGCGACGCGTAGTGGCGGCGGACGGGCGCTCACGCGCCTACCTGAATGGTCAGTCGGTGCCGCTGCAACTGCTGCGCGAGGCTGGCAACATTCTCATCGATATCCACGGCCAGCACGAATACCAGTCGCTGATGCGCAGCGCGGCACAGCGTGAGCTGCTCGACGGCTACGGGAAACACGAGTCATTGGCCGCGCAGGTTGGAATCGCCCATCGCGTCTGGCTGGAGATTCTCAACCGGACCCTCGACCTCGAGACGAAAGCCCGCGACCGTGACGCGAAGCTCGAGTTGCTGCGCTATCAGGTGCGCGAGCTGCAGGCGCTGCAGCTGAAGGACGGAGAAATTGCGAGCCTGACGGAAGAGCGCTTGCGCTTGTCGAATCGCGGACGTCTCGCTGAGGGTGCGCAGTCCGCCCTTCAGCAACTCTACGAAAACGAGGAAGGGAGTGCTTATGCGGGAGTGAGCCACGCGCTCCAGGCACTACGTGGCCTCGCGTCCGTGGACCCCAAGCTCGCCGCGGTGATCCCGACGCTCGAAGAAGCGTCCATTCAAATCACGGAGGCGGCGCGTGAGTTGGAACACTACCGCGATAGCCTCGACATTGACTCCGCACGGCAGGATGAGGTCGAGCGACGCCTCTCCGCGATCGAGGAGCTGGCGCGTAAGAATCGTGTGAAGCCGGACGAACTGGTAGGACGCGCCGAGCAGCTCTCCGCGGAACTCGACACGCTCGAACGCGCTGAGCTCGACCTGGCGGTTCTGCGTAAGGATCTCGCGAACGCGTTGGAAAGCTATAAGCTGCAGGCGCAGCAGCTCTCCGCTCGTCGCGTGACAGCCGGTCGTGCGCTTGCGAAGGACATCACCACGCGGATGCAGACGCTGGGCATGTCTGGCGGACGCTTCCAGGTGGAAGTTACCCAGGACGGCAACGCTGACCCGACCCAATACGGGATCGACCAGATCGAGTTCCGAGTCACCGCCAACCCGGGCCAGCCGCCTCGCGCCCTGGCAAAAGTCGCCTCCGGCGGAGAGCTCTCGCGTCTCTCGCTCGCCGTACAGGTGTCCTGCGCGGCGCGCGACACCCGTTGTATGGTGTTCGACGAAGTGGACTCCGGCATCGGCGGTGCCATCGCCGAGATCGTGGGTCGGGAGCTTCGATCGCTCGGTGCGCGTGGACAGGTCCTGTGCGTGACTCACCTTCCGCAGGTGGCGTCGCAAGGACACCATCACCTGCGCGTAACGAAGCTCACCGACGGCAAGACCACTCGCACCGTACTCACGGAGCTTTCGGGGCAGGATCGTGTCGAAGAGCTCGCCCGCATGCTGGGCGGCGTTGAGGTCACGGCGAAAGCACGCGAGCACGCGAAAGAGATGCTGAAAGTCGCCGTCGACAACGGAACCGGAGATACCCAGAAGCAGCCCCGGCCGGCGGTTTCCAAGAGGCGGTAAGCGGACTGAGGCAGTAAGCGGACTCCCAGCGGAGCGCGAGCGACCCTTCGCCTCTCCCAGCGGAGTGCGAGGGGCCTTTCGCCTCTACCAGCGGGGCGCGCGCCTCGCCGCCTACGGCCCTCCGCCCCTAACTGTGCTTCTTCGGTCCCCGGTGCGGGCAGTCCGGCCGGCGGCAGTGACCGTACATGATC
>DASZVD010000288.1:0-8576 GCA_035547375.1 Steroidobacteraceae bacterium
TGCACCGGCCGGTGTGAACTCGTGACGTCTGGATGATCGTGCTGCGCGGCGCGACCAGCCAATGAAAGCGTTCGCGTAGGGTCAGTTGCCCGATCGGACCGCTGCCGGGGCCGCCCGAGCAGACCAGCGGAATGGATGCCAGGTGCGTGCGGATGGCCTCCAGGTCGAGCGTCGGGTCGAACGCCACCAGTCGCGCCTCATCCACTTCGATGCGCGCTTCGAGGAAGTCCTTCGCCGGACACGAGACGATGACACCCACGTTGACGAATTCCTCTCGATCGACGCGGGGGACGACACGTATGACGGCGTAATCATACGAGCAGTGATCGTGCACGAAGCGCCTCCTCCAGGAAAAGGTGCGGCTCGCTCAAGCGTCGCACGAGATATTGTACATACGCATTGCGCCACTCCTCGCGGGAGTCGAACGGTGAGGGGCCGCTCAGCAGCTCGTCCGGGATCATTCTGACAATCCGGGCTATGAGCTCCTCGCTCAGGACAGCGCTCAATCTCGTGTCAGATTGCCGAAGAGAGTCGGCAAACGGCAGCAGAACGTGATCCTTCACCCGGTGGAACGCGTCGAGGCTGCGCTCGAGATAGTTATCCCAGGAGTGATGGAAGTAGAGCGCGGCGCCGTGATCGATCAAGGTGAGCCGGCGGTGCCACATGAGCATGTTCGTGTTGCGTGCCGTGCGGTCTACGTTCGTCACGTAGGCGTCGAACCAGACGATGTCCGAAGCGAGCGCGGCGGCGGGCTCGCACACCACTGGGTCGAACATGACGGCCCCGGGGAGATAATCGAGCGCCACATTGAGGCCGGCACTGCTCTTGATGAGCTCCTGGATCTCGGGGTCGGGCTCGGTGCGAGCGAGGTCGGCGTCGAGCTCGAGCAAGACGATCTCCGGGACCGGCAGGCCCAAGGCCCGGGCGATCTCACCGCCCACGATCTCGGCGATCAAGGCGCGCGGACCCTGCCCCGCGCCGCGGAACTTCAAGACATACATGCCGTCGTCATTCGCCTCGACGATGGCAGGGAGGGAGCCCCCTTCGTGCAGGGGTGTGACGTAACGGGTGGCCGCGACGGTTCTCACTCAGTCCTCCGGGCGGATCCGCTCGTCCGCCGCGAGCTCCAGCAGGTCGATCTCTTCTTCGGTCGCATGGAAGGCATCATCGCCGATGATCGAGCGCTCGCGCAGGTCGATCAAGGCGGTGCGTTGCGCCGCGATGGCGCGCTTTTGCAGCTCGCCGATATCCGCACCATCGTGCTCCTGCGGCCGGGTATGGTCCTCGTTGATACGGACGCGCGCTTCGTACGCGCGTCTCAGCTCATCGACCGCCGGGCGCGATGGTTGGCCTTCGAGAACGTGCAGCGCTGCTCTGGCCGTTGCGGCGCGGGCCAGCTCGACCTCGCGATTCACAGTGCCGTCGTCTTTCAATCCCATCCATGCCATCAGCGGGCGGAGGGTCATCCCTTGTACCACGAGCGTAGTCAGCACGACGCAGAAGGCACTGAGAATGATGAGATCCCGATAGGGAAACGCCGTATCGCTCGAGCCGTCGGGCAACGCCAGCGCAGCCGCCAGGGTGACGATGCCGCGCATGCCGCACCATCCCACGACGAGTGAGCCACGATAGGTCGGCATCGTCGCCGGCTGTTTGTGGCTGAAGAAACGCCTCAGCACCCAACGGCTGATGGCCCGATAGACCATCACCCAGACGATCCGGGTCACGACGACCACCGCACAGATAGCTACCGCGCACGTGAGGTAAATGTGCCAGTCGGAGTCGTGCATGCGAGTGGTGATCCCCCGCAGCTGCAGACCGATCATCACGAACGCCAATACATTGAGCACGAATACCGCCATCTCCCACACGGCGTAAGAGGAAATGCGGCGGCGGGCGTCGACACGGCCGGACACCCGGCGAGCCAACGTCATGGCGTACGCAATCATGGTGAGAATGGCGGACAGGCCGAGGCGGTCGGCCAGCTGCCAGACAGCGAAGGTGCCGATGAACTGCAGGATGATGGACACCTGGATATCGTGTACGTGGCGGGTCGCCCAGATGTAGAAGCGGGCCAGCAGGATGCCCAGTGCGACGCCGCCGCCGCAGGTCAGCACGAACAGCGGTGCGATGATCCAACCGGAGACGGCGCCGGTCGTGGCGGCCATCACCGCCAGGCGGTAGACGAGCAGTGCGCTCGCGTCGTTGAAGAGGCTTTCCCCCTGCAACACCACCATGAGGCGGTGCGGAGGATTCAACTTGCGCAGCACAGCGGTGGCCGCCGAGGTATCCGGAGGAGCGACGATGGCTCCGAGTGTGACCGCAGCCGCCCAGCTCATTCCCGGAACGAAGTGACGCGCGGTGAAGGCGACCGTGATGATCGTCGCCCCCACGGCCAGCAGCGCCAGACTGCTGACGGCGACGATGTTACGTTTCAGGTCACGGGGCGATGCGTCATAGGCTGCATCCAGCAGCACGGGCGCAACGAAGAGGGCGAGCGCGAGGTTGGGGTCCAGTACCACCGGATGGCTTCCGGGGACGAACGTCAACACGGCGCCGGCGAGGGATAGCAGCGCCGGGTAGGGCACCTCGAGCTTGTCGGCCCACAGGGTGAGGATGGCTCCCACCAGCAGCAAAGTGATGACGAGTTCAAAGACTCCCATGGCTCAGTGTAAGGTTGCCGCAATGAGTCGTACCAGTCGCCTCTTCAAGCTCATGGACGCGCTGCGCGGCCACCGCCGGCCGGTGACGGCGGCGCGTCTCGCTGGCGATCTCGAGGTGTCGGTACGCACCGTGTATCGAGATATCCAGACTCTCATCGACCTCGGCGCTCCCATCGGCGGGGAGGCTGGGTTGGGGTATCTGTTGCGCGCCGGTTTTTTTCTCCCTCCGTTGATGTTCAGCGAGGAGGAGCTCGAGGCCCTGGTGCTCGGCGCGCGTTGGGTGCAAGGGCAGGGCGATCCCGCGCTGGCCCAGGCGGCAGCGGGCGCCTTGGCCAAGATCGCCACGGCTTCGCCCAAGGACCTGCGCGACAAGATAGAGGACACCGGCCTGTGGGCGCCGCGATTCTACACGCCGGCGGAGCTCCCCACGGGATTGCGCACGATCCGCGAGGCCGTCCGCCGCGAGTACAAGCTGGGAATTACCTATGTCGATGAGGCGGGAGCCACCACGGACCGGGTGATCTGGCCGATTGCCCTGGCGTTTTTCGAGGGCAAGCGGTTGGTGGCCGCGTGGTGCGAGCTGCGAAACGGATTCCGGCACTTCCGCTCGGACCGGATCACCGCATTGACCGCGCTGCGGGAGCCTTATCCGACCGCGCGGACCGCGCTCGTCAAGCGGTGGCGGCTCGAGCGCGAGACTCCGAAACAGCGCTCCTGAAGCGGCACGGCACGCTGCTGACAGAAACTGTCACGGCCTGGGGCGACCCTGTGCCGCACCGAGGAGCCCTGTCTGCCGATGCGCCGGCGGGGCTCGTAAGCCACCGACAGGAGATGTCCCATGCGCCTCTACCAGCACCCCATGTCCGCCAACGCCCGCGCCGCCGTCATGACGGCTTTCGAGCTGAAAGTGCCCGTCGAGCTCGTCTTCGTCGACCTGCGTAACGGCGAGCAGACACAGCCCGCGTTCCTGAAGATGAATCCCAACCACCGGGTGCCCGTGCTCGAGGATGGCGATTTCCATCTCTGGGAGTCGCGCGCCATCATGCAGTACCTCGCCGACAAAACCCCGGGGCAGACGCTCTACCCGACCGACGTGCGTGCGCGCGCCGACGTGAACCGCTGGCTGTTCTGGTCGGGCCAGCATTTCGCGCCCGCGATCGGCATCTTCTTCTTTGAGAATCTCGTGAAAGGCATGATCGGGCGGGGCGCGCCGGATCCGGTCGAGCTGCAGCGGGGCGACAGGCTCTTCAACGAGTTCGCCGCCGTGCTGGATGCTCATCTGACCGACCGCCGGTGGATTTCGGGCACATCCCTCACGCTGGCGGACCTGTCTATCGCGGCCGCGTATGGCTGTGCGGCGCCCGGCAACGCCCCCGTGGCCTGGTATGCCAATATCCAGAAGTGGTTTGCGCGCGTGCAGCGGCTCGAGGTTTGGCAAAGGACGGAGCAGTTGGCGCGGGCCGCGTGACAAAGAGACGCGCCCACCACCCTACGGTGCCGCCGGCAAAGGCCACGCCTTTTGCCGGCGGCCGACGAGGTCATGTCCGCTGGAAGCGCCGTCAGGCGCTTTTCGAACGCCGTCGCCACGCAGAGTGGCCGCGTTCTGCCGGCAAAAACCACGCTTTTTGCCGGCCGTCTGAACGAAGGCACAAGGCTTATCCGCCGAAAGCGCTGCCAGGCGTCTTTCGGCCAAATAGACAAATAGATCAGTTGGATTTCGGCTCGCCGCCGGGGTGCGAGTCCTCCAGCGGGAAGGACTGTGCTCCACCGCTGCTCGTCAACGGGCTGGGTTGCGCTGGCGCGGTCGGTGAGGCCGGGGCTGGCGCCGGGGCGTTGGCCGTCGCATCGGGCACCAGGGGCAGCGTCGCTGAAGCCTGCCTCTGGCCGCTGGTGGAGGCGGCCACTGCGTTCAGGAATCGGCGCGCCGAGTCGTCCGTCGTCGTCACCACGTGGGAGACGATGTCGCTCGCTCTTACACCGTGGTGACGATAGAAAGCTTCGTTCTCATCGTCGTCGATCGTGATGGCGCTGCCATCAATGGCGATGCCGGCGAAAACACCTCGGTTGCGCGAGTAGGAGTACACCTCGCTCTTGAAAGTCTGGTCGGTGGCGGCCGAGGCGCTGCGGCCCACCGGGCCGGCGGCCACGGACACGTCCGCGCCCAAGGTCAGCTTGCCGTTCGTGATCCCTTCAACACTGTGCGGCGTGGTGAAGACCAGCACGATATCGGTCGACTGGATGCCCACCTGAAGACCGAAGCTGCCGCCGGTCATGGTGACGAAGATGGGGTTCGTGAACTGCCCGTCCTTGTCCCGGAAGACCAGCACGCCGTTGCCGCGGCGGCCGCCGGCAAAGAAGGCGATCTTCGTCATGTCAGGAATGACCGCGATGCCGTAGGCGCGCTCGAGCAGGCGGCTGGGAATCATCTGATCCCGGGCGCCGGTCAGCTCCTCCAGCACCTGGCTGGCGAGCAGGAGCTTGCCCTCCTCACGCGCCTGGGCCTGGGCGCCGGTGGCGGCCACGGCGAGCGCGAGGCCCGCGACAGCCGATAAAAAGCAGGTACGAATGCGCATTCTGGGATCCCCTCCAATCGTGTGGACCGGCGGCGTGGCTGTCAGTTCCACGCCGGGACGATCGATGGAAGGGTAGCTTAACTCAGAACCAGATCGATACGAACAACTGGAAGATGTTCGCTTCGAGGCGATAGAGCGGCTCGGTGCCGATTGGATAGAGCGTCGGGTCGTTTTTGGTGTAGATCGCGTTGCGGAAGTCGCTGTAGTCGATCATCAGCCGGTTGTAGTGGAAGTTCAGGCTGCTCTTGTTGATCCAGGGCGCGTACGGGACGTGAAACTCGTAGGAGGCGCCGAAGCCGAGGGTCAGGCTGTGGAACGCCGCGAGCTCGCGGTCGCGTGCCATGAAGTTCTGGTAGTCGGCCCGGGGAAACAGGTCGCTGTAGAAGCTCGCCGCATTCTGACGGTAGTAGCGGATGCTGCCGTCGAGGATCCAATGCCCGAACGCCGGTTGGGTGTAGTCGACCTCCAACGTATGGCCGTTGATGCCCCAGGTGTCATTGTAGTACCGGTACATGCCGGTCACGGCCGCCCGGTAGGGGAGGTAGTACTTGAGCTCGCCGGACGAGGCCGTGCTGGTACGGGTGCCGGGATAGACCTGGTTGGCGAGCGTGTAGCCAAGGGGATTCGTGTGATCCACGTAGAGGATCTGCCGGTAGGGGCTGGCGAGATAGCCCTGATCGGTGATGCCTTCGAAGTTGAAGTCGAAAATGGCGTTGCGGGTCAGGATCTGGCTCACCGACACGCTGTAGGCGCGGTGGTCGGCCTGTTGATGGAAATTCGGGTCGTTGATGATGTCAGGGCACTCGGTTCCGGCGGGATGTGCCGGTAGGGCCGGGTTGCACTCGTCCCTGTACACCTGGTCCCAGCCGCGCCGGTAGCCCATCGTGATGGTGGTCAGATCGCCGAACATGCTCTGGCTGACGGCGAAGTAGGAGGTGTCGGCCTTGTAGTCCGGCTCACGGCTGTGGATGTAGCCCGCCGTGTAGATGGTCTTGCCGTGCAGGTAGTCGACCGAGAAGCCTTCCTGCTTGCGGGTCTCGTGATAGGGGCTTGCCGACAGCTTCACGTCGATCGAGGCGCTCGAGATGAGGTCCTCGTAGTAGTTCGCCGAGAAGGAGAAGTTGTCGCCGACCTTCTTGCGGATCAGCACCGATGGACCCTGGATAGTGATGCCGCCGCCGTCATAGTTGTGGTACAGCACGTCCGCCCGGTCGTCCGGCAAAACGTCGGCACTCGCCGGCGTGCCAACGAGGCACAAAGCGGCCAGCACCTTCGCCCAGAGGCCGAGGCGCAGGAGGGGGACGTCGGAACGCTGCCTCAATTGCATCCGCAACCGCCGCCGACGCCGCCCGTAGCGCCGCGAGACCCCTCGCGCGACTCGAACACGTGGTCGATATAGGTGGCCGAGACCGGATCACGGCTGAAGGACATGATGGGGTCCGCGAAGTGCTCGCGCTCGTAGGGCTTCACCCACGGCTCGATCGGCGAGCAGCCGGCCAGCGTGGCCAGCACCGCCATCCCCAATAGTAGCTTTCTCATGGCTTCCTCCTGCGCCGCGACTTACTCGCGGATCATTGCGCGGATGTTGTTCAGGTACTCGCCCTCGTCGCCCGGCTTGTAGCCGTGGTGGAGGTAGCGCAGGTTGCCCTTGCGGTCGATGATGACCGTGCTCGGCATGCCGGACACGTCATACAGCTGGCTCACCTTGCTGTTGCGGTCGTACAGGATCGGGAAGCTCACGGGCGTCTGCTTCAGCCAGTCGTCCGCCGCCTTCGAGTCCGGCTCGACGTTCACGCCGATCAGGGTGAAGCCCAGCTTGCTGTACTTCTTGTAGATGTCCTCGAGCAGGGGCATCTCCTGGCGGCACGGGCCGCACCAGCTGGCCCAGAAGTTGATCATGACCACCTGGCCCTTGTACTGCGCCAGGCTCAGCTGGCTGCCGCCGCGCGCATCCAGCGTGAACTGCGGCGCGGGGCCGCTCGGCGCCGCCGCCACCGCGGGCAACGCCAGAACCAAGGTCGCCAACATTCCAGCAATACGGTTCGTCATGGGGCCTCCACGAGCCATCAAAAGAACACGGTCGTCCCGACGCGCATCTCGATGTTGTTGGTGAGCTTCGTGGTACCCAGCAGGTCGGACTGGAAGGCGCGATCCTGCACCGTGATGTGGATCGCCAGCCAGTCGGACGGCAGCACGCGGTAGCCGGCTCCGAAATTCACCGTGAACTTCTTGTCACCCGCGAAATCGGTGGCGCCGATGCCGCCGAGGACGTAGAAAGCGGTCGTCAAGGCGTGGCCACGACCGATGAAAGCCTCGCCCGGGAGGAAGTTGTAGCCGAGTGACAAATCGTAATACGTGAAGTGCCTCTCAGCGGGCGTAAGAAGCTGGATATTGCCGCCGAGGGTCTCGAAGCTGGTGCGCCCGCCCTTGGAACGCCCGTACTCGCCCTGGAAAAAGAAGTCTTCCGTGATGTGGTACGCGGCGGTCACCCCATAACTCGGGTTCGTGTCGAAGTCCTCGATCGACAGCGCGCCGTAGTTGACGCCGAGCTCGATGTTCGAGCTGCGGATCTTCGGCACCTTGATCTTGCGCCGCTCCACCTGGGGCTCCACGACGCGTGGGTTACTGTCGTCATCCGGCGACTGATCCGCGCCGCTGGCTTGCGCCTGCGCATCACTCGACTCCTGACGGTGGTGAAACCAGTTGCGCACGGACGCGCACCCGGACAGCGCAGCCAGCGCCACCGTCAGAAGAAGAACGCGAATCCCATTTTCCATTCGTCTGCTTCCTGGTTCTGGTTACGGTTGGTGAAAATGTAGTGGCTCTTGAACTCGGCGCGCAGGAAGAACCGGCGTGTGAGATAGCAGCGTACCCCGGCACCGACGTACGCGGTCTGCTCGGTGCGGGCCGACGGCTGCTCCAGTGTAGCCTTGGGCTCGATGTGCACGAACCCCGTGCCGATCATCAGGAACGGCGAGATGCGCCATTCCGGCATGATGACGTGCGTCAACCCGAGATCGCCCGTCGTGCCGTCCGAGAACTTGCCCAGGTATTGCCCCAGGGCGCCCTCGATCGCCAGCTGCGAGTTCAGGGAGAAGGAGCCGTAGGTGGAAATGTAGTTGGCGCCACCCCATTCGCCCGCGAACGCACCGAGCTCGAAGCGATGGGAGGTAAAGCCCGACCGGTCGCCGAGGTCGAACGTGAACGGCGAGCCGTCGGCGAGGATGGTCCGCAGCATGTCGCGCTGCGCCGCCCACCCTTCGACACCTTTCTTCGTCCGCACCTTGAACCAATCCGTGCGCCGGAAGAGCACCTCCACGCTCTCGTCCCGGGGGACGAC
>DASZVD010000289.1:0-5761 GCA_035547375.1 Steroidobacteraceae bacterium
GAATCGGCCCGCAGGCAATTCGAGAAGCCCGCGGAGCAGTTGCTGCGTTATCTCCTCTTCGTGAACGAGGCGCCTCTGCCCGATACCGGTCATGGCGCCAGCCGTGCCGATTCTGCCTTCGCGCGCGAATTCGAGTCGCTCGGGCCGCGGGACTCCAAGGGCCGCTCACTCCGGGATCTGGACCTGCGCACCAGGATCTTCCGTTATCCGTGCAGCTACCTGATTTATTCCGAGTCCTTCGCAGCGCTCCCGGAGCCTGCCAAAGGGTACGTCTATCACCGCCTGCTCGAGGTGTTGAGTGGCCAGGATCGGAGCCCGGACTTTGCGCGGCTCGCCGCGTCGGACCGGCAAGCCATTCTGGAAATCCTCCTGGAGACCCAGCACGACCTGCCCGAGGAGTGGCGTCGCTACGCGGGACCCGGGTGACCTGCGAACGCAGCGCCAACCACGCTCGCTTCTGAGCCCGGCCCGTGCGAGCGCTGGCGGTGCCACCTGCCGCCGGCGCGCCTGATCGACCTCCCTCTCCCGAGATATTTCCAAACGGGGCCGATTCTGAGTTGTGCTCCTTTGGTGACATTCAGGTTATGGCCGGGTATGAACGAGGCTTGCGGAGGCGCCAATGCGATAACACTGTCAGACAGCATCGCTGCGAAGTTACTCGCAGCGATGACCTCATGACGATCCGTCCTGAATCCCACCGCCACGCTCTGCCTATACTTGCCGCCCCTTCGACAGTACACACGAGGATAGTCAGATAATGTTAGGCCGTCGCGGCGCCTGGTATTGGGGCGCCTTTTCGATCCTGGCTGCAGCCCGACTCGAGCTCGCAGCAGCAGCCGACAACTTCCCCGCCGAGAGCTCCACTGTCAATTCCGACGACGTGGATGCGGTGATCGTCACCGGAACTCGTGAATCGGGCCGCAAGGCCTACGAGAGCGCGACGCCCGTTTCGGTCATCAAGGCCGAGCAGCTCCAGGCCACGGGCCAGACCACCCTGTTGGATGCCCTGAAGCAGCTGGAGCCCTCCTTGACCAGCATATTCCTCAACTCCACGCCGTTTCGGACCTTCGCGCTGCGCGGGCTCAGCCCCGGGCAGACCCTGATTCTCATCAACGGCAAGCGGCGGCATCTGTCCAGTCAGCTCTTCAAGAACTCCAGTCCCTATCAGGGCTCGGACCCGGTGGATCTCGACCTGATTCCGCTGGCCGCGATCGATCACGTGGAGATCCTGCGTGACGGCGCCGCCGCTCAATATGGAACGGACGCGATTGCCGGAGTCATCAACATCATTCTCAAGAGCACCGACCACGGAGCTTCCGCCAGCGGCACGGCCGGTGCCAATTACTTCGGCGACGGCTTTACCGGGCAGGTCGACGCGGATGCCGGTCTGCGGGCAGGCGACGACGGTTTCGTGCACATCGGTGCCGACTATCACCGGCACGACTTCACGAACCGCAGTGGTTACGATCCGCGCACCAACTTCACGGTCAAAGGCGAGATGAACGGCGACCCCGCCAGCACGGTCGAGACGCTGGGCATCAATGCCGCGAAGCCCCTGGCTGACTCTGTCACCGCCTACGGCTTCCTGACATTTGCGCATCGCGACACGGAAGCCAACCAGATCTACAGGCTCGGAACGGTCGCTCCGGCCGTATACCCGAACGGCTTCTTTCCGGTACTCACGGTTCGCGAATACGACTTCGAGCTCAACACCGGAATCAAGGGTAGCGGGCTGCTCGGCTGGGATTGGGACCTGGGCGCCGCATATGGTCGCGACCATGCCAGCCTCGACACGGTGGATACATTCAATCCCAATCTGTACGCATCCGACGGCATCCCCCAGACGTCGTTCCACGACGGCGCGTACATTTCTTCACAGGCGGTCGCCAACTTCGACGTACGCCGAGGTTTCGACACCGGCTGGTGGAGTTCCCCCCTCAATGCGGCCGCGGGTCTGGAGAACCGCTACGAGACCTTTGCGCTGGAGGCCGGCGAGCCCGCCTCCTATCTGCTCGGCGGCGGCCAAGGGGTGGCAGGCTTCGCGCCGGCGACGGCCTCCGACTCCTCACGGAACATCGTCGCGGCGTACCTCGATCTGTCGACATACTTCACCCCCCAATGGCAGGCCGACCTGGCAGGTCGCTTCGAGCGCTACCCGGACGCGGGATCGGGCAAAACCGGCAAGTTCTCGACACGCTACGACTTCAGCCCGGAAGTCGGCCTGCGCGGCTCGGTCGGCAACGGCTATCACGCCCCTACGCTTGCCCAGGAGCACTATGCCTCGAGCTCGATGTCGCCCACTTCCGCTTCCGGAATCCTGCCGGTCGACTCCCCGGGCGCCCGCCTGCTCGGAGCGCCCCCGTTGCGGCCGGAGAAGTCGGTCAATTACAGCGTCGGTATCGTGAGCGAGCCCATAAATGGGCTGCACGCGAGCCTGGACGCGTATTTGATCAATATCACGGACCGCATCATCTCCACCGGCAGCCTCTTCGGCGCCGACGCGCTGGCCGCGCTCGCCGCCAACGGCAACACCCTGCCTTACGGCATCGCGGCCAAGAACTTCTCGGCGACCTTCTTCACCAACGGAGTCGACACCCGCACGAAGGGCGTCGATCTCAATCTCGATTACCGTAGCGATCTCGACTCCTACGGTGCGATCAACTGGTCGCTGGGCGGAAACTACAATGCGTCGACCATTACCAACTATCACCAGGCTCCCGCAATCCTGCACGCGGCGGGCGTTTCCCTCTTCAACCCCGCGGTCATCTCGTATCTGACCACGGCCACCCCCAAGAGCAAGATCACGCTGGCGGCCGCCTACGTCAACGGCGGTTGGGAATTGACCTTGCGGGAGACCCGCTACGGGAGCGTTTCGCAGGAGGTCGATCCCATCGGCAATGGCGCGAACTTCTACCAGCAAGCCGTGCCCACCGCCTACATAACGGACGTCGAGGCTGGCTACCAGATCACCAACCACATCAAGTGGAGCGTCGGCGCCGACAACGTGTTCGATCGCTACCCGCCGCAGGCCGCACTGATTACGACAGGCGCGTCGAATACCCAGATCTATCCCAGCATCTCGCCGTACGGATTCAACGGCGGCTACTACTACACGCGAATTACGGCCGAGTTTTGACGCCCGGCCCGAGAGGTTCACCCGAAATGTTGCGCCAGATTGCCTTGTCCGTGATTCTGACGGTTCCCGTCGTACCCTTGGCGGCCGTAGCCGCCCAGGCGGCTCCCGCCGCCACCGACCTCATCGGGGGTGTTCGCGAGAACGCTCCGCCCGAGGTCAAAAAGGCGGTTCTGGCCGCCGTCGACGCATGGAAGCGCGCGGTCATCCAGAAAGACGCGCCGGCTCTGCAACGCATCCTCGATGAGGACCTGTCGTATGGGCACACGACCGGGGAAGTGCTCGGCAAAGCGCAGACCATCGAGCGTGCGCTCGACCCGAAACAGCGCTTCAGCGCCATCGATCTCACCGACGTGGCCGTGCGCTCATACGGGAATTTCGCGCTGGTGACGCACAGGATTTCCTTCCACTTCGTCAAGGATGGCGCGCCGGGCGCTGCTGATCTCAGCGGCATCGACGTGTGGATCAGGAAAGACCACGGCTGGCGGCTGCTGGCGCGCCAGTTGACCCGACTGCCCCAATAATCGGCACGCCCCACTCTTCTTCCGGACAGACTCCACCATGATCAAATCGAGCTTACGCTTTCTGGTTGCTGCGGTTGCAGTATCCCTGGCCACCGCGCCGGCCTTCGCGCAAGGCAGCGCGCCGAACGGCGAGCTGTTGAAAAAGGCCGCGGCGATTCACAAGTCCATCGTGACTTTCGACAATCATCTCGACGTGCCCTTCGATTACGGCACGCCGGGCAAGGAGGCGGCCACCGACGGCCCCACCCAGTTCGACCTGCCGAAGGCGCAGCGCGGGATCGTCAAAGGCGCCTCGATCGCGATCTTCGTGCCGCAGGGCGCCCGAACCCCGGCCGGAACCGCCGAGGCGCGCCAGAAAGCACAGCAGAAATACGCGATCATCACGGGGATCGCCCGCAAATATCCCGACAGGGCCGCGATCGCCTACACGCCGGACGATCTGCGGCGCATCGAGCGCTCGGGCAAATTCGCCGTTGTCCTGAGTATCTTGAACGGCAATGCCATCGGCGACGACCTGTCGCAGCTGGACGCCTGGTACGCAAAGGGCGTTCGAATCGTGGGCTTCACGCATGCCGGCAACAACGATCTCGCGGACTCCTCCAGGCCCAACATTCTGCGCGGCGACAAGCTCGACGAGCATCACGGACTCTCCGCGCTCGGCAAGCAGGCGGTCGCTCGCCTCAATGACCTGGGCGTTTTGATCGATGTCTCCCAGCTCTCCGCGAACGCACTGGATCAGGTGCTCGCCCTGACGCGAGCCCCCGTGATCGCGTCACACTCCAACGCCCGCGCCATCATCGATCATCCCCGCAATCTCAGCGACGCGCAGCTGCTCGCGATCCAGAAGAATGGCGGTGTGGTAGCCGTCAACGCCTACAGCTCATGGGTCCGGCCACTGCCCGCCGAGGCGAAACAGCAGGCCAACGAGATCCGCAAGAAATATGGCGTGCCGACGGAAGCCAACATCGCCGCCGCCCAGCCTCTGACCGAAACCGGGGTCAAGATCCTCCCGGCGGACGAGTTCGAGGCCTACAGCGACGCGATCCACAAGGTCATCCTCGCTCCGGCTTACCGGGCCACGCTGGCGCAATACGTCGATCAAATCGACTATGTCGTGAAGAAGATCGGTATCGACCACGTCGGCATCTCCTCCGACTTCAATCACGGTGGCGGCGTCATCGGCTGGGACAACGAAGGTGAGGCTCTGAACGTGACGGCGGAGCTCCTGCGTCGCGGGTACACACAGGCCGACATCGCCAAGCTTTGGGGCGGCAACTTCCTGCGGGTTTGGGCGCAAGCCCAAAGTCTGGCGAAGAAGTAAGGCCCCGGGGAGCCATGCAGGTGATCAGCAGACAGGTGATCAACAGACGTCAAGCTCTCGGCGCGCTCGCCGCAGCGGCGGCAGCGGCAACCTATGGCCGCTCGGTCCGAGCGGCGACACCCCAACACGTTGTCGTGATAGGAGCCGGGATTCTCGGCGCCTCCATCGGATACCACCTCGTCAAGCGGGGTGTGAAGGTCACTATCCTGGAGAAGAGCCGCCCCTCCAGCGGGGCGACCGGCGACTCCTTTGCCTATCTGAATGCCTCCACCAAACCGGTTCACCACTACTTCAATTTGAACCTTGCGGGCATCGCCGGCTGGCGCCGCCTGCAACTGGAGCTTGGAGGCTCGTTGCCCCTGCAATGGGGCGGAGCCGTCTATTGGCGGGATGAAGCGGCGCCGGCGGCGCAATTGCTGAGCAGCCTGCAGGAGTACCAGAGATGGGGCTACTCCGGACACCGCATCGATGAGACCGAGCTGCACCGCCTGCTCCCTGGCGCTGCTCCCGGTCACATCGAGGCGGCCGTCTACTATGACCAGGAAGGGACACTCGACCCGGCAGGCGCGGTCGACGTGCTCCTCGCTCGCGCCCGGACGTTGGGAGCCGAAGTCCAGTACCCCGCGGAGGTCACTGGATTCGAGCTCCGAAACAGCCGAGTCGTCGGAGTGCAGACCGCTCACGGTACGCTCACGGCCGATACAGTGATTCTTGCGGCCGGGTTAGGTTGCGAGCTGCTCGCGAATCTTGCGGGAATCAAACTACCTCTGGCCAGCTCTCCCG
>DASZVD010000290.1:0-10812 GCA_035547375.1 Steroidobacteraceae bacterium
GTCCAACGTCCAAGCCACCGCGAAACACCGGGTGAGCCCAACACCCAACGCCCGATCCCGGCAGGCATCGTCCCGGCAATTTCCGCGACCCGCGGCTTCATGAACTCGGTGATCCCGAACAGCTGCCCCGGCTCGGCGCGGATCTCGTCGCGAACGCGCTCGAAACGGGTAGGCCGCGTCTTCAGGTCGGCGACCCGGATCGTATCCTCGAACGTCATCCACAAGGCCAGGCCGCGTGCGGCCGCCTCCGTCAGCGCCCACCCGTTGGCGGCGGAATCGCGCGCGGCAATGCGCTCCAGCCGATCCAGATAGAGCGCCGCGTACTGCGGATCCTGATAATCGATGGCCCGCCGTACCCCTGCCAACGCTACCTTCTGCACGGGCGCCGCGAGGCCTCGCACTCGATCCAACAGCGGCTGCAGCTTCGGTGTCCGGGCTCGCAGGGGCACTTCGTCCAGCGCTCCCGGCGCCGTCGCAGCCGATGCCGTCGCCCCGGTCGCTGCCGCCAGCCCGGCCGAGCCGATCGAGCGCACTGCACCTGTGGAGCCCGCCTGCCCGGCGGCCGTCCTCGTTTCGCCCTGTTCCGCGCGTTGATACGCATCCTCGAACGCGGCGAGGTTGGTGTTGACGGCGATACCGCCCTTCTTGATCGCCGCCTCGAATGCCGCCTTGCGAAACGGCAGCACACCACTACCGCCCAGCGCTCCCAGCATGACGGAGCTGATCACGCTGTGATGACTCTCAGCGACAGCATCCATATCGAACAACACCGTGCGCTTGGCCTGACTGCGAACCAGGTCGAGCAACTCCTGCTCGTTCGCGGCCCCATCACCCATCGCGCTCTTCTCGCTGATAGCGTAGGAGCGGTGCGACGAAGCGATGAGCGTCGTCTTATCCCGAGTGACCAGGCCGCGCTGGATGGCGCGCGCCGCCTCGGCAAGCTCCGAAGCCAACACACAGTCCACATCGCCGGCGACCGGCATGAGCGCCATGATGGGATCGCGTCCCGCCGCGACGGCCGCCGCCTGCGGAAAGAACTCGAGGTAGTAGATCGTAGCGCCCGTTCGCTGTGCAACACCGGGCACTGACGTCGTTTGCGCGAGATAACCCTCGGACTCGGCGATACCAATGAGCCAGTTCGCGAGCACACCGCCACCCTGGCCGCCCAGGGCGGCGATGGTGAGCTTGACGGGCCGATCAGAGGGCATATTGCAACCGCTTGCGCTCACTCCGGCGCTGCAGGAAACCGATGACCGCGCTGCGCACCTTCGCCAGGAAGCGGTCCCAACCCGTCGGGTTGTATACGAGCTCGGCCCGGTAGAACGACGGGCACAGCACCGCAGCGTGGGCTACTTCACCGCACACACCGCAACCGACGCAGCTGTTGTCGACATGCGCAACCGGATCGGTGCGCAACGGATCGGGGTTCTTCTTCACCGTGAGCGACGGACATCCCGACAAACGAATGCAGGAGTGATCGCCCGTGCAGGTGTCAGGATCCACGCCGAACCGCTCGCGCACGACCCGCTGGCCGTCCTTGATCGCCTTCTTCATCAGAGGCTTCACGCGACGCTGCCGGTTGAGCTGACACTCCCCCTCGGCAATGATCACCTTCGGGCCGCGGAAGCCGGTCTTCAACGCTTCGCGCAGCACCTTCAAGGTGCCCTGCATATCGTAAGTATGGGTACGCCGCACCCACTTCACGCCCACACCCTTCACGGCCGTCTCGATAGTGTGGTTACCCTCGCGATGCACGTTCGGAGCGCGCGACGAGAGAATGTCCTGCCCGCCGGTCGCAGCGGAATAACCGTTATCGATGATGACGGTCAGGTCGTCGTGCTTGTTGAACACGGCGTTGCCGATGCCGCTGGTGAGTCCGTTGTGCCAGAAGCCGCCGTCGCCCATGACGGAGACGGCACGCCGCCCACCCTCGGTACCCAGAGCCGAAGCCGCCGCGGCTCCCAAACCATATCCCATGATGCTGTTGCCCATGTTGAAGGGCGGCAGCGTGGCAAAGGAATGGCAGCCGATGTCTGCACTGATGTGCAGCGGTCCGATCTCGCGCTGCAGGAGCTTCATGGCGGAAAAGAAAGGCCGCTCCGGACATCCGGTGCAAAGCCCCGACGGACGCGGCGGCACGAGGGCCGCCAGCCTTGCCGCAGGCACCAGCGGTGCTTCGGCGACGGCCGCTCCGCCCGCCGACGCTGCCGGCGCACTTCCAGCGGCTCCCGGCACAGCCGCACCGGGGAAGGCGCGCAGCTGCGGCGCCCATTTCCCAATGAATTCCGCCAGCCCCCGGCGCAGCACGTCCACGGAGTACTCGCCGGTCGAGGGCAACAGGTCCTTGCCGATGAGCTTCGCCTGCACGTCCTGCTTGCGCAGAATCTGGTTCGCCGCGTGCTCGATGAATTCCGGCTGGCCCTCTTCCACGATGAGCACGGCCTTCTTGCCGGCGCAGAACCGCACCCACTCATCGGGAACAAGGGGGTACGTGACATTCAGACAGTAGAGGGGGATCTTCGTGTTACCGAACGTGTCGGCGCAGCCGAGGAGCTCCAGCGCGCGCAAGGTGCTGTTGTACAACCCGCCTTGCAGCACGATGCCGACTTCATCGGTCTCGCCCGGAATGAATTCGTTGAGCTCGTTCTCGGCGACGTATTTCACCGCGGCCGGGAAGCGCTTCTCGATCTTCTCCTTCTCCTGCGCATACGTGGACGGCGGCAGGATGATCCGGCCGTAGTCGCGCGACGGCTCCGCGAGTGCATCGGCCGCCGAGAAGGCCGGCCGCCTGTTCGCCTTGGCGGTGAAGCGCCCGTAGACATGGCAGGCACGGATCCGGAGCATCAGCATCACCGGCGTGTTGCTGGCCTCCGAAAGCTCGAAGCCCCGCTCGACGGCGCGCACGATGTCGGGCAGATGCGGCTTCGGGTCGAGCAGCCACATTTGCGACTTCATGGCGAACGCGTGCGTGCGCTCCTGCATGATGCTCGCGCCTTCACCATAGTCCTCACCGAGGACGATGAGAGCACCGCCACGCACACCGGCCGAAGCCAGGTTCGCAAGCGCATCCGAAGCGACATTCGTGCCGACCGTGGACTTCCAGGTCACGGCACCGCGAATCGGGTAGTTGATGGAGGCGGCCAGCATCGCCGCGGCGGTGGCCTCGGAGGCGCTCGCCTCGAAGTGGACGCCGAGCTCAGTGAGGATTTCCTCGGCATCCGCCAGCACGTCCATCAGGTGCGAGATGGGGGCGCCCTGGTATCCCCCTACATATCCCACACCCGACTGCAGGAGGGCTTTCGTGACCGCGAGAATGCCCTCTCCACGGAATTCCGCACCCTCGCCCAGGCGCAGGGTCTGGACTTCTTTGGCGAACGAGCGCTCGGCCACGGCTTTCTCTCCTCATGCGCTAAAGCGCAGGACTTACGGGCTTCGTCCAAGCACGAAGCCCGTAGATTGATCTTCAGACAGGAACCAGTGCCAACACGCGCAGCGGGCTTCCCGAGCCGTTGACGATCTTCAACGGCGGCGCGATCACCACGGCGCCGGTCGGCGGCAGCTTGTCCAGGTTGGTCAGGCTCGCCAGCCCGAACTTGTTGGAGCCGTGCATGATGGTGTGGCACGGGAACATCGGATCGAAGCTGTGCGCCTGGCCGGCATCGGTTCCGACCGTCTCGACGCCGACGCCGAGAATGTCGCGCTCCTTCGCCAGGAAGGGCACGCACTTCGGATCGAAGCCCGGTGTGTGCCCGCCGTCGGGCCCCGCGTTCAGGAACTTCTTCGTGCCGCCGTGCTTCGACCAGTCGGTGCGGATCAACACCCACGCGCCGGAAGGAATCCGGCCGTGCTGCTTCTCCCACTCCTCCACCACGGCCTGCGTCAACAGGAAGTCGGGGTTCGCCGCGGCCTGCCTGGCCACGTCGATGACGCACGCGGGCCCGATGAACCGCTCGACCGGAATGTTGTGCGTCGCGTTGTTGGGGTAGTCCTTGCCCGTCACCCAGTGGATCGGGGCATCGAAGTGCGTGCCGGTGTGCTCACCGCAGGCGATGTTGTTCCAGTACCAGGCCGGGCCCCGCTCGTCGTACCGCGAGATCTCCTCCAGGGAGAACGGCTTCGAGGGGGCGAACGGCGGCGGCAGCTGAATGGTCTGGGTCGCGGGCTCCAGCGGGATCGTCAGGTCGACGACGCGGATCCCGCCGCCGGCGATGCCGCTGACCAGCTGTGCGAGGGCTTCGGCTGAGACTTTCGTGTTTTGGGTGGCCATAGAGTCCGAGCTCGGTGGGCGAAGATAATTGACACTTCAAGTATTCGGCAATATAACATACGCACGCTCACTCGCGATACGTTTATGAGGGGTGCTGCCGCAATGAAGCGAATCGTCTGCCTGGGCGGGGGACCTGCGGGCCTGTACTCGGCCATTCTGCTGCGCAAGGCCCTGCCGGCTGCGCGCGTGGAGATTTACGAGCGCAACCGGCCGGACGACACGTTCGGCTGGGGCGTCGTGTTCTCCGACGAGACCATGGGGAACTTCCGCACCGCCGATGCCGAGTCCCACGGCGCGATCCTGGCGAATTTCCATCACTGGGACGATATTGCCATCCATTTCCGCGGCCGCAAGCTGGTGAGCGGCGGCCACGGTTTTGCCGGCATCGGCCGCAAGAAGCTGCTGCAGATCCTGCAGGAGCGCGCCCGGGAGCTCGGCGTCCACCAGACGTTCCGGCACGAGATCGAGGACGACCAGGCCTTCGCCGACGCCGACCTCATCATTGCGGCGGACGGGGTGAACAGCCGGACCCGTAACCGGTACGCGGACATATTCCGCCCCGACGTCGACAAGCGGAAGTGCCGCTTCATCTGGCTGGGCACCACCCAGCACTTCTCGGCCTTCACCTTTGCTTTCGAGCGCACGGAGCACGGCTGGTTCCAGATCCACGCCTACCAGTTCAGCGACGACCTCTCGACGGTCATCGTCGAGACCCGTGAGGAGACCTGGCTCGCCCACGGGCTCGACAAGTTCGACACCGCCGAGTCGATCGCCTTCTGCGAGCAGCTCTTCGCCCACTATCTCGACGGGCACAGGCTGCAGAGCAACGCCGCGCACCTGCGGGGCTCCGCCTGGCTGAACTTCCCTCGCGTGATCTGTAAACGCTGGCACCACGGGAAAATCGTTCTGATCGGCGACGCCGCGCACACGGCGCACTTCTCCATCGGCTCCGGCACGAAGCTGGCCATGGAGGACGCCATTTCTCTCACGCGCCACGTGACGAGCGGGGTCGGCCTCGAAACCGCTCTCGAGTCGTACCACGCCGAACGTGATCTCGAAGTCCTCAAGCTGCAGAGCGCGGCTCGCAACCGCATGGAATGGTTCGAGAACGTCGCGCGCTACGCACACCTGCCGCCGGAGCAGTTCGCGTACAGCCTGCTCACCGGCAGCCAGCGCATCGGCCACGAGAACCTGAAGCTGCGCGACCCGCGGTTCGTCGCGGACTACGAGCGGTGGCTCTGCGAACGCAACGGGCTCGGCGCAAGCGCGCGTCCCCCGATGTTCCTGCCCTTCAAGCTGCGCAACCTGGAGCTGATCAACAGAGTCGTCGTGTCTCCGATGGCGCAATACTGCGCCAAGGATGGGATTCCCGACGACTGGCACCTCGTGCACTACGGACACCGGGCCATGGGAGGCGCGGGACTCGTCTATACCGAGATGACTTGCGTGTCGCCGGAAGGCCGGATCACCCCGGGGTGTACGGGACTCTGGAACGAAGCTCAACGGGACGCGTGGCGAGCGATCGTGCGGTTCGTCCACGAGCGCACGCCGGCCAAGTTCTGCTTGCAGCTCGGGCACTCCGGCCGCAAAGGCTCGACGCAGCTGGGTTGGGAAGAGATGGACTATCCGCTGCCGGCGGGCAACTGGCCGATCGTTTCCGCCTCAACCCTGCCCTATCTGGACGGGATCAGCCAGACGCCCCATGCCCTGACACGGGCCGATATGGACAAGGTGCGCGCCGACTTCGTGCGCGCCGCCCGCTTCGGACACGAAGCCGGCTTCGACATGCTCGAGCTGCACATGGCGCACGGGTACCTGCTGGCGTCGTTCCTGTCGCCACTCACCAACCAGCGCCAGGACGAGTACGGCGGCGACATCCAAGGCCGCCTGCGGTTCCCGCTGGAGCTCCTGACGGCCGTGCGCGCTGCCTGGCCCGCCGAGAAGCCTTTGTCGGTCCGTATCTCGGCGACCGACTGGGCCGAGGGCGGCCTGACGGAAGACGACCTGATCGCGATGGCCCGCGCCTTCAAGGCGGCGGAGGTCGACCTGATCGACGTCTCGACCGGGCAGACGGTGCCGTGGCAAAAGCCGGTTTACGGGCGCATGTGGCAGACGCCGTTCTCGGATAAGGTGCGCAACGAGATCGGCATCGCCACACTGGCGGTAGGCAACATCTACGAGCCTGACCACGTGAACTCCATCATTGCGGCCGGCCGCGCCGACCTGTGCGCCATTGCACGGCCTCACCTTGCCAATCCGGCATGGACCCTGGAAGCGGCTGCGCGACTGGGCTACACGGAACAGTGGTGGCCGTCGCAGTACTTGTCAGGCAAGAGCCAGCTCGAGCGCAATCTGCAGCGCGCCGCGCAGCTGGCCGCGGCCCCCGCGTCCATCAAGGACGAGACGACATGAACCGCCAGGACGCTGTCTTCACCGACCGTCACGCCGTGGTCACGGGTGCGAGTCGCGGTATCGGCAGCACGATTGCGGCGACGTTGGCCGCCCGAGGCGCACGCGTCACCCTCCTCGGCCGGGACGCCACGAACCTGCACACCGTCGCCAAGGCGCTGGGCGGAGAAAGCCGCGCAACACCGATCACCGCCGACGTCACGAACGGCGACTCGGTGGCGGCCGCCTTCGCGAAGGCACGCGAGCACTTCGGCCCGGTGCACATCCTCGTCAACAACGCCGGCCAGGCGGCGAGCGCCAAGTTCACCGACACGGACGAGGCTCTGTGGAACCGGATGATGGCCGTCAACCTCAACGGCACCTATCTGTGCACCCGTCAGGCGATAGCCGACATGTTGCAGGTTGGATTTGGGCGCATCGTCAACGTTGCCAGCGTCGCGGGACTCCAGGGCGGCGCATACATCGCCGCCTACACGGCGTCGAAACATGCTGTGATCGGGCTTACGCGCTCCCTGGCGCTGGAGTTCGCCACGAAGAACATCACCGTGAACGCAGTTTGCCCGGGTTTCACGGACACCGACATCGTGAAGGAAGCCATCGGCAACATCGTCCGCAAAACCGGGCGCTCCGAGGCCGACGCCCTGCAATCGCTGGTTGCGGCGAATCCGCAGCGCCGGCTCATCACGCCCGAGGAAGTCGCACACACTGTCTCCTGGTTGTGCGGCCCGGGGGCCGAGAGCATCACGGGCCAGAGCATTGTCGTCGCCGGCGGGGAGATCATGTAATGGCCAAGGAAGCTGCGAAGGATCGAGCCACGCTCAAAGCGGTCCCGGCGCCGACGGTGGACGCCGAGACCCGGGTGCACGACGATCATCACGTGTCCCTGCGGTTGTGGCTGCGCATCCTGTCCTGCACGAACCAGATCGAAAACCGCATCCGCCAGAACCTGCAGTCGCGTTTCAACACGACCCTGCCGCGGTTCGACCTCATGGCGCAGCTCGAGCGCGCGCCGGAAGGCCTGAAGATGAGCGAGCTGTCGCAGCGGATGATGGTGACCGGCGGCAACGTCACCGGCATCACCGACGGGCTCGAGAAGGAAGGGCTGGTGGTGCGCGAGGTCGACCCCGCCGACCGGCGCGTGTTCCGCGTCAAGCTCACCCCCGAGGGGCAGCGGCAGTTCCAGCGCATGGCGAGCGAGCACGAGCAGTGGATCATCGATCTCTTCGGCTCGCTCAGCCAGAAACAGAAGAAGCAGCTCGTGGAGCTCCTCGGGGAGCTCAAATCACACATCACCGCGTGAGCAATCGACCCTCGCCATGTCCACTACGCCATTCGACATCACCCGCTTCCAGCCGCAACACTTCCAGTGGCAACAGGAAGGCCGCGTCGGAATCATTACGCTCAATCGACCCGAGCGTAAGAACCCGCTGACCTTCGAGTCGTACGCGGAGCTGCGCGACTTCTTCCGCAATCTCGCCAACACGAAGGACGTTCGCGCCATCGTCGTCACCGGCGCCGGCGGCAACTTCTGTTCCGGCGGCGACGTGCACGAGATCATCGGGCCGCTGACACGCATGGACGCCGCCCAGCTGCGGAACTTCACGCAAATGACGGGCAACCTGGTGAAGGCCATGCGCGCCTGCCCGCAGCCCATCGTGGCGGCGGTGGACGGAATTTGCGCGGGCGCGGGCGCCATCCTCGCCATGTCCGCCGATTTCCGCCTCGGCACGCCGCGCGCCAAGACGGCTTTCCTCTTCACCCGTGTCGGCCTTGCCGGCTGCGACATGGGCGCCTGCGCGATCCTGCCCCGCATCATCGGACAGGGACGCGCGTCGGAGCTGCTCTTCACCGGCCGCAACATGACAGCCGAAGAAGGTGCGGCGTGGGGCTTTTTCAACCGCCTGAGCAGCCCCGAAGCGGTGCTGGCCGACTCCATCACCCTGGCCGCGGAGATCGCGCAAGGACCCACCTTCGCGCACGCCATGACGAAGAGGATGCTGCACGCCGAATGGTCCATGTCGGTCGATGAAGCCATCGACGCGGAAGCCGAAGCGCAGGCCATCTGCATGGAGACGCAGGACTTCCACCGCGCCTACCATGCGTTCGTCGCGAAACAAAAGCCGAAATTCGAGGGGGATTGAGGTCTTGGACGTCAGCAACTCTCTGGAATGGCCGTTCTTCACGGCGCAGCACGCGGAGCTCGTGCGCCGGGTCGACGCCTGGGCGAGCGCCTACTTCGCCAATAGGAAGATCGCGGAAGACCGCGACTCGGTCGATCATGCCTGCCGCCAGCTCGTGAACGAGCTGGGACGCGCGGGCCTGACGCGTTATTCCGTGCCGGGAATCGGCGGTCCCACATCGGGAACGAGCCGCTCCGCTCCAGGATCGAACGGCAGCCCGCCCGCTTTCGACGTTCGCTCGCTGGCGCTGATTCGCGAAACCCTGGCCCGCCACGATGCGCTCGCCGACTTCGCGTTCGCCATGCAGGGACTGGGCAGCGGCGCCATCACCCTCGCCGGCTCCCAAGAGGTCAAGAGCCACTATCTGCCTCGCGTCGCCTCCGGCGAAGCCATCGCCGCCTTTGCCCTCTCAGAGACGGGTGCGGGCTCCGATGTCGCCGCAATCCGCTGCCGCGCGCGCCGCGACGGCGACTCCTACATCCTCGACGGCGAAAAGACCTGGATCTCGAACGGTGGCATCGCCGAGTTCTACTGCGTCTTCGCCCGCACGAGCGAGCCCGAAGTTCGTCCTGATGGCACGGTCGCCGCACGGGGCATCAGCGCGTTCGTGGTCGACGCCGACGCGCCTGGATTCTCGATTGCCCGCCGCATCGACGTCATATCGCCCCACCCTCTGGCCACTCTGTCATTCAACAACTGCAGAATCCCCGCCAACCGCCTCCTCGGCGCGGAAGGTGAAGGGTTCAAGCTGGCGATGCGCACGCTGAACATCTTCCGCACGTCGGTCGCCGGCGCCGCGCTCGGTTTTGGGCAACGCGCGCTCGATGAAGCGCTGGACCACTCGGTCAACCGTCCGATGTTCGGCAAAACGCTGGCGGACTTCCAGCTCACGCAGGCCGCGTTGGCCGATATGGCGACCGACATGGACGCCGCCCGGTTGCTGACCTACCGGGCCGCCTGGCTCCACGACAGCGGCCGGCCGCACGCGAAGGAGGTTGCCATGGCGAAAATGACGGCCACCGAATCCGCGCAACGGGTCATCGACAAGGCGGTGCAGTTGTTCGGCGGCCGCGGCGTTGCGCACGGCGAAAAGATCGAACAGCTGTACCGCGACATCCGCGCACTGCGTATCTACGAAGGCGCCACCGAGGTGCAGAAGCTGATCATCGGACGCGAGATTCTCAACATGGCAAAGAAAAACTCATGAGCACGCCGGGACTGCAGACCCTGCAACCGCCGGATTGGCCGCGGCCGAAGGGCTACAGCAACGGCATCGCCGCCCAGGGGCGGCAGGTGTTCCTCTCGGGACAGATCGGCTGGGACGCGGAAGGCCGCTTCCCCAGCAAGGACCTCGCGGGACAGGTGCGCAAGACGCTCGAAAACATCCTCGCCATCCTCGCCACCGTCGATGGCAAGCCCGAGCACATCGTGCGACTCACCTGGTTCATCACCAGCCGCGACGAATACAACTCGCAGCTGCGCGAGATCGGCGCCGCCTACCGTGCCGTCATGGGGAAACATTTTCCGTGCATGAGCGTGGTGCAGGTCGTCGCGCTCATGGAGGCGGAGGCCAAGGTGGAAATCGAGGCCACCGCGGTACTCCCGCAGTAGCAGAACGAAGCCGCAGCAACCGGAACCTCTCATAGATCATGTGGCGCCCCGCGGAACGCATCCGTCACGACTCCCGCACCGGTACCTGGCCCACTGCGGGCGAGGCCGCCCGCTCGCGGCTGTTCTCTCCCGTTCAGGTCGGACCGGTCAAGCTGGCCCAACGCACCTGGGTCCCCGCGATGGTGCCGTGGCGCGCGAGCGAAGACGGGGTCGTCACGCCGGACGTTCTCGACTGGTACGAATGCTTCGCTCGCGGCCGCCCGGGCGCGATCGTGGTGGAGGCCACCGGCATCCGTGAGATTGCGAGCGGCCCGCTCCTGCGAATCGGGCACGACCGGTTCCTCC
>DASZVD010000291.1:0-5130 GCA_035547375.1 Steroidobacteraceae bacterium
CCGGAGTGTTCTTCCGCCCCACGACGTATCAACGTGGCAGGGACGCAAGAGGTGGACAGCGATGAAATGCCAGTCCACCGGAGGCAGCGTCAACTCCCAGCAGCGCAGGCCGTCGAACCGGTGTGCCGCCAAGTGCCGCCACCCGAGACGCGCGCTCGTCTGCGTTGGTTTTTGTGGCAGCTGATCGAGCCACGGCGTCGCCGTGCCCCACCCGTCGCCTGCAGCCCACGATGCTTGCATGCCGTCTCCGTCTCGCGCCGATATTCGGACTATATCGCTCGGCGACGGGGGATACCACGCGGTCGCCAGGGCCTTCCGGGCCGAGCTGGCGCTCCAGCCCCGCCCATAACATTCCAATCCCGCATGAATTCATTGCATTATATCGATTGAGTCGCGATCTTCCGGCATCGACCATCCATTTCCCGTGAAGGCTCCAACGAGTCGCATCCAAAGCACCGTGTATGAATTATCGACAGAGGCTATCTGATCAGGCGTCGCAGGCTGTCGGCGAGGAAGCTCGCGAGCTGCTGCGGTCAATGGGGATTGACGTATCGACCGGTGCAGGTGGGGTTGGCCTGAAATCCCCCATAGACGGCTCGGATATGCCTGCGGTCCGGTCTTCCTCCGCGGCGGACGTCGCTGCTGCGCTGGATGGAGCGCAGGCGGCGTTCCGGGTCTGGCGGAATGTGCCGGCGCCGGCTCGCGGCGAGCTGGTTCGGCAGTTTGGTGAGCAGCTCCGGGCGCACAAGACCGCTTTGGGACGCCTGGTCACCCTGGAGGTGGGCAAGACCCTTTCGGAAGGCGTCGGCGAAGTCCAGGAGATGATCGATATTTGTGACTTTGCGGTGGGGCTTTCGAGGCAGCTCTACGGACTGACCATCGCGTCCGAGCGGAACGAGCACCACATGCGGGAGATGTGGCACCCGCTGGGACCCGTGGTGGTCATTTCGGCATTCAATTTTCCGGTTGCCGTATGGTCGTGGAATCTCACGCTGGCGCTCGTCTGTGGAAATCCGGTCCTCTGGAAGCCTTCGGAGAAGACGCCTCTGGTTGCTTTCGCGGCTCACGAGTTATTGCGACGAGCGATCGCGGCTTTCCAGGGCGCACCCAGTGGATTGAGCGCACCCGCTGGATTGACGGCCGTGTTGATAGGCGGGGCCGATGTCGGCCGGGCATTGGTCCAGGATTCACGTGTGCCACTCGTGTCGGCCACCGGCAGTACGCACATGGGCCGGTGGGTGGGGGCCACGGTTGCTGCCCGATTTGGACGCAGCCTCCTGGAGCTCGGCGGCAACGCGGCGACGATCGTCACGCCTTCGGCCGATATCGGGCTGGCGGTGCGCGCCATTGCTTTCGGCGCAACCGGCACTTCCGGCCAGCGCTGCACCACGATGCGGCGGCTGATTGTTCACGAGGATGTGTACGATAAGGTCGTTGATGCGGTAAAGCGCGCCTACACAAAGCTCGTGGTAGGCGATCCGCGTGACGCGCAGACACATGTCGGTCCGTTGATCGACGCTGCCGCCTGCGATGCGATGCAGAAGGCGTTGGTGGACGCAACTTCCGATGGCGGTCGGGTCTTTGGCGGCGCGAAAGTCGAGCGATCGGGGAATTATGTGAGGCCCGCGCTGGTCGAGATGCCGGCCCAGACGGATCTCATGCGCCGTGAGACCTTCGCCCCGATCCTGTACGTCCTGAGATATCGTGATTTCGACGACGCGTTGCGGTTATTGCAGGATGTTCCGCAAGGACTGTCTTCCTCGATCCTGACGACGAATCTGCGGGAGTCGGAGTTGTTCCTGTCGGCGCGGGGAAGCGACTGCGGGATCGCCAATGTGAACATGGGCACCAGTGGCGCTGAGATAGGCGGTGCGTTCGGCGGCGAGAAGGAGACCGGCGGCGGACGCGAGTCCGGATCTGACAGCTGGAAAGCCTACATGCGCAGGCAGACTCAGACGATCAACTATGGGCTCAGCCTGCCACTTGCGCAGGGGGTGGAGTTCGACGTTTAGGTCTGCCGGGGAGCGCGGTGCGTGTCGTCGAGCAATGCGCGTGCGCAAGTCACCGTTACGGATCGGCGATCCCCAGATCGCGGGCCTTGGCTACGGCCTCGGCCCGATTCTTGACGACGAGCTTCGAGAAAATGTTCTTGGTGTGAAACTTCACCGTGCTCTCGGTGATGTTGGCAATCCGCGCGACCTCTTTGTTGGTGCGGCCTGCGCACAGTTGTCGCAGGACGTCGAGCTCCCGTGGGCTGAATAAGCTGCTGGCGTGGCTTGCCGCACTGGCAGGACGACTTTGCGCGGCCCACAGCTCAGTCAGCGAGGTGACGAATCGCGCCGCGTCGTCGTTCGCGCCGCCGTGACGCGGTGTCGTGGTCTTGGGCAGCAGAGACCGCAGCTCGCTTGCGTTGAGGAATGGGGTGACGATTCCTTCCGGGGTCGCGATGCTCAAGGCTTCCCGCAGGTCCTGGCCTGCTTCCGGGCGGCGTCCGTAGGCCAGCAGCAGCTGAGCACGCATCAGCAATTGCCTCACGAGGTGAAACTGAGCGCCTATCGATCGAGCGCACTCGATCGCCCCCTTCAACGGCGAGAGGGCCCGGTGGAGGCTGCGGCCCTTGTAATAGCTCGAGAGGGCTAGCGCGGCCTCCATCAGCGGTCGCCAGTGGCCGGGCTCTTGAACCCAGCACGTCTCCGAATAGTCTCTTTCCAGCCT
This sequence comes from Steroidobacteraceae bacterium, assembly GCA_035547375.1. GTDB lineage: Bacteria > Pseudomonadota > Gammaproteobacteria > Steroidobacterales > Steroidobacteraceae > 13-2-20CM-66-19. The sequence goes on from DASZVD010000291.1 coordinate 2,716, forward strand.
CGCGACCAACGGCGTGGCGGATTCGAAGTCCTTCTGCGCGCACTGCACACGTATGCGTTTGGCGTCCGCGAGCACGGATAGTCGCGGTATGCCCCGGTCCGAGCTGACACGTTTGGCCCGATCGAGCGCCGCGTGACAGCGGACAAAATCGCCTTGCAAAAGTGCCATTTCCACGCCCCAGTCGAGCCCGATGGCGAATATCTCCAGCCAGCCGTCGAACTGCTCCACGTGATGCAGCGCGTGCTCGAATGCGGCGTCATGTGTCTGGCCGCGCCAGAAAAGCAGCGCGGACAGCAGAACGTCGCTGATGTATTTGATGCCGCTGTCGACACCGAAATTCACCATCGCACGCTCCGCGGACTCACGAAAGAGGCTCTCGGCAAGGCGGAACCGACCCTGGTGAAATGCGGACACGCCGGCGTGGAGGCAGCCGTAATTCTGGCCGGTTGCGGTGTTGGCTCTGTCGAGGAACTTGCTGGCGATCACCATCGCATCGTCCGCGCGGCTGAAGTCGCCTTGCGCGAGGTAGGCGTGGAACAGACCCGAGTGCACTATGCCCAGCGACAGGTTGTCAGGTCGTGAAAGCTTCAGCAGCAGCGTTTCCAGATGACGCACGGCGGCGGTTGTCAGCCAGCGATCCTCGTAGATGCCGACGAGGATGCTCACGTTCAGCAAGTCACGGCTGAGCTCCTCATCGTCGGTCGTGCGTAATCCGCGAGCCTCGGCGGTCGCAAGGTGATTTTGCGCTTCGCGGACCTTGCCATCCTTGAGTGCGAGATAGGCCAGCGCCACGCACAGGCGGGGGAACTCCTTCACGGCCTGTGCTGGAAATCCCTCCAGAAGCTTGCGCAGGGCGCCGATCCCGGTGAAGAGAATGATCTGCCAGCCGCCGGCCGCCTCGATCAGGCGGGCGCAGCGCGACCAGTCACCGGCCTGCTTGGCGTGGCTGACGGCTTGCTGGATCTGGCCCGCCTGTTCGAACCAGTCGGAAGCCGCCGTGTGCAGCTGAGAAAGGATCTGCGGCTCGCGGCGTCGCAACTGATCCCGAAGATATTCGGCGAAGAGCGGGTGGTATCTGAAGTAACCCCCGGCATCCTCGATCGGCACGATCAGGGCATTCAAGGCTGTCAGCTGTACCAGCATGTCCCATGCATTCACGGACGGCATCAGCACCGAGGCCAGCTCGGCGCTCACGCGCTCTACGATCGAGGTTCGCATGAGGAACTCGCGCGCCTGCGCCGACAGGGTCGCCACGATCTGGTCGGATAGATAGCCGGCGAAGTGGCCGCTGTCGCCTTTCAGCCGACGTAGTGATTCCTCCAGGTCACCGGCATCCCCCTGGACGAGAAGCCGCGCCAGTTGCACGGCAATGGGCCAGCCTTCGGTGCGGTCGACCAACAAAGCCAGCTCCCGAACGGGTATGTCGCGGTCGAGAGCCGCACGAGTCTCCTCGGATGTCAGTCTCAGGTGCGCCACCGTGACCTCGATGGCGTGACCTGCGGCCAGCAGGCGTGGAAAATCCAGGCTCGGGCGGGTGTGACTGTTGAGCAATACAGCGAAGTTATCCGGCCGTCGCAGCACGATCTCGTTCACGAGATTGCTGATCTCACGCGAGCCGGCACGCTGGAAATCATCCAGCACGAGGACGACTGGAGTCGTGTGACCTTGGACCGCCGAGAAGATCGCCTCGAGCGCCGATCGTGTCGATGCATCCGCGAGTTGCTCCCGGGTCAGCGCGGTCAGGCGGCCCGATTCGACGCCCGAGGAAACAAGTGCTAACGCCACGTAGGAGAGGAATTGTGCGGTGTCGTTATCGTCCTCGTCGAGCGAAAGCCACGCTACGGCGATCCCGCGGCCGAGTGCGTGCGCCCGCCACTGCGACAGCAAAGTCGTCTTGCCGAATCCCGGAGGGGCGATGACTATGCCGAGTCCGTGGCCGATGGCACCGTCCAGGATTCGCAGCAACCGAGGGCGCTCCACGAGACTAACATTCTGCCGCGGCGGCGCGATCTTGGATGCAATGAACCATCGGGACGTATTGGCGGTCGGCAATGATCAGCCTCGCTGACGCTGGTTGTCTGACACGGCGCTTATCACGCCAGAACGATCCGGGGTGGTCAAGACCGTATGCGGCCAGTGCTTGCAACCACGGGCCGCCCCCAGCGAGGCGCCCGCACGGATTGACGGCGAGGGTGTTTCGTGATTTCTTGAAGAGAGGATATCTCGGTATCCTCCACTGTCATCTCGAATCGTTACCGTGCGGCCGAACTCCCCCCGGCGCTACGCGGTCGGGAGAAATCTTCATGGCCGAGTCTCGTTTGACACAATACCGTACCGTCACGAGTGAGGAGGAGCTGCGCAGCCTCTATCGGAAGCCGGATGAGGGCGCCGTGCGCAAAAGCCAGACGCACCTCG
>DASZVD010000292.1:0-1773 GCA_035547375.1 Steroidobacteraceae bacterium
AGTAGCATCCTCTGTGATGCCGATGTCCCTAAGAGTGTCTGACAAAAAGGCCCTTCCCGGGGGACGCCGCAAGTACATCCCTGTAGGCTCTGGCGCGGTTCCCGACCTCGCAAGCCCCCAGGAAGGGCCTTTAGGTTAGACGCTCTAAGTTCCTCAGTCGGTTTCCCGCTCGAAGTCGCAGCAACGAACGAGCGCCTCCGCAGCTCCCTGCGGCTCGGTCAGGTAGCCCGGCGTGACGACGCCCGGGCGGGCGCCTTCACGGAACACGGTGCAGCCCTTCAGGTTCAGATCGTACGCGGCCTCCAGGATCTGCGGGAGCTCCTCCTTCGGGAATTTCGCCGGCAAGGCCACCGTCTTCGAGATCGCGCCGTCGATATAAGGTTGTAATGCGGCCTGCATCAGCAGGTGATCGCGCGGTGAGACGTGGTAAGAATTCACGAAGTACTCGGGTACCGCGCTCCAGGTCTTCTGCTGCGCCCGCCACAATGCGTACGCGTGGTCCGTAACCTGGACGGTGTGCAGCTCGCCGCTCGCGTCGAGCATGCGACGCACCGCCTGGATCCCGAAGAGCGGCTCGATGCCGCTGCTGATGTTTCCCGCGAGCAAGCTGATGCTGCCTGCGGGAGCGATGGCCAGAAGATGGCTGTTGCGTATTCCGTGGCGCTCGATGCCGCCGCGAATCTCCGCCGGCAGCCGAGCGATGAAAGGCTGTTGGAGATAGCGATTGCGGAAGGCCGGGAATGGGCCTTTCTCTTTCGCCAGCTCGATGGACGCCTCGTAAGCTGCATCGCGGATGTTCCGCATCAGGTCCGAAGCCAGCGTGCGCGCGGCCTGGGTGTCGTACCGCAGTCCGAGCATCGCGAGCGCGTCTCCCAACCCTGTGATGCCCAGGCCGATCCGGCGGGTGCGCAGCGCCTGGTGTGACTGCTTGAGGAGCGGGAAGCTCGAGACGTTGATGATATCGTCGAGAAATCGAACGGCGACTCGAGCGGTGGCGAGAAGCGCCGGCTCGTCGAGCTTCGCTGTCGCGGAAAAGGGCTTGCGGACGAATGCCGCAAGGTTGAGGGAGCCGAGATTGCAGGCTCCGTAGGGCGGCAGCGGCTCCTCCGCGCACGGGTTCGTGGCGCTCACCGTTTCGCAATAGCCGAGGTTGTTGTCCGCATTGATGCGATCGATGAACAACACTCCCGGCTCGCCGCACTCATGGGCGCTGTCGCACAGGCGCCGCCACAGGGTTCGCGCCCGGACGACTTTCCAGGTGCGGCAGCGCACCGGCTTGGGGCTGCCGTTCCACACACGCATATGACAGCCGGAGGCCGGTGTTCGGTCCGCCGCCGCTTCCGGAAATACCAGGGGCCACTCACGGTCGTGCTTCACCGCGTCCATGAAGGCGTCGCTGATCAATACGGACAGGTTGAAGTGTGTCAGATCGCCGCCGGCGCGCTTGGCGTCGATGAAGGTTTCGATGTCGGGATGGTCGCAACGAAGCGTCGCCATCATGGCGCCCCGGCGGCGCCCCGTCGACTGGATCGTCGCGCAAGCGGCGTCCCACACCTTCATGAAGGACACCGGTCCCGAGGCGATCGAGCCGCTTTCGCGGGCCAACGCACCAGTCGGCCGCAGGGTCGAAAAGTCGTAGCCCACGCCGCCGCCTTGTTGCAACGTGATGGCGCCCTCTCGCAGGGCATCGAAGATGCCCCGCATCGAGTCTTCGATGGGGCCCATGACGAAGCAGTTGAACAGGGTGGCGCGCCGGCTCGTGCCGGCGCCGGC
>DASZVD010000293.1:0-2765 GCA_035547375.1 Steroidobacteraceae bacterium
CCTGATTCAGCCGCCCCCTCGACTCTCACCCCGAGCGGTAGCGGCCTGGTTGCGGCTGATTCGGTGACGGTGCTCGATTCGTCCGCTCTCGAGGTGCGACGAATTACGGGCCTCGATACGGTGGCCGAGGCGCTGCCCGAGATTTCATATACCCCCGCACTGAATTCTCTGACGACGCTGAGCCTCTACATGCGCGGTGCCGGACCCGCCGCGCCGGGACAGATCACTCTCGACGGGGCGGTAGGCGTCTATCAGGACGGCTTTTACATTCCACGCGCACAAGCCAACACCTTCGACCTCCTCGATCTGGACCGTGTGGACGTCCTGGCGGGACCGCAAGGAGCGACCTACGGCCGTGACACGACGGGTGGTGTGATCAATCTGGTCAGCAAGGCGCCCTCGGGTACCCTGGGCTTCTCTCAGGACGTCGACTTCGGCAATCGCAACAGCTACCGGGTGCTGAGCTCTTTCGATGCGCCCGGCTGGCGGGGCCTGGCCGCAAAGGTGATCCTGCTCGCCAGTGGAGTCGACGGCTACGTCAACAACGAGTACGTGAATTCGCACGATTACGGGACGGAAAAGCAGCGCGCCGCGCGATTGCAGCTGCGCTGGAACGGCCCGGCGGACTTGCGAGCCGACTACTTCATCGAGCGATCGGGCCTGGACTCCACTCCTGAGTACCTGTCGAATCCGACGCAGAATGGCGAGGAGCTGTATATCGGCTATACGTACTACGCCGACCCCACCGGGCCGATGCACACCACCTATCGCCCGGTGTTCCTTCCGCTGAGCACCGCGAACCACACGATGCAAGGTCTCACGCTCACCTGGAGCGCGTGGTCTGCTCTCACGATTCATTCGCGCACGGGTTACCGAACTCTGGACGCTGACGAGCAGATGGACACCGCAGAGTTTTATGGCGAGCCCTTCGGCAGCGTCGATCAGTATCAACAGCACCAGTTCTCGCAGGATTTGCAGCTCAGCGGCAACTTCTTCGGCCATCAGCTCGACTACGTCGCCGGCGGCTCATACTTTCGGGAGAAGGGCCACCACTCCGCCGATGCCATTCTGTTGACGGCGGGTGAATCCGAGCTGCGTGCTGTTTCGGCCGAGTCCCGCTCGCAGTCGGTTTACGCGCGCTTGCACTGGCAGCCGGAGCTTCTCGGACGGCGTGTCGAAGTCTCGGTGGCCGGCCGATATACCCGCGACAGCAAGGATGCCGAGCGCTCCGTCCTGCTCAATGGCACGGATGCGCTCGAGACCGGCGTGCGCAGTCACCTCAGCTACGGGCGCTCCACTCCAGAATTCGATCTCGTCTACCACCTCGCCGGCGACGTGAGCGCCTACGCCAAGGTCGCGACCGGATATCAGGCCGGCGGAGCCTTGGAATCCGCGACGATCGGCGAATTCGCGACGCTCCCCTTCCGGCCCGAGAGCGACACGACCTACGAAGTAGGCTTGAGATCCGCGTTCCTGGACCGGCGCCTGCGCCTCGACGTGGCCGCTTTCGACAGTCACCGCAAGGACGCGCAATACACCATCCCGGTCGATCTCATCGACCAGGACGCATACGACTTCCAGCGCGTGACCGTCAAAGGCGCGAGCCTCGATGTGCGTATAACACCGATACGTGATCTGACATTGTCCGCGAGCGCGGTCTATCTCGACTGGCGCATCAATCGTGCGGATGTCATTGCCGACACCGTTTTGGACTCTTCGAGTCAGAGTGGCTCGCCCTACGGGGTCGGTCAGAACATCAGCGAGGTGTTTGCTCTGCCGTACACGCCGAAGTACAGCGGCTCCCTGGCCGGCGACTATGCCTTATGGCACACGTATGGCAGCGATCTGCTGCTGCACCTGGATTACGTCTATCGTGCACGGATGTTTGCGGACGCCGCCGCTGGCCCCGCCGTCCCGGGCGCGAAGTTCGATACCCAACCGGCTTATGGATTACTGAGCGGGCGGGTGACGCTGGCGCGCGAGACGGATTGGGCGCACCGTGTGAAGTTCAGCTTATGGGCCCGGAACCTGCTCGACCGCAAGTATTATCAACCCGCGTCCCCCATCGGGGCGGGCCTGTCGGGATTCGATACATCCGGTAGCGTGGCAACGCCAAGCGGCTACACGGCCCGCGCGGGTGCCTGGGCCGAGCCGCGCACCTACGGGATTGCGATAAGGTACGAGTACTGAGCTCCCAGCCGTCATCCCATGACCCCCGCCAGCACACCATCCAGCCCCGGATCCTCGGGCAGCCGGATGCGAAAGATCTGTTCCAGAGCCTGTCGCATGTCCGCCGGGCTGCGCAGCGTCGTCTGCTCCGACTCCCCCTGCAGCGGGTGGATCGACAGCTTGTTGTTCAACATCGCGTAGCGCCGGTCCGGCTCGGCCCGGGCCACCAGGAGCCGATTCGCGAACGGGGATTGCGGATGGTTCTCGAGGTACCAGCTCGAGACCTCATAGTCCGGCAACCCCTGCGGCTGCAGGTCGAAGCTGTAAAGAGACTTCCAGTTGTCCCGCACGAGCGCTTGCAGCGTGAAGACTCCGGCGTCGCGCTCCATGAGCCGGAACGTCTCGTGCGGTGTCGCCTGCTCGGAGCCCGCCTGCAAAAGCAGCGGCGCTGTCAGAGTGAGGCCCCCGAACCCCACATCGGCGATGTACCGCTTCCCCGCCAGATCATCGATCTGAAGCAGCATGTGGCTGCGGGGGCGCGGCGCGTTCTCGTCCACCGCGTTCCACAGAACCCTCGCGGCCAGGCCGGTCGCCTG
>DASZVD010000294.1:0-9119 GCA_035547375.1 Steroidobacteraceae bacterium
GGCGAGCTTGAACTCCCGGACTTCGGCGAGCGCGGCGGAGGGGGAGAAGCCCATCAGCGCCAAGCTCGATCCGGCCAGGGAGGCGCCCGTCACGGCCAGGAAGCGGCGCCGGGTGATCTGGGTCATTGAGAATCCCCCACAGGAGCTCCGATGCCGCCGGAGTGTAACGCAATGCCGCCCGCGGCAAACGCTTGCCGCCCCTGAGACGCGCTGCGCAGATCCGGTCGATTCCCTTTGAGCTGGGCCGCAAAGGACCGATACCTAAGTCGTGGGTGCAGGACTTGCAACATACACAGGCAGCGTCGGACTTCCGACGCACACCAATAAGTGGAGCAGCGATGTTTGATAACAGTCTGAAGTCAGCCGGCCTGGGCGAGGCGGGGAACGCCCCTGCGACGAGCGCGGCGGCGAGCACCCCGAGCGTGACGCCGATCTCCGGCGGCCGGATCGTCCACGACGTGCGCGGAAACGCGGTGTTCGACTGGGATGTGGCCACGGCGGTACTGGCCGGATCCAAGTCGGCCGAGCTGCTGCGAATGCTCGACAACCCGATGCTGGCCCTGGAAGGCCACGAGTTCTCGGGAGAGGGGGAGTGGGCGGGAGATCCGTACAATCGCCGCTGAGACCCTTCAGCTGCGCCAGCCTGAGGCGGCAGCGGAGCGATATCTGAAGCCGATGAGCACGATGCCCAGCGCTCCGGCCCCCAGCAATATCATCCCTGTCGGCAATTCCGTGGACGCCAGGATGGCGTCCACCTGGGGACTCAGGTACCGGGCGATACCCAACCCGGCAACGGTGAAACTCAAGAGCGCGACGAAGACGCCCAGGGCACGTGAAGCGCGCCTCGCACGCCTGTCCGCCCGACGCAAGAGCGATGCGATCCACAGTCCGTTCGCGCCATCGACAACGAGCATTCCGACCGTGAACACCAGGCCGAGCAGGGCGCCACTGCGCCACCCCCCGAACCGGGCGGCGGTGGCAGCGAACAAAGCGGCCTGACTCAGGGTATCGAACGAGATCGCGAACAGGGCGCCGATGAGCACAATGCCCAGCGGTCGCGTACTACGGGTCCACCGTCCCAACAGCCGGCTGCGCACGCCAGTGGGCACGACCATCGCTTCTGGCGGGGTTCGTACGACCAGGGCCAGATTCAAAGCCCCCAGCGCCAGCAGAAACCCAATGGAGATCCAGGCTCCCAGGTCGGCCGCCCAACCCGGCACCGCGTAGCGCGCAGTCGCGCCGCCCATTGTCGTCGCGACAATCACAACGACGCAGCCGTGGCCCGCCGAGAACAAGGCGCCGCACCAGCGTGCCAGCACAGGTCGCGCCGCCGCGTTGAAGCGCGTTAGTCCGTCGATCGTCGCCAGGTGATCGGCATCCAATCCGTGTCGCAATCCGAGCGCGAACACCGTCGCGGCCAGCGGCAGCCATGTTAGTGAGGGGGAAAGCATGGATAGCTCAAAGTAGCACGTCAGTCCTCGGGCTCGCAGGGCTTTCGCTCCGGCCCCGGCCGCTTGGCCAGCTTGCGTTGGAGAGAGCGGCGGTGCATGCCCAGCAAGCGCGCGGCGGCGGAGACATTGCCGTTGGTCTCCGCGAGCGCTTGATGGATGTGCTCCCACTCGAGCCGGCTGAGCGGCGTCATCGTGGGTTGCGGCTCCGGTGGCGTATCGATACCGGCCATCACCGTCCGCAGGATCGTATCGACGGTCGTGGGCTTGAGCAGATAGTGGTCCGCGCCTCGCTTGATCGCCTCCACGGCCGTGGCGACACTGGCATAGCCGGTCATCAAAACGATGCGGAGGCGCGGCTGCGCGCGCCGTAACGGCTCGATGAGCTCGAGGCCCGATTCGCTGCCCAGCCGTAAGTCGACGAGGGCGAATTCGAGCGGTTGTGTGTTGGCCAGCTCGATGGCGGCGGCCAAGGTCGTCGCGACGGCCGTGTGGACCCCGCGTTTGCGCAGCGAGCGCTGCAGCGTCTGGAGATACAAACGATCGTCATCAACCAGCAGCCCGGTTGGCGAGAGTGTCGGTTCGGCTGACGTCACGTTGTGGCGGCCGGCAGACTGAATTCGACCCGGACGCCCCGTCCGTCGGTTGCCTGCATGGACAGCTCACCGCCCAGCCGCTCGATCGTGGCATGGGAGAGCGCCAGTCCGATGCCCAGTCCCTTGGGCTTGCTGCTGCGGAAGAGGGCGGCCGGCAGGGGCGGCCGGGCCTCGTCGAAACCAACACCGTAGTCGCGGATCTCGCCGCGCAGGCCGTGCTCGTCCGATTGCAGGTGCAGGTCCACGCGGGCGATGCCCGCCTGCTCGCCGGCGTCGGCGGCATTGTTCAACAGCGCCTGCAGCAGGTGGCCGACCGCCGGATCCACTTTCTCGAAGCCGGCGATCGAGCCGCTGCGGTGCAGTTCGACTGCGGGACGCACCAGCTGCCACTGCTGGATCACGTGATCCAGGCTCACCTGGTCCCGGCCGCCGTGGCTGTCCGCTTCTGCCGGAGCCGCCAGTTGCCGGACGCGGTCGCGGCAGATGTCGACCAGGGCTTTGAGCGTGGCGAGCTCCTGCCGCTCGGCGTCGGTCCTGGCCTCCCGAGCCAGGTCGTCCACCATGAAAGTCATGGTGCCGAGCGGCGTATTCAATTCGTGGGCTACCGCCGCAGCGTGTGTAGCGAGGGCCACGATCCCTTCGTTGCGCGTGAACTGCTCGCGAAGTTGCGCGACCTCCCGCTCGCTTCGCCGCCAGGCCGCGGTCATGCGGGTGAAGAAAAACAGGATGACCAGGGCCGACACCCCGAAGTTGGCGAGCATGCCGATCTTGTGCAGCCCGAAGGGGCCGCCGAGTTGCGCAGCCACCGGCGGCAGCTCCCGGCCAAACAGAGTCGAGACGAAGTAGCCGACGACAGCCAGCACTGCCGTGAGTCCCATCAAGGGCGGCGGCAACGCGAGGATCGCCATGGCGATCGGGATGAGGAAGAGGGACGCGAACGGATTCTCCATGCCGCCGCTCGCGGCAATCATCCACGTGAGGGCCGTGATGTCGATGAGGGTATGGACGCAGACCTCGGCATCCGAGGCGGTCCCGGAGTCCGTGCGCCGCACACGGAGGGTAGCGTAGACGTTGAACAAAGCCAGTGCGGCGATGCCGGACCACAGGGGTGCGGTGTGCAGGGGAATGTGCAAGGGGCCGACCACCAGGAGCACGGTCAGCGCCTGGCCGACGACCGCCAGCCAGCGCAGGTTGCTGAGCAGCCGGAGGAAGGAAAGCGAGGCACGCGGGGTCATGCGCATCACTGTATCAGGCGATCACCCCAGGAACACTTGCCCGTCCCTCCCGGCAGCTCCCCTGCGACACTCGGTCGCATGCTCAGGCCTCCCGATCGTCCGCGACAATAGCGGTTTAGGCGAGGGGAGAGTCGATGCGAAGCTCGAAGAGCCGGGTGCTGCACGCGGCCGGTGTGGGTCTGCTTTGTTGCACGGGCCCGATGGCGGCGTGGGGATGTGCCACCTGCGGCTGCACTCTGAGCGCGGACGCCGCGGCCGGCTATTCGGCGCTGCCCGGCTTGCGACTCACGTTCGAGTACGACTACATCAACCAGGACGAGCTGCGCCGCGGAACGGGCACGGCCACACCGGCCCAGGTGGTCAATCAGCCCGCCGCTCCCGGCGCCACGGGCGGCGAGATCGAGAAGCAGACCATCAACCGCTACATCACGGTCGGTCTCGATTACGCCCCCACCGCGAGCTGGAATTTCAACCTCCTCGTGCCGTACGTCGTGCGCTCGCACACGACGTACGGGGATCAGGACCAGCCCTACACGCCCGCCGAGACGGCCCCGGACCAGATCAGCGGAGCGCGGCTCTCGGAGCTCGGCGATCTGAAGCTCATTGCGAGCTGGCAGGGGCTGCTGCCCACGCACAACCTCGGGCTGCAGCTCGGAGTGAAGCTGCCGACCGGCCACTACGGCACGGCGATCAACTTCGACAGCGGCCCCGCTGCCGGCACCCCCCTCGACGCCAGTCTGCAGCCGGGCACCGGCAGCACCGATGTGATTCTCGGGGCCTATTATTATCAAGCGGTCAGCCAGGATTTCGACGCTTTCATCAACGGCCAGTTCCAGAGCGCCGTGTCTCACAAGCTCGACCAGCCGGGCAATGACTTCAGGCCGGGCAACCTCGAGACGGTGAGCTTCGGATTACGCTACGAGGCGCAGCCGCAATGGGTGCCGCAGGTGCAGATCAACCTGACGCACAAGAGCCGCGACCAAGGAGCCCTGGCGGATCTGCCCGACACCGCCGGCACCGTGGCGTATGTCAGTCCCGGAATGACCGTTCACGTGGTGGGCGGTCTGCACGTGTTTGCATTCGTGCAGGTTCCGGTGTACAGCAATCTCGACGGCTATCAGGTGTTCCCGCGCTGGACGGCCAGCGTCGGCGGAGCTTATGCATTCTGACGCGACGTGTTCCGAGGCTGCGTTTCCTGACACCACGGCTCGTGACGTTACGTATTGCGAGACGCGGCGCTCGCTGCTGCGCTACGCGGCCGCTTTCGGCTTGCTGGGCTGTTTGGACAGCCCGGTGCGCGCGAACGACCTGCACGTCGGACAACGGGCACCCGATGCTACTTTGACCACCTTGGATGGGGCAAAGGTGTCGACCGTCGATCTGTTGGGAAGCGTGGTGATCCTGACATTCTGGGCCACGTGGTGTGTCCCGTGCCGGGACGAGCTGCCGCTGTTGTCGAAGTACGCGGCCGAGCACGCCCCGCAAGGCCTGCGGGTGTTGGGATTCAGTCTCGACCTGCCGGAGGATATCGCCAAGGTTCGCGCCGTCGCGCGCTCCTTCAGTTTTCCGGTCGGCTTGCTGACGCAGTCGAGCGCGCCCGGTTACGGACGCATCTGGCGCATTCCGGTGAGTTTCACGATCGATCGGGAAGGGCGGCTCGTCGACGACGGGTGGCGTGATCGCAAGCCCATCTGGACAGCCGAGCGGCTCGAGCGCATCGTGACTCCGCTGTTGACGGCAGCAGGTCGTTGACATACTGGAGCGCTCCCGCGATGTGCGGGCGAGTCGGATCTCCGTAGCGCGAGGGTCGGCTGCTCAACACCCGGGAAAGCAGCACGAAAGGGGCACCAAAGGACCTTGAAAGGGGCCCCCCGTTAAGATTCCCGGTCATGCTGCGCCTCGGCCGCTATTTCAGTCTGCTCTTGCTGGTGCTGTCCGCGGCGGCGTTCGCGCGGGGCGTGACTCCCTACCTGCCCTTGAATCTCGATCCCGAGGTGGAGCGCGAAGTCGAGCGTGTCCTGGTGCTGGGCGACAAGCCCGTCATGACGCGGCCGATTCCGGCGGCGCTCGTGTTGGATGCGTTGCCCAAGGCCTGTCGGCGGGATGCGCCGCTGTGCGAGCGGGTCCGCTCCTATCTGCGCCTCTACATGCACGGCGCGGGCATCGAATTCGCCAGTCTCGAGGCGTCCGCCTCGGGCGGCCGTGGCAACCCGGTGATGCCCGATCAGCACGGTGAGACCGAGCAGAGTCACTATCAGGCCGCGGCTGCCGCGTACCTGCAGCCGAGCGATTACCTCCTGCTGGGCGTCGGCGGCATTGCTTACCAGGGGCGTTTCACTCCGACCGGCTCCGTGTTGAGTCTCGGTTTCAACTGGGCGCAGCTCGATCTCGGCTGGCGGGATCACTGGTGGTCGCCCATGACCGACAGCTCCATGCTGCTCAGCACGGAGGCGCCGACGATGCCGTCGGTCACGCTCTCCAACTACACTCCGCTCACGCGCCTCGGGCTGCAGTACGAGATTTTCGCGGCGCGGATGTCGAAATCCGACAAGATCGAGCTCACCAACGGCACGCTCACGACGGGTTATCCGAAGGTCGCGGGCCTGCACCTGGGGCTCGAGCCCATCCCCGGCTGGTCCATCGCCGCCAGTCGCATCCTCGTTTTCGGCGGCGGGGCAGCGGGCGGCCAGTCGATCGGCGATGTGTTCCAGGCGTTCTTCAATCCCAGCAAGGCGCAGAGCACCGGCTTCGGCACCGAGCACGTGGTGGGCAAGCAGGAAGCCTCCGTCACCAGCCGCTTCATCTTCCCGGGACCGGTACCCTTTGCGGTCTACATGGAGTATGCGGGGAACGATACCGACGCCGGCCGCAACTATCTCCTGGGCAAGCCGGACCTCTCGGTGGGCGTCCACTTTCCTCGCCTGGGACCGTTCGACCTGACATTCGAGAACTCCTACTGGGCACCGACGTGGTACGTGCACGGGTACACACCAGTGCAAACAGGCTACGGCGACGGCATTACCAACGATGGCCTCAGCTTCGGCCACTGGTTCGGTGACCAGCGAGTCTTCGGCGACGCGGTCGGGGGACGCAGCGACCTGGTGCGTCTCGGCTGGGAGCCGGCCTTTGGCGGTCGGTTCGAGGCGCAGCTGCGCGCCCTGGTCAATGACTCATACTACTCGGCGATTGCCTACCGCCACGAATACATGGCCTCCGTCAGTTACTCGCGGCCGTGGCGCGAGTACGTGGTGGGCACGGAGATCGACGCGGGACGTGATGTTTTCGGCGGGCGATATTCGCGCTTCGCGGCGTTCATGCGCTATGGCGACGCGTTGCACGCCGGCGGGGGTTCGGCGGCGGCGGATGATGCGCTCGGGGAGCGGCGCAGTGATCACGCTGAGCTGTTCGTTGATGCGGGTGTCGCATTCAGCCGAGTGCAGATCAGCCTCAATGGAGTTGCCCCCGTCGAACAAACATCCTTCAAGGCTGAGCCGCACATTGGTTTCGGCGCGCGCCGCGAGGCATCGGCGCACCAGGATCTCGGCTTCCGTGTCGAAGCCGACGACATCGACGGCCGCCCGCTCTATACCTTCAGGGCACTCGACTACCGCTATCGGTTCGACAATCCGCTGGCCTTGAGCTTGTTCGGCGGCGCCGCACGCTACAACCTGACGACCCCCGCCTACGGGTTCGTCTTCGGGGCCGGTGTGCAGTGGCGCAATCTACTGCCGGGATGGGATCTGGGGCTCGACTATCTGTACGGGATCAAAGTTGCCCGGCTGCGCGAACCCAATGATACGTCGTCGGGCACACGCCCAGACTCGTTTTACAACATTGACAGGGTCACCCTGTACCTGTCGCGGAAGTTCTGATGCGACGTGCGACGGATCTCTTCGGTCGGCGCCAGCGTCGCCGAGGAGCCGCTCGAGCAGGCGAGGTGGCATAATCGAGCGTTGCACAACGACTCGGTTTGATGTGGTGAATCTCGCGATCTGGAGCATCACGGCGCTGGCGACGGCGGGCGTGATCCTGCGGCCGCTGCGCGTGCCGGAGGCTGTTTGGGCGGTGGCTGGCGCGGTGGCCCTGGTCGCCTTGGGACTCCTGCCTGTGGATGCCGCGCTGCGAGGGGTCGGCAAAGGCGTCGACGTCTACCTGTTCCTCACGGGAATGATGTTACTCGCCGAAGTGGCTCGCGAGACCGGGCTGTTCAATTGGTTGGCCTCCCTGGCGGCCTCCCGCGCCAAGGGCTCGAGCTTGCGGCTGTTCCGGCTCATTTACCTGGTCGGCATCGGGGTCACGGTGTTTCTATCGAACGATGCGACCGCCGTGGTGTTGACGCCCGCCGTGGCGGCGGTGACTCGCGCCTGCCGGATCGGCCAACCGCTGCCCTACCTGCTGATCTGCGCGTTCATTGCCAATGCCGCGAGCTTCGTCCTGCCGATCTCGAATCCCGCGAATCTCGTGATCTACGGCCGTGACCTGCCGCCGCTGGCGCAGTGGCTGCCGCATTTCGCGCTGCCGTCCCTGTTCGCGATCCTGGCCACGTACATCGCGCTGCGTTACACGCAGCGCGCCGCTCTCACCGCGCCGGTCACGACTGAAGTGAGTACGCCGTCGCTTCGTCCAGCCGGTAAGGCGGCGGCCTACGGCATTACGCTCGCGGCGTTGGTGCTCATGGTCGCTTCGGCGCGCGGCTGGCAACTGGGCCTGCCCACCTGCCTCGCGGGCCTGGTGACCTTGACGTGGGTGGCCGGCCTGGAGCGCGCCTCGCCCTGGAAATTCATCCGGCACATCTCGTGGGGCGTCATTCCTCTGGTGGCGGGATTGTTCGTGCTGGTGGAAGGCCTGGATCAGTCGGGAGTGATCCGGGCTTTGAGCCGGCTCCTGCGGGATCAGGCGCAGCAGTCGCCGCAGGTGACGGCCGTCCTCTGCGGTGGAGCGGTGGGCCTGCTGTCCAATCTCGCCAACAACCTCCCCACGGGCCTGATTGCCGGCACTGCCGTGCAGGCGGCGGGCGCACCGCCCGGCGTCGCGGGGGCCATTCTCATCGGCGTCGACGTGGGACCGAATTTGTCCGTCACCGGGTCGCTCGCCACGATCCTCTGGCTGGCCGCTTTGCGTCGTGAAGGGCTCGAAGCTCGGGCGCGGGATTTCCTCAAGTGGGGCCTCGTGATCATGCCTCCCGCCCTGGCGCTGTCGCTGGCCGCGTTACTGCTGCAGTAGCTCCTCCACGGCCGCGCCGATCGCCAGCAAGCGACGGTCGGCGCCGTTCGGCCCCATCAGCATCAGCCCGACGGGCGCGGTGCCCGGCTCGTGACACGGCAGGGACAGGGCGCAGCGGTCCAGGAAGTTGGCGACCGACGGGTTCCGCAGCGCGAGCAGATTCAACCGGCCGTACTCGGCATCGCTTGCCAACTCCGCCAGCGTCGGTGCGATGATGGGGGTAGCCGGCATCACCACCGCATCGAACGGTGCGAGTTGTGCATTGATGCGCGCCTGAAAAGCCGTGCGGGCGTGGACGAGATCGATGTAGTCGGCGGCGCTTTGCTCGCGGCCGCGCAAGATCCGGACCGACACGCGCGGATCGTATTGCGCCGCGCTCGTTTCCAGGCGTCCCCTGTGCAAGGCGTAGGCTTCAGCGGCGGAGAAGCCGCCCAGGCGATTGATTTGCGCCAGCTCCCGCAGCTCGGAAAGCGGGGCCTCGGTGATCTGCGCTCCGGCGCGGGAAAGGGTGCCGAGTGCGCGCTGGAAGCCCCGCGCAACGGGATCGTCGAGACCGTCGAGGACCAGAGTTTGCGGGACGAGGAGCCTGAGCCCTCGCACCGCGAGATATTCCAACT
>DASZVD010000295.1:0-7964 GCA_035547375.1 Steroidobacteraceae bacterium
CTGCCGTCGGCATCCGAAGCCACCGCGAATTTATTGCGGCACTCGCTCACCGAGAATCGGTTGAGCTTCTCGATCGGATCGTGCGACACCCCGATCACCGTCGCCCCGAGCGCCTTGAACCTGCTGGTCGCCTCGGCGAACTCATGCGCTTCCACGGTACAACCCGGCGTGAACGCGGCCGGATAGAAATACAACACCACGGGCCCTTTCTTCAGCGCCTCCGCGAGCGAGAAGTGGAACGACTTCCCGGCCAACGAGGCTTCCGCGCTGAAGTCCGGGGCTTTGGTCCCGTTCGGGAGCGCGGCAAAAACGGGAACCGCAACCAGTGCCGTGGCGGCCACGGAAACGAATGAGCGTCGCATGAGCATCTCCTGTCCGACCTGAGTGTTAGCAAGGACAACGTTCGCCCACCAGACCGGACATCCGGCGCCGTTATTGCGCCCCATAGCCAACGAGCTCGACGTATCCCCGCCCCTGGGTCTCGCGCCCCCGGCTCGTGCCGGCCACGTCCACGGCTCCCTCCCAATACCGCGGTGATGTGGTGAGCTCCTGATCGGGCAACGCGGGCCGCACATCCAGATCGATCCCCTCCGCCGGTACCCGCACCCGCCACCGGGCGGGATAGCGTCCCCCCCGCGGGCTTTTCCAATAGTCCTCGACATTGATCCGCACCTGATCGCCGGCAAGCGCCCGCGATTCGCCGTCCGCGCTCACCCAGGTGCCCGCGCTGTGCGGATCCCACCCGCCATCGCGATTGCGCAGCGCATAGAACATGAGCGAGTTCCCGTCTTGCAGCTCGAGAGCAAACCAGTCCCAGCCCTGCTCACCGCGCCCCAGCGTTCCGCTCCCCCATTCCCGATCCACCCATGCCATACCGTGCACGTCCACGGGCTTTCCGTCTCTCACCAACCGCCCCCGGACCGTGACACGCGGTATCGAGTAGTAGTAGCTCGCCGACCCCGGCTCGCTCGACTTCCGACTCAACCCCCGCTCCCCATTGAGTACGGGTGCCACCGACACCTGCGCGTTCAGCGTGAGCTCATAGCCATTTTCGGCAGCGTGCAAACTCCACTCGGTCGCCTCCGGCAACACCGCCCGCAGATACCAATCATCGATCCACACCCGCAACGAACCCTGTTCCTCATCTTTCCCCACCCGCTGTCCTTCACCTTTCCCTGCACCCTCTCCCACTTTCTTTCCGCCTGCCTGTCCCGCCTCCTGCCCGCCTTCGGACTCAACGGCCCCGGCCAATCCAAGCGCATCCCTCGACAGCTTCTGCGCAAACCGAAACCGCTTCCGCCCCACATCGGTCACCGCGAAATGCGCCATGTAAATCTGCCGCGCCCGCCACCTCGACTGCCGCCCGCCGTCCTCTCTCTCCCCCTCCCCAGCTCTCTCTTCCTCCCCCGCCGTCGCCGCCCGTGTCCCCACCCGAGCCGCAGGCCGCCCCGGCAACGGCGCCAACGCAAACCGAAAGAACGTCAGCTCGACCCCAAACCGCTCCCCACCCGCCCCGTCCAGATTTCCCGTGACGTACCACCACTCCTGCCGATATTGAGGGTGCGGGCCATGATCCCGAGGAAACTCGAACGTCCTCGGCTCCAGAACCTGCGCAAATCCGTCGTTGCGATCTGCACTCCCCAACACTCCCAGATCGGGTAACGGCCCTGCCGCCATGACAGCGCCCGAAATGACGGCCGCCACAACACCAACCAAAGCCCGAACGACAACGCCCCACCAACTCCCAACCGTCCCCGAGCCCCCACACGCCCAACAGCGGCCCATCCAACACTCCACACCCTCACTCCTCACGAATATCCCCGGCAATCGGGGCCGTCGCGGTCCGCCAAGCGGGATACAAGCCGGCGATCAACGCGGCCACCAGAGCCAAAGACAACGCGTCCGTGAATTGCGTAACCGTCAGGTGCAGATCGATCTGCCACCCGAACGCGCGCCGATTGATCACATCGGTCAGCACGATCGCCGTCAGCAATCCCGCCGGAATCGCGGCCACCAGCGCGACCAGCCCCATGAACCCGGTCTGCGCCTCGATCAGGCCCGCGGCTCCCAGCGGCGTGAGCCCGATCGAGCGCACGATCGCCAGCTCGTGCGACCGCTCCAACTCCCAGGCGAGCAGCGAGCTGATCAGGCCGACCGCCGCAACCCCCGCGGCCAGCCAGTACAGCACCCGCGTAATCACGAACGTCCGCTCGAAAATACTCATCGAGATCGCGCGAAGAGCGGCATTCGAGCGAATCAGCAGGGCTTGCCGGCCGTGGGCCGCCGTGCGCAGGCCCGCGATCACGCTCGCCGGCTGCGCGCCGGACTTGAGATAGATCCCCAGGCTGGTGACGTCGTCGTCGTGCCACAAACGCCTGTACTGCGCGAGGCTCATGAGCACGTTGCCGCGGTCGTTACCGTACTCGCGATAAATTGCCGCAATCCGGAAGTCAGCTACGCCCGATGCGGTGGACAGTGCGAGTCGATCCCCTGCCTTGAGCTGCAGACGCCACGCGAGAGGCTCCGAAATGAGGACCGCCCCCCGCTCGAACTCAGGCCAGGCCCGACTTGCCTCACCTGACACCATCTGCAGCGCCGAATAACCGACACGCGTCAATTGCAGTGCCGTCAAAGGCACGGGCCCGCTGGGGGATTCCACGATGACCTGGCGGCTCTCACTGTGATCATCGATACCCGGCGTGGCGAGAAGAGCCCGGATGACACCCGGCTCCAGCCGGCGCTCGGGCCGGTCAGAGCCCGGACCAGGCGCCGTTACGTAGATGTCGGCACGCATGGTCCGTCCCAACCACTCGCGCAGCGACTCGCGAAAACTCTCGACCATGATCGACACACCGATCATGGCCGCTACCGCCATACCCAAGGCAGCCACCGCAACCCCGGTACGGCTCAACGACGCCGCGACATCGCCAAATGCCAGTCGCGCAATGGGGCTGGCGCGTCCCGCCAAACGCGCGGCAGCCCGAGCGAGACCGCGCAACACGGCCGGTGTAATGGCCGCCACGCTCAACAGCAGCATGAAGAGCGCCACGAATCCCGCAAGCAGGCTCCGTCCTGAAACCAACACGATGATGCCCGCAGCCGCCGCCAGCACCGCGCTCACCACAACGAGCCTGCGAGCGATATGGATGGCGCGCGACTCAAGTACTGAGCGCCGCAAACCAAGTTGCGGTGCGCTATCCGCCACTTCGAGCGCTGGAAGCAACGCCGCCGCGAGCGCCGTACCGAACCCACCGAGGAGCGCCTTCACTATCGAGGTCGTGGGCAACGTGACCTCGCTCACTGCCACGACAAAGTAAAGGTCATTGATGGTCCGCGACACCAGTGTAATCAGCTCACGTCCGATCGCGAGCCCCAGAAGCAAGCCCAGCGCCGCGCCCACGACTCCCAGGGCGGCCGCCTCCGTCAGCACTATCGTCAACACTTCGGCACGCGTGGCACCCAGTGCGCGCAAAATCCCAATGACCCGCCGGCGCTGCACGACCGCGAAACTGATCGCGCCGTAGATGAGCAGGGTGCTCACCAGCAGCGCGAGCAAACTCATGGCCTTGAGATTGGTGGTGAACGCGCCGGTCATATCGAGGCTTTCACGCGTTCTCCCCCGCGCGTCGTGCAGCTGCACTCCTTGCGGGAGGCGCTCGCGAAGATGCGCGAGCACCTGCTCTCCCGCGCGCCCTTCGGGAACTTCGACATCGATGCGAGACAACACCCCGACTCGCCCCAGCCATTCTTGCGCCTGTGCAATGTCGGTCAGGACGAGCGCGTCGTAGGCAGCACTGTTGCCCTGAATCTGCCCGATCAAAACGGCCGGCGACCGCACGCCGCCGACCTCGATCTCGAACCGTTGCCCGGTCGCGATCCCAAGCTCCTTGGCCGTACCCGCCGCCATGACGACGGCACCCGGCTCGGTCAGCCACCGCCGCAGCGCCTCGACCCGATCCCTCGCCCCGATGCCAGCCCCCGCGCTCCCGCCTGCTGCCGCGTTCGCGGGCACCCCGCTCGCCGTCGGAACCCCCGCCGCCCCGACACCCACCGCCTCGCGCCCCGCCCTGACCTCCAACTCCGGACTGGCCAGCGGATCCAGCCCGACGAGCTGCATCGTCCGGTCCCCGATCGTCACATACCCCTCGACGACCGGCGCCAGGGCCGGCCGCGGCTCTCCGACCTCGCCACGCGTCCGCAGATCGACATACAACCCCTCGTCAATCCCCTGCGGCCCGCCAATGATCTGGTGCGTCGCCGCCCCGTTGACCGCATCCATGGACAACTCGAACGCCCGGCGCGAGCTCGCCGTGGCGATATCGACGGCGACAATCGTCGCGACGCCCAGTGAAAGCCCCACCAACGCCAGCGCCAGTTGCGCCGGGTGCCGCACGAGATGCCGCCAGCTAGCCGCCCATAACGTGCGCATTCAACGCCTCATTCCAACGACCCGGCCTTTCTCGGCAGCGCCGGCGCTCATTGCGACCTGATCCTCACGATCCGGCCCCCGCCTGCAACGCCACCCCGCCCGATATCCCCTTGTCCAGCTCCTTCAACCGTCCTTCACGCAACTCCAGCACCCGGTCCACACTCCGCGCCAACCCGCTATCGTGGGTGACCACCAGCAAAGTGGCGCCACGAGCCCGCGTCAGGGACATCAACACCGGCAAGACCTGCCGCGCCGTCTCCTCGTCCAGATTCCCTGTCGGCTCATCGGCGAGCAGCAACGCCGGCTCGTGAACCAGAGCTCTGGCTATCGCGACGCGCTGTTGCTCACCGCCTGACAACTTATCGACCGCGCTGTGTAAACGGTCCCCCAGCCCCACCTCGGTCAGAATTGCGGCACTGCGCTGGCGCGCCGCGCTGCCGCGGACCCCGTTGAGCTCGAGGACGAGACGCACGTTCTCTTCCACATCGAGAGTCGGAATGAGGTTGAAGAACTGGTATACGAATCCCACGTGCGCCCGCCGGAACACGGTCCGCGCGGGCTCGCCCAGCGCGGTGATGTCCCGCCCGTCGAACTCCACCGTACCGCTGTCGGCGCGATCGATGCCGCTGATGAGATTGAGCAGCGTCGATTTGCCGGACCCGCTGCGACCGATGATCGCCACGGCCTCGCCATCGGCAATGCGAGCCTCCGCCTGGTGAAGGACGCGGTGCACGCGCCCGCCTTCGTGAAAGCTCTTACTCAATGACTTCAGAGTCAGCATGGCCCTACTTTCTCATGCGCTGCGCGCAACTGTCCTCCGGGTCGAAGCGACCCGCAGCATGCAGCCCAAAATAGGCCAGCCCCAATGGACCAGTCCAAATGGACCAGCGCGCTGCACACTCACCCTCCCTCCAGCTGCCCCTTCCACCCCACCGCTCTGCGGCACGGCCCTTAAAGCCCTTCCATTGCACCCACATTGCAACGCCCCCGATATCGCCGCCCAAGCCGCCCCGTCGCCATTCTGCGACCGGCAATACCCGGGGCAAATCCCCCCGGAATAAAGGAAAAAAGCTCAGCACGGCCGCCACTGATAGTCCAAACTGTCGCACCCGCTGCGGTACCCAAAGCCGTGCCGTACACGGCCCGCAAGCCTGAAGGTGTCTAATGAACTGTGCTGTTGGTTCGCGCGAAAAGACTTCGCCGTTGGAGCGACGACGCCCCTTTCCAACCCTGACCGGCCGGGCTGTCCGGTGTCTGGCTGCCCTGGTGACCGGTACGACATTGCTCGCCACGGGCACCGCCCTGGCAGCCGATCCCCAGGCCACGCCACCCGCCGGCGCGAACGCGCCAGCCGCATCCGGCACCGCCGCGCCGGCTGCAAAGAAGCCCGCGGGAGCGAAGTCGGGAGCCGCGGCGAAGAATAATGCCGCCAGCTCTCCGAAGTCGGAGGGCAGCTATGCGATCGGCGTGTCCGTCGGTGCCGAGCTGCGCCGCAGCGGCGCGACGGCGACGGACATTTCACCCGAGCGCGTTGCCGCCGGTCTGCGTGACTCCCTCGGCGGCAAGGTCGAGATGTCCCAGCAGTACCAGCAGCAGATCATGGTGATGCTCAAGACCGTTCACGACAAGGCGATGGCTGAGCGCGAGAAGGAGGCCGGGCCGAACCACGCCGCAGCGGCGACGTTCCTGGCTGAGAACGCGAAGAAGAAGGAGGTCGTCACCACCGCGAGCGGCCTCCAGTATCAGGTGCTCACTCAGGGTACCGGCGAATCCCCGAAGGCCACCGACACGGTCACCGTGAACTACAAGGGCTCGCTGCTGAACGGTACGGAATTCGACAGCTCCTACAAGCGCGGCGAGCCCGCCACCTTCCCTGTCGGAGGTGTGATCCCGGGTTGGACGGAAGCGCTTCAGCTGATGAAAACGGGCGGAAAGTATCAGCTGTGGATCCCGCCGAAGCTCGGATATGACCTCCAGTCCCCGCCGAGCATTCCGCCGGGCTCCCTGCTCGTCTTCGAAGTCGAGCTCCTGAGCGTCAAGCCCTCGACGCCGCCTCCCGTTGGCCCGCATCCGACGCCGCCGGCTCCTCCGAAGTAAGACCGCGGTCCCGTCGGTACTCCGCCAACCCGGAGCCTGTCTGGCTCATGATGCGCCAGACAGGCTCCCGGCATTAGCCCCCGGATCGAAACGCATCGGCTTCGTAGCCCCCATGCGTGTCAACTCCCGGCGCAGCGCTTCGCCCAACTCTTGATAAGCCGTCCGGTCGAACGCCGGCGCGGCATCCCAGTCATAAGCCCACGGCTGCGCCGTGCGCAGCTTTTCCTGCTCGTCCGGATAGCGCGGAATGACATGCGCGTGTAACGCCGGCTCGACGTTTCCGAAGATGGCGTAGTTGATCCGGGCCGCGCCGGTCACTTTGAGCAAGGCGTCACCCAGACGCGCCATGTCGAGCAGGAACAGCGAGCGCTCCTTCGCGCCCAGCGCGTTCAAGGTCGGAACCACCGGATCCGGGAGCAACAGCGCGTAACCCCGCAGGAACTGCTTCTCGCCAAAGATAGCCCAACCGGAGAACAGACGGGCGATCACACGCGGATCACGCCCCTCCCGGGCCGCGGCAACCTGGGCGTGGATGGCGGTCTCCGGCTTGATGCTGTCGTCGTTCTTCATATCGCCCCCTTGTTCAACATCCAGTCCGACCGACCTCGGTTACTCTCTCCGTCAGGCCGCCACGCCCTTCACAACGGCAGCGGCACGACGCTCCCCCGATCACCCGGCTCGGCGTTGACGCTCACGACCGTGGCCTTCGGGAAGAAGTTGAATTCGGATGCGCTCGCCCAGGTATACGCGCCCATGGCGCGACCGACGATCAGATCGCCCGCTTTCAATTCCGGCAGCAGCAGGTTCTCGGCAATCACATCGATGCTGTCGCAGGTGGGCCCCGCCAACACCGACGGCAGCCGCTCTTCGCTGTCGCGCAGCGGCTCGACGGGATAGCGTGCGTGATCGTAGATCTGGCCGCTGTAGGAGCCGTAGAGGCCGTCGTCGAGGTAGTACCACCAATGGCCTTCCCGCCGCGCGCGCCCCATGACCGAGGCGACTCCCATCACCGCGGGCCCGACGATGAAGCGACCGGGCTCGGCGATGACACGCACCCGCTTCGGAAGCTTCGCCAACGCGGCCCGCAACGGTGCGCAGAAGCGGCTGATATCCTGCATCGGCTCGGTGTAGTCGATGGGGAAGCCCCCGCCGATATCGAGCGTATCGAATGTGCCGAGCCGCTCCCTGCGGGCGGTCGAAATGAGCTTGGCGCACACCTGCAGGGCCTCGACGTGCTTCGCGGAGTCCCGCGCCTGCGAGCCCACGTGGAACGACAGCCCGCGCACGTCGATCCCGAGCTCCGCCGCGAGCCGGGCGAGCCCCAACAGGTCCTCCGGATCGCAACCAAACTTCCGCGACAGGTCGCAGACGGCGCCCGGAGAGCGGAACGACACCCGGATCAGCAGCTCGGCGGCGTCCTTGTGCTGCGCAAACTTTC
>DASZVD010000296.1:0-7677 GCA_035547375.1 Steroidobacteraceae bacterium
CAGCCAGAAGCCATACTCGAGGGAAATGGCGTTCGCGGTGTCGGAGAACGTCGCCGTGCCCTTGTCCGCGGCGACGACGAGGTAGGCATCGTCGCCGTCGAGCCGGACGACACGCGGCGGCGGCGCGATCTTTCCGGAAACGATGTTGTCCGTCAGGTCGAGTAATCCGCGACTGAACGTCTGATAGCACGAGACGACTTCCGCCTGCACTTCCTCCCGGGTGCCCGAAGGGAGGCGCTTCGGAACGAAGCCGCCCTTCGCGCCCACCGGCACGATGAGCGTGTTCTTGACGTTCTGCGCCTTCATCAGGCCGAGAATCTCGGTGCGGAAGTCTTCGCGCCGATCGGACCAGCGGATGCCGCCGCGGGCGACGTAACCCATGCGCAGATGGACGCCCTCGACGCGCGGGCTGTAGACGAAGATCTCGAACTTCGGCCGCGGCAGCGGCAGGTCCGGGATCTTGCCCGGGTCGAGCTTGAATGAAATGTAGCTCTTCGGCCTGCCGGCCGCGTCGGGCTGGTAGAAGTTGGTTCGAAGCGTCGCCTGCACGAGATTCAGATAGGCGCGCAGGATGCGGTCCTCATCGAGGCTGGTGACCTTGTCGAGGCCCGCGCGGATCTCGGCTATGAGCTTCGTGTCGTTCCGGGCTGTGGCCGTTGCGGCCGCTTTGGACGCGTGGGTGGCGGTTTTCGCGGCGCCTCGGGGCTCGAAGCGGGACTCGAAGAGCCGGACGAGATTGCGGGTGATGCTGGCGTTTGCGGTGAGCGTGCGCTCCATGTATGCCTGACTGAACGGGACTCCCGTCTGGAGGAGATAGCGGCAGTACGCACGCAACATCGTAATTTCACGAACGTCGAGCCCCGCGCCGAACAGCAGGCGGTTGAACCCGTCGTTCTCGGCCTCTCCGCTCCAGGTCGCGCTGAACGCTTCCTTGAACTTCGATTCCAGGGCGGCGTCGCTGATTTCGAGCCGCTCGCGATGCTCGAGCTCGAAGTCCTGGATCCACGCGGCGCCGCCTTCGGGCCAGTTGAGCTCGTAGGGTCGCTCCGAGATCACGCGCAGCCCGAAGTTCTCCAGCATCGGCAACAGGTCCGAGATGGGCACCGGGTCGCCGAGCTTCACGATTTTCAAATGAACGCGCTCTGCTTTCTGTTGCGCGGGCCGGTACAGCTTCAGTCGCATGGTCTGCGGCTGCTCGCGCAACGCCTCGAGATCGGCAAGGTCCGGCGGCGCATCGGCCGGCAGAACGTCCTCTTCGTAAGCCATCGGGAAGGCGCGGCGATAACGGGTAGCCAACAGCAGCCCGGCAGCCTCTCCCTTGCCCTGCGCGAGTACTTCGCGGAGGCGGTCCATCCACGTGAGCGCGGCTTCCGCGATCCGGCTTTCGACCGCCGAGTAGTCGACTTTCAGCTTTTGCGCCGGGTCGGTGCGCACCACTACGTGGACCCGGGCGTGATTGGAGCCTGAGATCTGCACGTAGCTTTCGACTTTCGTGCCGGCGAAGCCTTCGAGAACGATCTGTTCGATGCGCTGGCGCACCTCCGTGTTGTAGCGGTCGCGCGGCACGTACACGAGGCACGAATAGAACCGATGATAAGGGTCGCGGCGCACGAGCAGGCGCACAGTGCGCCGCTCATACAGGTTAACGACGCTTCGTGCGATGCGGATGAGGTCGTTGACCGATGCCTGGAAAAGCTCATCGCGGGGGTAGGTCTCGAGCACGTTCACAACGGCTTTGCCGTCGTGACTCTGCGGGTCGAGGCCGAAGTGTTGCACGACGCGCTCGACTTTACGTCGCAGCACCGGGATATCGCGTGGGCTTCCATGGTACGCCGTCGATGTCCAAAGTCCGAGGAAACGATGCTCGCCCGACACCCTGCCTTTGGCGTCGAAAGTCTTTACGCCAACGTAATCGAGATACTCGGCGCGGTGAACCGTAGAGGCGGAGTTTGCTTTAGTGAGAATCAGCAATTCCGGCTCGCGCGCCTTGACGCGCACATCGCCGCGCAGGACGGTAGCGCCGGAGCCCTTTCTCCTGCGTTTGCCGTTGCGGAGGATGCCAAGGCCGGAGCCGACGTCGGGTACGAGTTCGTCTTCCTGCGCTCCCCGCTCCAGGGTGTAGTGGCGGTAGCCGAGAAATACGAAGTGCCGTGTTTCCATCCAACTCAAGAGATGGCGAGCTTCGGCAACGTCATCCGCCGGCACCGGCAGGGCACTGTGCTCGAGGGAAGAGACGAGCGAACGCGCCTTCTCGCGCATGGCTGCCCAATCTGACACCGCGGCACGCACATCGCCCAGCGTCGCCTCGATCGCGAGCTGGAGCTTCTCGATCTGCGCCGGATCGGTCTGACGGTCGATCTCGTAGAACTGCCAGGATTCGGCGCGAGTGGCTTGTATGCTGCCATTGCCATTGCCGTTGATGCTGGCGGCGATGTCAGTGATCCTTCCGCGCGCATCCCGCTTGATATCCAGTACCGGGTGCACGATCAGGTGAACACCGATCTCGGAACGGCCGAAGACGATGCCGAGCGAGTCGACCAGGAACGGCATGTCATCGGTCACCGTCATCACGATCGTGTGCGGCGACTCGAAGCCGTCGCGCTCGGGATCGGGATTGAACACGCGTACCAGCGCCTGTCCCGGCGCGCGCCGCGCCCCGAACTCGAAGTGGTCGAGCGCCGCGCGGGCCAGCAGCCCGGGGGCTCTTTCCGACAGGTCCTCTTCGCCGACGCCGCGAAAGTAGGATTTGACGAAACGGTGCAGCAAATTAACGGTGCCGCGGCTGCGTTTGCCGTCGGGAGAGATGGCGCGGGTGATGCGCTCGATCAGCGCGACGCGCGCAGCAGGAATGCTGCGCAGGAGGCGATTTTCGTCGGGAGCAACTTGGGCGTGCATGCTCAGTTATCCTTCTCAAGGTCACGCAGTACGGCGGCCATGAACCTGGCGGCTTCACCACCCGTGACACATCGGTGGTCGAACGTAAGCGACAACGGCGTCCGCAGATGCACTTCAACGCCGTCCCGCGCCGCAACGACATCGCGGCTGAGACGGCCCGAGCCGAGAATGGCGACCGCCGGAGGCACCACGACCGGCGTGGCGTATCGACCGGCGATCATGCCAAAGTTTGAAAGCAGGAATGTGACATCACGGAGATCTTCCGGCGTTAATGTTCGCGCGTGCGCCGCGCGTTTGACGCGGTCGATCTCGTCACGCAACTCACTCGTCGAATGTCCGGCAATATCCCGGATGACAGGTACGATCAACCCTTCGGGCGTATCGACGGCCATTCCGACATCAATGCGGGTCATCAGGCGTCGGCTCTGCGTGTTGCCGTCGTACCAGGCGTTGAGCGCGGGCTCCGCCTTGCACCCTGCGGCTATGGCCCGCAGCAGCCGGGTTGTGAAATCCTGTCCCTCGCGCCAGTTGTGCAGGTCCGCATCGTCGAACAACGTGCAATTGACTACGTTGTCGCGGGCGAGGCTCATGCTTTGCGCCATTGCGCGGCGGAGGCCGCGAAGCTTCTCTCCGCCGGTGAATCCTGGGGTTTGTGCGGTTGTAGGCACTTTCGCGATGACGTCGTCGACGACGATAACGCCGCCGCGGCCCGACCCCCTGATTGAGGTGAGATCGAGACCTAGTTTCTTCGCGAGTGCACGCGCTGCCGGCGCTGCGCGTAACCGTTGACCCGACGTAGTGCTGGACGCGCCATTGCCTGCGTGGGATGGGCGCCCGCCTGCCAAGGCCGTCTCGATCAGTTCGGTCTCAGTGGTGGGCATACTGCCGACGACCGTTCCTGAGTCCGCGGTCTGTGCGTGAAGGGGCGCGCGTTCAGTGCCGTCAGCGCCGTCAGCGCCGTCAGCGCCGCGTGTGGCTGGCGCGCGGGTCGGTAGTTTGGTGGCAGGCGGCGATCGCGTGTCGCCCTCGAACTCGATCAGCGGCGCGCCGGTCGCGATCAGGTCGCCGGGCTGGCCGTGCAGTGTCTTCACCACTCCCGAGAACGGCGCTGGCACTTCGACTACCGCTTTCGCGGTCTCGACGGCCAGCATCGGCTGATCGACCGTGACGACGTCACCCACGCTGACGTGCCAACGGACGATTTCCGCCTCGGCGAGACCTTCGCCGAGATCCGGGAGATTGAAAGTCGTCATCTGCGCTCCGTCATTGCGCCAGGGTTTCGCGCACGGCGTCCATGATGCGCGCAGTCGTGGGAATATAGTCGTGCTCGAGTCGAGATAACGGGATGATCGTGTCATAACCCGTCACTCGCTTGACCGGTGCGTGCAGGTCATATAATCCACGCTCGGCAACCGTGGCGGCGATTTCCGCGCCGATGCCGCAGTTGCGCGGCGCCTCGTGCACAATCACCAGCCGGCCCGTCTTCGCCACCGACTCGAGGATCGTCTCGTGATCTATGGGTGAAAGTGTGGCGAGGTCGAGTACTTCGCAGCTCACGCCGTCGCGCTCGAGATTCTCAGCGGCTCGCAGCGTCTCCGTCACCATCGCTCCCCAGCTGACGAGCGTGACGTCGCTGCCTTCTCTGAGCCGATAACACACGTCCAGCGGAAGGGCCTGGCCGTCGTCGGCGATCTCCTGTTTGACGAGTCGATACAGTCGGGCCGGCTCGAGGAAGATGACCGGATCGGGCTCGCGAATAGCGGCGAGCAGTAAGCCATACGCGCGCGCCGGCGATGACGGGCAGACGACCCGCAGTCCGGCGTGGTGCGCAAGGAGTGCTTCCAGACTTTCGGAGTGATGTTCCGGTGCATGAATGCCGCCGCCGTGCGGCATGCGCATTACCACGGGACACGTCAACCGGCCACGCGTGCGGTTACGCATCCGCGCCATGTGATTGGCGATCTGATCCAGGGCCGGATAGATGAAGCCCATGAACTGAATTTCAGCGATCGGCCGCAGCCCCTGGGTGGCCATGCCGACGGCCATGCCTGCGATCATGCCTTCAGCCAGAGGAGTGTCCTGTACACGGTCCTTGCCGAACTGCTCTTGCAGTCCAGCGGTGGCGCGGAATACGCCACCGTTGACTCCGACGTCCTCTCCCAACACCACGACAGCAGGATCGTGCCTCATCTCCCACGCGTGCGCGCGGTTGATGGCTTCAATCATCGTGACTTTGGCCATGCTGGGGCGATCTAGTGCTTGCGCTTGTAGCGCCTGGCGATTTCGCGCTGTTCCAGCAGGCTCTGCGGCGGATTCGCGAACAGGTGATCGAACATCGCGTCGGTAGAGGGCAAGGGCGTGCTCAGGTATTCATCCACGGCCGCTTCGATTTCGCGGGCGCACTCATTCTTCAGTGCTTCCTCGCGTGCGGCATCCCATACACGCATCTTCGTGAGATGAGCGCGCAGGCGCGGCAGCGGCTCCTTGTTCCACGCTTCTTTGACTTCGGCGGGGTCACGGTAGCGGCTCGCATCGTCCGCTGTTGTATGGTCGCTGAGGCGGTAGGTGAGCGCTTCGACAACCGTGGGGCCGTCTCCGCGTCGCGCTCTCGCGAGAGCTTCGCCAACGACGTGGCGGACGGCGATGACGTCGTTTCCATCGACCTGTACACCAGGAATTCCTGCTGCGATAGCCTTTTGCGCGAGTGTTTTCGTCGCGGTCTGCTGCCCGATCGGAATCGAGATCGCCCAGCCGTTGTTGACCACCACGAACACAGCGGGGAGAGCGCGGGCTCCCGCCAGGTTGATGCCCTCGTAGAAGGCGCCTTCAGACGTGCCGCCGTCGCCGATGTACGTGACGGAACAACGCTTTTCGCCACGGATTTTCATCGCCATGGCCACACCGGCTCCGTGGGGGACCTGCGATGCAATGGGAACGCACCAGGGGAAATCCTCGCGGGCCTCGAAATCACTGCCGCGTTCATCGCCGCCCCAATAGAGCAGGATGCTGGACATTTTCACGCCTCGCCAGATCTGCGAGCCGAACTCCCGGTAGACGGGAGCGAGCACATCATCCGGCTGCATGGCCGCCGCGACACCGACGTGCGTGGCTTCGTGCCCGAGACACGAGGCATAGGTGCCGAGCTGGCCCGTGCGTTGCAAATTGACAGCCTTCGAGTCGAAGGCGCGGGCGAGCGTCATGAAGCGGTACATCTTCAGCAGTTCGCTGGTGTCGCTGGCCAGGGCCGGCGCGTCGGCGGCGAGGTTTCCTTCCGCATCGAGAAACTGGCAGTACTTGATCGCGAACTCGGCAACCGTCTTCAACTCGATCCCCCTTGGGGCAATAAGCTCGTGCCGTGCCGGCATCCGGCGGGTCGCGCCGGGGCACGAGCCGCGCGGATTATACATTAGAGGCTCTCGAGCCCCGTTTTTGTGCAATCGGTACAATTCCACCATGCCAGCTCAGACCGGAGCCGCTGCGCCCGCCGCTCCCGCCCCTTTCAAGCTCGAATACGACCCGGCTTTGCCTATTGCGGCGCACCGGTCCGAGGTGATCGAGGCTATCCGCCGCCACCCCGTGATCGTCCTGTGCGGCGCCACCGGCTCGGGCAAGTCGACGCAGCTGCCGAAACTGTGCCTGGAAGCGGGACGGGGCATGGGCGGCATGATCGGCCACACACAGCCGCGCCGGATCGCGGCGCGGGCGCTCGCCAGCCGTCTTGCGGAAGAGACGGGCACCACGGTCGGCGGCGCAATCGGCTACAAGGTGCGCTTCAACGATCGCACCGGCCCTGGCTGCCGCGTAAAGCTCATGACGGACGGCATTCTGCTCAAGGAGCTCGAGAGCGATCGCCAGCTGCGCCGCTATGACACCTTGATCATCGACGAAGCGCACGAGCGCAGCCTCAATATCGATCTGTTGCTGGGGGTGCTCAAGCAGCTGCTGCCACGGCGGCCGGATCTGCGGTTGATCGTGACGTCGGCCACCATTGATCCGGGTAAATTCGCCGCCTTTTTTGGCGCTCCCGGGCAGCCGGTCCCCGTCATCGAGGTCTCCGGGCGGAGCTATCCGGTCGAGGTCCGCTACCGGCCGCTGGGTTCGTCCGCCGATGAATCCCTCGAAGACAAAGAGGACACGGTCGAGCTTTCTCTGCCGGAAGGCATTGTGAAAGCCGTGCGGGAGCTCGACGCTCCTGGTCGAGGCTTCGGCCAAGGGTCGCGTGGAGACGTGCTCGTTTTCCTGCCCGGCGAAAAGCATATCCGCGAAGCCGCCGACGAGTTGGAACGCGCTCGTCTGCCTGGGACGGAGGTGCTGCCGCTGTTCGCTCGGCTGTCCACCTCCGATCAGGAGCGTATTTTCCAACGTCACTCGCAACGGCGTGTCGTACTCGCCACGAACGTCGCGGAGACTTCACTGACCGTTCCGGGCATTCGTTTCGTCGTCGACTCGGGGCTGGCACGCATCAGTCGCTACAGCGTACGGGGGAAGGTTCAGCGTCTGCCCATCGAGCCGATCTCGAAGGCCAGTGCTGATCAGCGCAAGGGCCGCTGCGGACGTGAGGCGGAAGGTATCTGCATCCGTCTGTACTCGGAGGAGGATTTCGCGCAGCGGGAGGAGTTCACTCCACCGGAGGTGCTGCGGACCAACCTCGCCAGTGTGATCCTGCGCATGGCCACGCTCGGTCTGGGCGACCCCGAGAGTTTTCCGTTCCTCGATCCTCCCGACACGCGGCTCGTCAACGACGGCATTAGGCTTCTCCAGGAGCTGAAGGCCATGGACGAG
>DASZVD010000297.1:0-2383 GCA_035547375.1 Steroidobacteraceae bacterium
GCCGACCTCCGACAGGTCGAGGATGCCGACGTCCTCCGCGGGGGCCGGAACGACCGCCGTGTGCCGGTTCGAGCGCACTGTCTCGTTCATGTAATAGAGACCGGCGACGTAATCGAGCGTTCCGCCTTGCGGTGAGGTGAGGCGCAGCTCCTGTGAGAACATGTCGGACTTGTCGATGAAGTGCGAGTGGGTGAGCGTTATCGGACCCGCGTCGTCGTCGTTGTCCAGGTTGAAGTTGTTGATGCGGTCCGCGGTGATCGAGGTGAGCAGCAGCCCGGCAGGCAGGGTGTAGTTCACCGTGAGCGAGCCGCCGCCGGCGTCGATCTTCTCGAAGTCGGGGTCGTTCTGGTTGGTGGTGAAGCGGTCGGGGAAATACCAGTTGGGCACGGCGGCGGCCAGTTGCGGATCGGCGGCGAGCCCGAAGGCCGTGCGATGGTCTTCATGGGAGGCATCGGCGGCGAGCTGTACCTCCAGATTGTCCGTCGGGGTCCAATAGAGCGCGCCGCGTCCGCCCGCGCGATTTTCGTTCATCAGGGAGCGGCCGTCCGCGATGTTGCGGATGTAGCCGTCATTCTCCTGCGAGAAGGCGCTCAGCTTGGCGGTGAGCACGCCGGGAATGAGCGGCCCGGAGATGGCGACGCTGCCGTCGCGGCGGTCGTAGTTGCCGACATTGATGTCGGCGCTGTATTGCAGGTCGTTGGTCGGCTTCCGGGTGGTGATGTTGACCGCGCCGGCGATCGTATTGCGGCCGTACAGCGAGCCTTGCGGGCCACGCAACACCTCGATCTGCTCGATGTCGTCGAGCGCGGCGTTGAAGCTCGCAGGCCGGCCGACATACACCCCGTCCACGTAGAAGCCGAGGCCGCTCTCCTGTCCGGCATTCCTGCTCTGGTCGACGATGCCGCGCAGGCCCCAGGAGGACAGCGAGTTGAGTCCGACCGGGTCCCAGTCGAAGTTGGGAACGTGCGCCACCAGCTCCGCCATGGTGTTGGCACCCAGCTCCCGCAGCTTGGTCTCGCTGACCGTGGTCACCGCGATCGGCACGTCCTGCGCGTTTTCCGAGCGCTTGCGGGCGGTCACCACGATCTCTTCCAGGCCGGCGTCACCGGGTGGGGCCTGTGCCAGGGCAGCTTGTGCGATGAGCAGATCGACCAGGAGCAGAGCGAAGACGAGCGAACCTTTCACAGCGACCCCCCATGGCGTATTGTGTGCTCGACGCGACAACGGGCCGGTGTCGCGTTGCTGAGCCTATGAAGACGTGACGCTATTCGTCTGCAAGTTCCCGGGGTATCGTTCAGATGTACGGCATCCGTTGCGCACCCGTTGTTGTTCCACCGCACCGTCTTGGAGACCCCGCATGAGCGCCGGGACGCTGAGCGCGCTGTTGTTGGACCTTTACCGGTATTCGCGCGAGCTGCCCTTGAGCGAGTTCCAGGGGCAGGCGTTGAGCCGGCTGCGGGAGAGCCTGGGGTTCGACTCGGCGTGGTGGGGCGTAGCGGCCAAGGATCACCAGGTCTACAGCTCGTTTCCCTACCGCCTGCCCAACGACTACGCGCGCTTCTACCACACGCGGGTGAGTGATACGGATACGTTGGCCGAGGCGGCCATCGCGGCGCCCGGGGAGGCGGTACGCTTCGGGCCGGCCGAGTTCGCCGATTCGCCGGGCTTGTGCCGTCTGACCCAGAGCTTCGGCATCCGGCAGGCGCTGTGCGCGGTGCTCGTGACCCCGACCGCCAACCTGGTCATGTTCATTTCCCTGTACCGGCATCGCGGCGAGCCCGTGTTCCAGGAAGCGGAGCGGGAGTTCTGCCACTGGGTGGCGCCGCACCTGTGGGCCACCTGGACGGCGAACTGGATCGTGCAGTTGCAGGACATCCGGGCCAACCGCGCCAGCAGCCGGATCTCCCACGCCATCGCCGACCAGCGGGCGGTCCTGCACAGCGCCGAGCCGCGTTTCGTCGAGCTGATCCGGGCCGAATGGCCGCAGTGGCGGGGCCCGGCCTTGCCGGCGCCGCTGCGCCGCTGCCTCGAGTCCCGCCGTGAGTACTGCGGCCGGACCGTCGTACTGCGCTCCTTCCGGACCAACGGCCTGCTGCTCCTGGAGGCGCGGGAGCATTCGGCGCTGGATGCCCTGTCACCTCGGGAGAGGACCATCGCCGCCGCCTTCGGCGAAGGGCAGTCATACAAGCAGATCGCGGCCTCCCTCGGCCTGTCGCCGGCCACCGTCCGGCACCATCTGCGCCGGATCTACGTAAAGGCCAACATCTCCAACAAGTCGGAGCTGACTCAGCTGGTGGGCAGCGCCTCGGCCGCGCCCCCGTGGCGCGAGCCGCGCCCGGCGGGCGTGGCGCACACCGAGATCTGAGCGAGACTCCCCGACAGG
>DASZVD010000298.1:0-5523 GCA_035547375.1 Steroidobacteraceae bacterium
CGACCGACAGCTTGTTGTTCCCGGTGAGTTGGGACTGGACACGCGGCAGATCGTCCTCGGACACGTTGAAGACGACAGTGATCGGTTGCAGTTGCGTGATCACGACGAGGGTCGAGCCGGTGCCGGAGAAAACGGTATTCCCGGGATCGACGAGACGCAATCCGACACGGCCCGCAATGGGCGAGACGATGTGGCAGTATTCGAGCTGCACCTTGTCATAGTCGACGGTCCCACGGTCCGCCTTCACGGTGCCTGCGTATTGCACGACGATCTGCGCCTGATCGTCGAGCTGCTGTTTGGCGATCGCGTTGCGGGCATACGCGTCCTGGTAGCGCTGCAGGTCCATCTTGGCTTGCGCCAGCAGGCCCTCGTCGCGTTGCAGGGTGCCCTCGGCTTGCACGAGCGTCGCCTCGTACGGGCGCGGGTCTATGTCGATGAGGGGGTCGCCCTTGCGCACCATCTGGCCTTCCTGATAGTGCACCGCCATGACGCGGCCGGTGATCTGGCTGTAAACGGTCACGGTGTAGGTGGGCGTCACCGTGCCGAGCGCGTTCACATAGATCCCGATGTCGCCGCTGCGGGATTGCCCGACGGTAATCGTCGCGTTGCCCTGTTGGCCGCGCCCGCCGGCCGTTTTCGCCGGCTCCTTCGTGAAGTGATGGAGCAGGAAGAGGGCCAGGACGATACCCGCCGCGATGGCGATCCATAGCCTCCTGCGGCGGGGCGGCGCGGGGGGCGCCGTGGATGGAGAGCCGCTGTGTTCCGAAGTCGTCTCATTCGCCATGGGGGACCTGCTGCGCCTTAACCTGCGCCAAGGGCGGCAGAGTACGCATGTAGAGTGCCCGCCGCTTGGCGAAACTGCCGGGGGTTATGACAGATTGACGATTCTTCAGGCACCTCGCGCGGCAGCGTGCGCCGGAGCCGGAAAAAGGCTTTCACCGACCTTGCAAGGCCCGATCCTCGAGCCCCGTCCCCCGATCCGCAAGGGCCGAGGCGCAGTTGCAGGTTCCACGCAAAGAGCGCGGTGCTGCGCGAGCAGCCGCTCGCTCACTTTTGCCGGCTGCGCCGCTGCAGGCCTCGGGCACGCCCCAGCAGGAACACGACATCCGCATTGCACCCCTGCGACGCTCGAGGCGAGGGCGGTGGTCCCTGTGGGAGCCTTCCGGTAGGCTCCGCGAATGAAGAGGATTCCCGAGCCGGCACGCTCAGTCGAGGTCGTGTTGGAAACCGAGGTTCTGGTGGTCGGCAGCGGGCCGGGCGGCCTGGCTGCGGCGCTGGCCGCTGCACGCGCGGGGGCGCGCACCACCTTGCTGGAGCGGCACGGTTGCTTCGGCGGCAATATCACTCAAGTGGGTGTCGAGGGCTTTGCCTGGTACCGGCACGAGAAGACGGTCGACAGCGAAGGCATCGGCCGCGAATTCGAGGAGCGCGCCAAAGCGATGGGCGCGGCGCTTCCCGAGCCGCAGTCCCTGAGCCACGCGCTCGATGCGGAGATGTGCAAGTACGTCGCCGATGTCCTCGTGCAGGAGGCCGGTGTGCAGCCGATGTTGCACCGGCTCTGTGTCGCGCCCATCGTCGAGAACGGTGTCATCCAGGGAGTCATCACTGAAAGCAAGTCGGGCCGGGAGGCGATCCTCGCCAAGCGGGTGATCGATGCGACCGGGGATGCGGACATCGCGGCGCGAGCCGGCGCGCCGGTGCACAAGACGCCCAAGGAGGAAATGATGGCGGCGTCGGTCATGTTCTCCATGGCGGGCGTCGACAAGCAGCGCTTCCTCGAGCAGGTGAAGGCCGATCCGCAGACCTACAAGGACTGGGTCGGCAACGGGGAGTGGAGCATCACCACCACGGGCAAGGAAGACGACCTGTTCTCGCCCTTCCTGCGCAAGCCGTTCAAGCAGGCGGTGGCGGCAGGCCTCATTCCGCCGACCCTGAGCACGATCGCCGGCACCTGGGGCACGGTGAGCGACCAGGGCGACCTGACCTATCTCAACCTGATCCATTTGCCGGGAATCGACGGTACCGATGCCAACGACCTCACCATCGGCGAGATCGAGGGACGCCGCCAGGCGATTTACGCCGTGGAGGCCTTGCGCCGCTTCATGCCGGGTTGTGAGGACGCCAAGCTGCGTAACTTCGGGATGACGCTCGGTGTTCGCGATACCCGCAAGATCGAGGCGCTCTACAACCTCACCGAGCACGATGTGCGCGAGCAGGGAAGGTTCGAGGATTCCATTGGCATCTTTCCGGAATTCATCGACGGCTACGGGCTGTTGATTCTCCCGACGACCGGGCGCTACTTCCAGGTGCCCTATCGCTCGCTGGTGCCGAAAGCCATGGGACACCTGCTCGTGGCAGGCCGCTGCATCGGGGGTGACAAGGTCTCGCACGCGGCCGTGCGCAACATGATGTGCTGTGCGGTGAGTGGACAGGGAGCGGGCGCCGCAGCGGCGATTTCGTTGCGCTCCGGAGAGCCTTTCGCGAGTCTCGACATCCGTGCGGTGCAGAAGGAGTTGAAGCGGCAGGGCGCGCGCATCGAGTGAGCGGCTCGCGCGGCAAATGGGGGGCTCTGGCGCTGCTCAGCGTGGTGATCGCGGGTAACTATTACGCCTACGACTCCATCGCGCCGGTCGCCGACCTGCTGCGCAGCGGCCGCGGCTTCACACAGTCCCAGATCGGCCTGCTGAACGCCGTCTTCAGCATTCCCAACATCTTTCTGGCGCTGGCGGGCGGCGTGCTCATCGATCGATACGGCCCGGCGCGCGTCGCGCTTTGGACTGCCGCGCTGTGCTGTCTCGGAGCCGTTCTGACTGCCGTGGGAACCCCCTTCGGCCTGATGGTGACCGGCCGCCTGTTGTTCGGTATCGGGGAGGAGACCCTGCTCATTGCGCTCCTCGCGGGTCTGGCGCAGTGGTTCGCGGGCGGCGGCACGGCGCTGGCCATGGCGCTGTTCTTCAGCCTCGCACGAGTCGGATCCTACGCCGCAGACATTTCTCCACGCTGGGCACACCCGCTCTATGCGCTCGGGTCGGCTCCTCCATTGTGGCTCGCGGCAGCGATCACCGGCGTGAGCTTGTTGGCTGCCGTCATCTATGTGGTGCTCGACTCGAAACGACGAGGCGGCGCCCCCGCGGTTGGGAGCGAGCGGGTCACCTGGGCTGACATCAAGCGGTTCGACCGCTCCTACTGGTACATCCTGGCGCTCAATGTGCTCTTCGCCTCGGTGTTCTTTCCGTTCCGCAGCACCTTCGCCATCGAGTACTTCCAGGACGCCAAGGGCCTGAGCCTCGAGGCCGCAGGGCTGGTGAACAGCTGGGTCTTCTTTGCGGCGATCTTTGCAACGCCGCTGTTCGGCTTCATTGCGGACCGCATCGGCCACCGTGCGCTCATGATGACGGTCGGGACGCTCATGATGCCGCTCACGTTCCTCATCCTCGGCGCGACGAACTGGAGCTTGTGGGTCTCCACGGCCCTCATGGGTATCAGCTTTTCAGTGGTGCCTGCGGTGATCTGGCCGTCAACGGCCATGCTGGTCGAGCCGTCGAGGCTGGGTACGGCGTATGGGCTCATCAACGTTCTGCAGAATGTGGGCCTCGCGGCGTGCAATCTCGCCGCCGGCTGGCTGAACGATGCCGCACACGCGGGAGCAGACAACCCCGCCGGATTCGA
Organism: Steroidobacteraceae bacterium; assembly: GCA_035547375.1. Classification (GTDB taxonomy): domain Bacteria; phylum Pseudomonadota; class Gammaproteobacteria; order Steroidobacterales; family Steroidobacteraceae; genus 13-2-20CM-66-19. Next base: position 3,670 of record DASZVD010000298.1, read on the forward strand.
CGCGATGCTGTGGTTCTTCGGTATCCTGGGACTCGTTGCCTTCACCTTCGTGGCCCTGCTGTGGCTGCGGGAGGCGGGCGGCCGGGGTCACGGGCTGGAGTCCGTTCGCACGACACCGGCGCCTGTTGGTGCCCGCGCGCGGCGAGCCCCTCAGGGCTGCAAACCACGCTCCGCCAGATAGCGTTCGATCTTCTGCGTTTTGTCATGGCGCTCCGATGCGGATGGCAGGTCAGCCCATGCGAATCACCAGAATGTTCTCCCGGGAGCTCAGCTGGTCCAGCACCGAGGGCAGCGCGACGAGTGCCGCTCCGCGGCGGTGAGGGTTGGCCGCGAAGCTCAATGTCAGCGGTCGATCGTTCAAGTGGGCTTCCAGAACTCCGCAGCCGCGGCTGCCGATCCGGTAGTGCACCTGCAGGGGGCGTCCCCGCAGGGTCGTTTCGACGCGCAGGCCGTCGAGGGCCGATGGGATGACCGGATCGAGCCGCAGGTGTTGCGCTTCGCAGCTCAAGCCGAGGAAGCGCCGGACAATGAGGCTCAGTGCAATCCCGGCCCCGCTCGAGTACACGCGCCAGCCGCCGTCGAGCGCGATCGTCCCGTGTGTCACGCGATCATATTCATCGCTCGCGTGATAGCGGTCCGCGAACGCCGCATCGGAGCTCGAGTAGTAGCAATTCGCCTGCCGCAGCGTGGCGCTCGGCACGATCGAGCGGATTCCGATCGGGTTCGCCTGGCACAGTGCGTGAAAGAACCGGTCCGCCTCGCCGATGTGCGCGAGGGCCTGCGCATAGCGCAGGTGTGCGTGCGTGTACATGAGGCCGATCTCGCGGCCGAAAAAGGTCGCGCTCTCCGCTCGCTGGAAAATGCGCTGGGGCCCGCCGTGGTAGGTCATCGGCCGGTCGAACAGGCGGACGCCGTCCGAGGCGCTCAGGTGCTCATCGATCACCTGCAGGTGTTTCCGCGTCTGCTGCGGAGTCAGCATGTCTTCGAGTATCGCGTGGATCATGGCCAGTGAGCTGTATTCGATCCCCGTGACCTCGTCGTTGGGATGGAGGAGGTAGCGCAGCTTGCCGCCCGCCTCGAAAATCGCGTACCCGGCGAGCACGCCGTCGACGACGAGAAGACGTTGAAAGTCGGCGTGCACCGCCTTCGCGCGCGCCTCGAGCGGAGCGGCGTCGTTGCCTCGATCGATTCCGCGCAATGCCTGCGCCAGCAGCTTCAATGTCTGGAAGTGGAGCGTCACCGTCCACGCGCTGCACATGTGCTCGCGCAGGACAGGGTCGGCCGGTTGCAGGGAGTCATTCCAGTCGCCGTGGCCATAGGCGGCCAGCGCCGTCCCGGGGATGACCCGCCTGTCGATCAATGCGAAGGCGCGCTGCACGTGCTGCCAGACGGTCGCTTCCTCGCCGGCCTCGGGACTGCGTCCGTCGAAGAAACGAACCTTCTCATCCAGGATGGCGCGATCGCCGGAGGCGATCAGGTACTGCGCGAGCACGACCAGCGGCCAGAATACGATGTCACCGTGCGAGTCGTCCGGCCGGATGCCGCGCTCGCGCTCGAAGAACATGAACCACTGCGGCCAGTCGCCGTCGGGATTCTGCTGTCGCATCACTCGCAGCAACAGGTTGCGGATCGCCTCCGGCCGGTCCAGTGCGAGCAGCAGCTCCACCGGACCCTGGCAGACGTCGCGAGTTCCCCAACCACCGCCCGAGTACTGCTCCAGGCCTCGGGGAGAGAGGTAGTGCACATAGGCGTTGTGCGTGAACCATGGGACGATATCCGCGGTTCGCGCCAGGCGCTCGGCGAGCGAGCTGACGGGAGTGTCCAAGCTCAGAGTCAGCGACCGAATGAGCTCGC